>JAYTLK010000111.1:0-51446 GCA_043729515.1 Herminiimonas sp.
TCGCCAGCGATGACTTCGATTTTTGCTTCGTCGATGAACTTCATTTTGCGCTGCCCAAATAAAAAAAGGCCCTACCGCGGCAGAGCCCTTAGATGGAGGGCTCGCGCCCGCCGTATGTCAATGTCCTGCCTGTCCTGCCTGCCCTGAAAAACCTGGTCAGGCGGCCGGTGCGGCCGAAGTTGCAACTGCGGTCGGAACCACGGTCACGAACTGGCGCTGCGTGGCGCCCTTGATGACGAACTGTACCTTGCCTTGGACCAGCGCAAACAGGGTGTGATCCTTGCCCATGCCGACATTTTCTCCCGGATGGGTCTTGGTGCCGCGCTGGCGAATGATGATGCCGCCGGCGTTGATCGCCTGGCCGCCATAGACCTTCACGCCAAGTCGCTTCGACTCGGAATCACGGCCGTTGCGGGTAGTACCGCCGCCTTTTTTGTGTGCCATTTCAAACTCCTGAAAACTGGTTGTGCGAGGTGCAAGTCGGTGTAATCGGCGGCAAATCAGCCGTTGATCGACACGATCTGCAGTTCGGTGAAATTCTGACGATGGCCCTGGTGCTTCTGGTAATGCTTACGGCGGCGCATCTTGAAGATCTTGACCTTGTCGTGGCGACCATGCGCCAACACCGTGGCAAGGACCGTCGCACCTTCAACCAGGGGTGCACCAAACCGAATGGTGTCACCGGCGCCCAATGCGAGCACCTGATCGAGAGTGATTTCGGATCCAATGTCTGCCGGTATCTGTTCTACTTTGAATTTTTCGCCAGCGACAACTTTATACTGCTTGCCACCGGTTTTTATGACCGCGTACATGAGAAACCTCATCGAATGAATTAAGGGACTTTTCAATCCCATGCCGACACCAATGCTCCGCCGGGATGCTGCACTGGCGGCCAAAATTGGGGCGATTCGGGAAAACCGTAAATTATACATGGACTTAGCTCGAGCGTCAAAACTCGCGCGGTATTTCTCGACAGTCGCAGGGTTGTGACAGCATCGTAACAATGCCCGCTGCCTGCGGCCCGCTTCGACCGCGGCAAGCTGCATTAACAGCAAACGAACATTCGACTCACCTCGACACTTGCGCGCTGCTGGCATCGCAGTGCATCGGGCCTTCATCGTATAATGCGGACCTCCGCGCCCCGGAGACTTCCCCCACTCGTTGCAACCATGCCGCCAACCCAGAACAGCATTGCCGTCACCATCGCCTCCGACATGCAGGCCGTCGATGCCGTCATCCGCCGCCAGTTGCAGTCCGACGTTCCCCTCGTCAACCAGATTGCCGACTACATCATCAGCGCCGGTGGCAAGCGCATCCGGCCGGTGCTCGTTCTCTTGATGGCCAATGCCTGGGGTACCCGCACCACCGATCATCACCAGCTCGCCGCCGTCATCGAATTCATTCATACGGCCACGCTGCTGCACGATGACGTGGTCGACGAATCGTCGTTGCGCCGTGGCCGGGAGACCGCCAATGCCCTGTTTGGCAACGCCGCCTCGGTACTGGTCGGCGACTTCGTCTATTCCCGCGCCTTCCAGATGATGGTGGCCATTGATGACATGCGCGTCATGCGCATCCTGGCTGACGCGACCAACGTGATTGCCGAAGGCGAAGTATTGCAGCTGCTGAACATGCACGATCCTGATGTCACGGAGGCCCGTTACCTGCAGGTGATCCGCTCCAAGACCGCAAAATTGTTCGAAGCTGCCGCACAGATCGGCGCCCTGATCGCTGGCGCTGGCGACGCCGACATCGCTGCTGCTGCCGAGTATGGCCGCTCGGTCGGCACCGCCTTTCAGCTGGTCGACGATGTGCTCGATTATTCCGGTAATGCGGCGGCCATCGGCAAGAACATCGGCGACGATCTGCGCGAAGGCAAGCCTACCCTGCCCCTGATCTACTTGATGGAAAATGGCACCGAGGCGCAGCGCAGACTGGTTCGCAGCTGCATCGAGACCGGTGACGAACAGCATTTCGATGAAATTCTCGGGTTGATCACCTGTTCCGGCGCGCTTGATTACACCAAACGGCGCGCCGAAGCGGCGGTCGCGGACGCCCGTGCAGCGCTGGACGGCGTACCGGCAAGTCAGTTCAAAAGTGCTTTACTGGACCTGTGCACCTTTGCAGTCGACCGCGACCGGTGATGACGCAGGCTGGGTGATGCGTAACCCGGTGAAGCGCTACATTCAGGACGCAGGGGTCGGAGGTTCGAATTCTTTTCCCTCAGCAATCCAACAGCAAAAAAATCGCGGCAAACCCGGTTGGGCGGCCGCGATTTTTTTCGCAGGTGGTGCCTAGTTCGGTACGGTGAAACGGATCGACGGCACTGAACCCTGCACGTCGATCACGTAGCAATCCGACGCAGTCTTCGCAATACCGCCCAAGGTCGTGACCGAGTTCACGCAAAATACATCGGTCGTTGCCGTGTCGGCGGTGACGGCCCAGGTCTGGGTCGAGGTGCCGATCGGCCCGCCGGTCTTGCTGGCGTTTGAATAGATCGTCGCATCATAAAGCTGGCCCGTATCACCGGGCTTGCCCGTCGGCGGCAATGCACCCTGCGCCGAAGCAACGTAATACAACGTCGGGTTCGACTGGAACGAACGCCCGAGAAATTTATACGGGCTGATGTTGAAATACTCGGTGTCGGTCGTATCGGAAAATGGCTGCCCGTTTTTTGCCACGACCCGATGAATTGACGTCGTCTTGGCAGCAGCGCCTTCAAAGGCAGTGTCACCGCCTGGAACGAAATCGACGACCACGGAATAATTGTCGCCGCTTGGCGACATGTTATTGGGACGATCGTAGTGATGTGCGGTCGCATACAGGTTGGAAATCGCCGGTTCCAGTGGCACCACCAGGCCGCTCGTCGTCGATACACTGCCGCCGCCGCTAACGCCACCGCCAGTTGTCGAGCCGGCACCTGTCGGCGCCACGCCAGAACCAACCCCTGCGCCCGCCCCTGCCTGTGGCGAAGTGGAACCACCGCCACCGCCACCGCCGCAGCCAGCGAGTAATGTCAGAAAAGTTGCTGAAATTGCGATGAGCCTGGTTTTCACGTTTGTTCCCCTTGATCGATGTTCATGGAGCCGCGCCTGGACGCTGGCAAATTCAGATGGTCGTCATGTCGACATGGCCAAGTTGCCATTTTCCCGCCAGTACTGCCTGAAAGACCAGGCTGCGCATGGCACAACATGCATCGTTGCTTTAACGTAACAATACGCATTATTAGTCGCACAACTTCTCGGCCAAATTATCAATAAGAAACACTGGAATCTTTGTACGCTTGACAACTTAACCAGCTTGAAAGTTGGGCTTTAACAACTTACCTTTCGATACGAAAAAATCGTTTGCTGGCGCATCCCACCGACCCTTTTCCAGACGGACGGCTCCAACATTCATCTTGCATGCCCGTCGGCTCCGACAACGGGTACGACAATCTACATCGACCAGAAATTACAGGCAAACGTGCTGCGCGAACTTCTTCATTGTCATCCTCACAAATGTCGCCTACCAAGCTGTTCGGCGTGAAACTTTTTGGCCAAAAAGACGGCATTTGTAGTACCCTCGGTGAGCATGTAATTGCCGTGCGGTCAATAGCAACTGTCTCCGGATCGCCAGCTTTTTACGAAACCGATAGTCACCCGTTTGACGCTTCTCGAGCGTGGCTTGCTCAGCGCTGCGGTATCTGTCGTGAATTGCCGCATGTTGTCGCGGCCGCGACGTTCCAATCGAACATAAATGGATGGTCCATGAATCGTGCAAGGCATTCTCCCCGGTTGATTTTCAAGGCAACGGCCTGCAGCCTGCTGCTGATGTCCCTGCTCGCCGGTTGCGGCAAGGCGGATGATCCGGCAGCGCTGATTGCGGAAGCACGGCAATACCAGAAAAAAGGTGATACCAAGGCTGCAGTCATTCAACTCAAGAATGCATTGCAAAAGAATCCGGAAGATGCGGAAGCGCGCTTCCTGCTCGGCATGATCTACATCGACACCGGAGATGCGCTCTCAGCCGAAAAAGAATTGCGCAAGGCAGCAACGCTCGGCGTCACGCCGGACCGCGTGATGCCGCCACTGGGCAAGGCGCTCATGGCGCTCGGAAAATACCAGGAGGTGCTCGATCAGACGGCAAATGGTCCCGACAACGCCGAGACGATGGCGTTGCGTGGCGACGCCTTGTTTGCGATGGGCAAACGTGACGATGCCAAGGTCGCTTATCAGAAAGCGCTCGATCGCAAGCCGGGCCTGTCGCCTGCCCTGATCGGGCTGGGCAAATTGGCCTCTGTCAGCGGCGACGCCGCTGGTGCCGGCAAACTGGCCGATGAAGCGATCGCGAAAAATCCAGGCGATGGCGACGGCTGGATGTTCCGTGGGGATTACCTGCGCAATACCGGGCATCCTGAAGAAGCCTTGAAAGCCTATGACGAAGCGGTCCGCCTTCAACCGTCGAGCGTCAACCCGATCATCGCCCGGGCCGGGCTGCGCATCGGCTCGCGTCAGTTCGATGCCGCCAAAGCCGATATCGAGGCAGCCAAGAAGATCAAGCCGAATGGCCTGATCATCTACTACACCCAGGCGCTGCTCGATTTCACGGAAGGCCGCAATGCCGCCGCGCTCGAATCCTTGCAACTGGTCCTGAAATCGGCACCGGAACACATGCCAAGCCTGCTGCTTGCGGGTGCCGTGCAATATGCCCTCGGCTCGAACGAGCAGGCAGAGCAGTTTCTGAAAAAATACCTGGCCGTCAATCCCGACAATCTGTACGCCCGCAAGATGTTGGCGTCGGTGTTGTTGAAGAACGGGCAGCAGGATCGTGCCGCCACCGTGATCGCCGATGCCTTGAAAGACGCGCCGCAGGATCCGCAACTGTTCATGATCGCAGGCGAATCTTCTCTGCAGAACAAGGATTTTGCGAAAGCCACCGAATATTTCGAGAAAGCCAATGCGATCGCGCCGAAAGTGGCGATGGTGCACACGGCGCTGGGCATGAGCAAGCTGGCGGAAGGCGACAATGCCAAGGCCATGTCCGAACTCGAACTGGCTGCCACGCTGGACAACAAGACCAGCAAGGCAGGCGCATTGCTGGTCATGACGCAGCTCCGCCTGAAGCAGTATGACAAGGCAATGGAATCGGTCAAAGCGCTGGAAAAGCAGCAACCGAATGATCCGCTGGTGCAGAACTTGAAAGGTGGCGTCTATCTCGGCCTGAAGGACATGGCCAACGCCCGCGCAAGCTTTGAAAAAGCGGTGTCGCTGATGCCGACCTACTTCCCGGCGGTGGAAAACCTGGCCCGCATGGATCTGCAGGACAAGCAACCGGAAGCGGCAAAAAAGCGCTTCGAAACTCTGCTTGCCGTGGACAAGAAGAACGTCGCGGCCATGACAGCCTTGGCCGAACTGTCTCAAGCCAGCGGCAACACTGCCGAAGCGACGATCTGGCTTGAAAAAGCTGCAGCCGCCAGTCCGGATCTGCTGCCGCCGTCGCTGCGTTTGATCGGTCATTACCTGAAAACCGGCAACAAGGACAAGGCGCTGACCCTGGCGCAAAAACTGTATGCGGTCAATGACATCAATCCGGATGTCCTCGATCTGCTGGGCCAGAGCCAGGCAGCCAACGGCGACAAGGCCGGCGCGTTGATCACGTTCAAAAAACTGGCTGCATCGAAGCCGAAGTCTGTGATCGCGCAACTGCGATTGGCATCAGCGCACCTGGCCATGCAAAACGAAGCAGACGCGGTGCTGTCTCTGGAGAAGGCGCTGGTGATCCAGCCGGATTCTCTGGAGGCACAGGTCGCTTTGATTGGCATTAACGTCCGCAAGGGCAATTTCGATGGTGCCTTGAAGCTTGCCCGCCAAGTGCAGAAACAGCGGGAAGCCCAGCCCGTCGGCTGGGTCCTCGAGGGCGACCTCTACATGGCGCAGAAAAACCCCGGGCTGGCATTGAAGGCATTCGAGCAGGGTTTTTCGAAGGTCAAGAGCGGTCCGCTCCAGGTCAAGATACATGAGGCGGCCGTGATGGCTGGCAAGGACAAGGAAGCCGATGCCCGCGTGGTGCAGTGGCTGGCGGCAAATCCCGCCGATACCGTCACCCGACTTTATTTCGCCAGCAGTCTGGGCGCACGCAATCAGAACAAGGCGTCAATTGCGCAGTATGAAACTGCGGCAAAATCCGTACCCAACAATGCAGCGATCCTGAACAACCTGGCGTATGCCTATCAGCAGGACAAGGATGATCGTGCGCTTGGCGTAGCCGAGCAGGCCCACAAGCTGGCGCCGACCAATCCGGTCGTCATGGACACGCTGGGTTGGATCCTTGTGGAAAAGAATGGCGACGCACGTGGACTGACCCTGTTGAAGCAGGCTGGCGCACAAGTGCCAGGTGCGAACGACATCCATCTGCATCTTGCAAAAGGTTTGATCAAGGCCGGCGACAAGGCTGCGGCACGCAAGGAACTGGAGCCGCTTGCAGAATCGAAATCATTCGCTCACGCGGATGAAGCGCGAGATCTGTTGAAAGCGCTCTGATCGGCAAAGACTTGCCACTGGCGTAATACACGCACTGCCTGCAACGCGAGGCGTTCTTTTTTTGGATTTAGCGCATAAGGCACAGTACTCCATGAGTCCAGCGATCTTCCGGGACGAATCGACCATCGTGTCGTTTCAATCGCCGAATCGACCTCGCGACATGAGTCCGGCTCCAGCCGCGCCTCTGGACGACGAGTCGCCGTTCGACTTGCAGGAATTCAATATCCGCATGGCGAACTCGGAAGGCCGGCGCGAAGCGGCCACCATGCTGCTGAAGAAAATGTATTCCTGGCGCGGGTATTCGGTTGAAAATCCGCCGGCCGAGCAACCCAACGCCATCACACTGACGGCCGATACCAACGGCAAGACGGTCGGCACCATGACGTTGTGCTTCGATGGCCAGGACGGCCTGCCGGCCGATGCCACGTTTCGTGAGGAACTCGACTCCCTGCGTGCCCAGTCGCGGCGCCTGTGTGAACCATCCCGGCTGGCAATCGACAAGGACACGCCCAAGCGGGTCTTTGCCGCCCTGATGCACATCTCGTATATCTATTCGCACAAGATGCATGTCTATACGGATTACGTAATCGAGGTCAATCCGCGCCATGCCGTGTTCTACAAGCGGATGTTGGGCTTCCAGGATTTCGGACCGGAACGGATGTGCTCCCGGGTCGATGCGCCGGCAGTCCTGCTGCGACTCGAATGCCAGCACATGGCCGACCAGATCCAGAAATTCGGCGGCTTGTTCGAAAACGCCGGTCGCGAGCGTTCGTTCTATCCGTTTTTCTTTTCCAGTCGCGATGAAATCGGTATCCACCATCGCCTGAAGACCGGACAACGTTGATCTGCATTGCCGCTTGATTCCGGTGATGTTTCCTCGTAGCATCGACTTTGTCGCTACCGCCTTGGCAGATCCATCATGATGCACGCAACTGTTGCAACCGGTGCCGGAAAGCCGCGGCTTTTCGCCTCAAACGGCAACCTGGCATGAGCCGGCCGTTTTCCTACGACGAAGCTTTTTCTCGCAACATCGGCTGGGTCACGCGCGGCGAGCAATCGGCTTTGCGCGGCAAGCGGGTCGCCATTGCCGGCATGGGCGGCGTGGGCGGCGTTCATCTGCTCACCCTCGTACGCCTGGGCATCGGTGCGTTCCACATTGCCGACTTCGACACGTTCGACATCGCCAACTTCAACCGACAGGTTGGCGCAGCCATGTCCACCGTCGATCAGCCAAAAGCCGAGGTGCTCGCTGCCATGGCACGCGACATCAATCCCGAAGTCGACATCACGATTTTTCCCGAAGGCCTGACACCGGAAAACGAGACCGTGTTTTTCGAAGACGTCGATCTGTATGTGGATGGCCTCGATTTTTTCGCCTTTGACGCACGGCAAAGCGCCTTCGCCATTTGCGCACGAAAAAGGATCCCGGCAATCACTGCAGCGCCACTCGGACTCGGAGCGGCTTTCCTGAATTTCCTTCCAGGCAAAATCACGTTTGAAGAATATTTTCAGTGGGGCGACCTGCCGGAAGACGAAAAGGCATTGCGTTTTCTGCTCGGCCTGGCGCCGCGCGGCTTGCATTTCGGTTATCTGGCAGATCCGACGACCGTCAGCCTGCCTGAGCGCCGCGGGCCATCGAGCATCATCGGTTGTCAGTTGTGCGCTGGCGTCGCCGCCGGCGAAGCGCTGAAGATCCTGCTCGGCCGGGGCAAGGTATTGGCGGCACCGCATGGCCTGCATTTCGATGCCTATCGCAATAAATTCGTCCACACCTGGCGCCCGGGTGGCAACCGTCATTTCCTGCAACGGCTGGCGTTGAAAATCGCCCGCCGGCGTTTGCAGAGCTGAGAGGAACACATGACGACGCGCCAGACCTTGCTGCAGATTCTGGATGCCGGACGATGGGCGCCCAGCGGCGACAATACACAGCCCTGGCGTTTCGACATCATCAGCGACACGCATGTCGTCATCCATGGCAGCGACACCCGCAGCCACTGCGTCTATGATCTCGATGGACATCCGAGCCAGATTGCGCTGGGTGCATTGATCGAGACCATCGGCATCGCAGCCAGCGAACACGGTCTTGCCATGCGTGCCGACCTGCGGCCCGATGGACCCGAAACCAGCCCGACCTTCGATCTGGTTTTCGCAGCCGATCCGACGTTGGCTGCTGATCCCCTGGCAGGCTTCATCACCACCCGTAGCGTGCAACGGCGGCCGATGTCCACCCGCGCATTGACGGCATTGCAGAAGGACGCCCTCCAGACTGCGGTCGGTCATGCATACGATCTGGTCTGGCTTGAAGGAGCCGGCAACCGGCTTCGCGTAGCCCGCCTGATGTTCCGGAACGCAAAGCTGCGTCTGACCTTGCCCGAGGCATACCATACCCACGTCGCCGTCATCCAGTGGAAGGCACGCTTCAGCGAAGACCGCGTGCCTGACCAGGCGTTGGGCGTCGATCCGGTCACATCCCGGTTGATGCAATGGATCATGCACAGCTGGGAACGGGTGCATTTTTTCAACCGGTTCCTTGGCGGCACCATCGCGCCGCGCATCCAGATGGATTTCATTCCCGGCATGGCCTGTGCCGCCCATTTCGTGATCACGGCTGCCCGTCCGCCGGCATCGATTGCCGAGTACGTCGCCGGTGGCCGCGCGATGCAGCGCTTCTGGCTCGCCGCTGCCGGCCTCGGGCTGCAGATGCAGCCGGAACTCACCCCCCTGATCTTTTCCCGCTACGCACGTGAAAAAACCCGGTTTTCGGCAACGCCTGCGCTTGATGCCAAGGGCCCGGAAGTGGCGCTTCAGCTCGAAGCGGTCGTTGGCCGGCAGGTGGCACACCATGCCGTCTTCATGGGCCGCATCGGCAATGGCACCGCGGCTGCCGCGCGCTCGACCCGTCGCCCGCTATTGCACTTGCTCCGATCCTGATCAACGGGATTTGTCCCACGAAGGCATCTCATGCGCCAGATCCGTTTTCCCGAAATCGCCACCTTTTCTGCTTTCCTGACGCTGGTTTTTCTATTGACGATACTTTGCACGGCAATCGTCCAGCGGATCCTGCCGGCATTCGAACTCCGCGTGATCGCGGTGAGCATCGCCTTTCTTTTTTTCAGTTATGTGTTTTCGATCATTGCCTATCGCACCGTGTTGCGGATCTGGCCGCTGATGGATGGCGAGATCGGCCATGGCACGCGAGAAGAATTCGGCTACCACCTGTATCTGCTGTTCAATCTGATCTTGTTCTATCCAATTTTGCGCAGTGGTTTCGTTCCCGTGCCGCTGATGCGGATCAATTATCAGCTGCTGGGCGCCCGGCTTGGCGCCAATACCTACAGCTCGGGAATCATGTTCGACCCGCCATTGATCCGCATCGGGCGGGACTGCATCGTCGGTCAATCGTCACTCCTGATTCCGCATGTGATCGAAGGACAGCGACTGGCCCATTACACAATCCGGATTGGCGACAACGTCACGATCGGCGCCCAGGCCGTGGTGCTGGCGGGCGTATCGATCGGGGATCACGCAATCGTCGCAATCGGCGCCGTCGTCCCGAAAGGCACCATCATCGGAGCCGGTGAAGTTTGGGGCGGCATGCCGGCGCGAAAGTTAAGCGACCGTGTTTTGACGAACGCCTGATGCATTTGTCCGGATGCTGACTTGGCAGGCATTGGCCAATAAGCCGCACTGCGCCTCGGCGAACATTGCAGGACTGGCTTTTTCGATGCTTTCCTTGCCTTGCCTTGCCTTGCCTTGCTTTGCTTTATTCTAAATTGCCTTTCCCTGCCCTGTATTACCTTGTATTGGCCCTCCGCTGCCCTATCAAGCATAGGGCTCACACCGCATGACCATAAAAAAAGCGAGCCACACGGGCTCGCTTTCCTGACCTGACCATGTAACTGCCGGGCTAGCCGGCTAGTTCGATCAGCTGTTTTTCTTGCGTGAGATACCGAAGAAGCCCAGCATTGCCAAGCCGAGGCCGAGCATTGCGGTGGTTGCTGGCTCTGGCACGACGTTTGGTGAAAAACGGACCGTCTGGCTGGCATCTGCTTGCAGCAGGAAGTCAGGACCATTCAGACCATTTACCGCGCCAACGTTCGGTGCGATACCGTTGACCAGACGTGATGGATCGACTTGGGTGAAAGGCGAACCATTGTTCGTCGTGAAATTCGACGTTACCGTTGCATTACCGAATTGTGGAAAATACGACGTGTCGGCGAAGTCACCGTTCGCTGCAATCAGATTCACGTTGAACGTGGTCTGCCCGCCACCAGTCACGGACTGGGTGCCAGGGTAATTATCAGGAGTTGACGTATATTGATCAAGCGGGCCAGAGACTGGATTTGTCCGGCTGGCAGTGGTTGCCGTGTAGTTACCCACTGGCTCGCTGACGACCGTGCCCTGGAAAATCAGCTTTGGTGAAGTGAAACCTGTGCCGGCTGCATTGTCTGCCGCACTATTCGTCGCGTAAATGCGATAGTAGTTTTGCGCTTGCACAGGTGCGAGGCCAAAAGTTGCGGTCTGTGTCGTTGTGCCGTTGAAGCTGCTTTGCGAAAAGCCAATGATTTGTTCGGTGAACGAAGCGGTGAACGTGAAGAATTTACCCAAGTCGCCATTGGTGAATGCAGGCGTTGCATTGGTGCCTGGCTTCAGAAAACTGTTCAGATTGGCTTGGTAATACAATTGAAATGTGCCGCCAGGACCAGCGACTGCTGCTGCTTGCGTGGCTGCGACGCCGCCGACTGCAAGAGCGTTGCCTGGAGCTTGGTCGATGGTGCCAACTGAAACGACGGTCGTACCATCACCCGTTGGGCTGAACAGGAACGTGTCTGCGTGAGCGAACGGCGCGCTCAGTGCCATGGCGACTGAAGCGGCGAGGATTAGGTTGGTCTTGAATTTCATGGAGTTCTCCGGGTCAGGTCGTTGATTCAATTATTTGAGAATTTTGTTTCTCACTGACCTACTGCATGCATGTACTGTGCCAGAAAAATAATTCTATTTATATTCAATACGTTACGACGTTAATTTCACAGTGGTATTCGATTCGGTGGAGCATGTGTAAAGAATGCCGACAACTTATATGCGAGGTAGTTAACAAAGTCTTTGCCGCCTTGCCGGCTTCATTGAATTCAGTCAATCTTCGCCACCCGAAATTCTACCCCGGTCATCTTGTTTTTTCGACAAATTCTCGAAAAATTTCGCCAAATTTCAAATCCGCGCCGCTGCGCTGGAGCGCTTTCGCGGCATGCCGGTACTGCGGATTCGCCAGTACTGCATGAACCGCGCTGTTCAGGCGGCCCGCGTTCACGCGATCACCGCGCACGATCGTTCCTGCTCCTTGCCGAACGATCGCCGCCATGTTCATGAACTGGTCCAGGTTGCCGCAGATACCGATCACCGGCACGCCGGCGGCCAATGCTTGCTGGCTCGTCGGGCTGCCGCCATTGCAGACGACCAGGTCGGCACGTCGGGCAGCCTGTTCGCCCGGCAGGTAATCGGACTGGAACACGTGGGCTCTGGCAGAGGTCGGCATCGTCGCCGCGGGCGCCGCCACGATGAGATTGATGTCCAGTTGCGACAGGGCTGCAAACGCCGATTCTGCAACCGACGCTGCGCCTGAACTGCCCAGTGTCAGGTAGATCGTCGGTTTGCCAGCATCGATCTGGTTCCAGGATGCCGGTTCCGGGATTGCCGGCGACCAAGGCACGGGACCAAGCCGATGGTGTGCCGCAGGTGAATTGTCGGTTGGAAACAACACCGGATCATCGGCAAACAGCATGAAATCGGCGTCGGTGTAGACCCGGCGCAGGTCGGAACGTAGCGGAGCCAACCCGTTTTCCATCCGCAGTGTGTTGAGCGGCTTGCAGTGGCCTGGAAAAACGAACGGCTTGCCGATTTCATACAGCAGCCTGGCCAATGCCAACGGCAAGACACGCGAGATCGGCAATACCGGCATTGGAAATGCCTGGTAACGATAAAACGGACTCCAGTACGTATTCGAAATTCCCGCGTAGGCAATCTTGCGCAGTCGGGCACTGACGGACAACGACAGGCGAAAGTCGCCAACGATCAGATCAGGGCGTGCCTGATCGATCAGCGCCAGGTCAGCCCTGACGTAATCGCGTAATGTCGGCAGGTCATAGACTGGACTACCGGTGGCAAGCGCTGCCAGGAATGCCTCGCTCGAAATCGATTGCAGCGGCAGAATCGTGGCGGCGCTTTCCTGCAGAAACCGACTGTAGCGCGCATTGCAGGCAATCGAGACCTCGAAGCGATCCGCCGGCAACGCCGCTGCCAGGGCGAGCGGTCGCGCGACATGCGCCAGCGTGACCGCCTCGCAAAAGAACAAGATTTTTCGACGCTGCATCGCATTCCTGATCCGGTGCGGCATGCCCGAGCGATGCCGAAGTGTAATTGCTTGCCATCATCTCATGTGGCAATCCGCGGCCGGCGTAAAATCAGACGCCCGCTGGAATTGATTGCCAAGCATCCAGACGCCCCCGATAATCAGTTGGACCTCAGGAAAGTATTCAACGCGCACAAGCCGGACATGGAAAACGTTTCACCGACCTCGCCCTCCCTTTCGACAGATCCGATCACTTCCAGAAATGCGAGAGATGAGCCGGTCGTTCTGAATCACGTCAACAAGACCTATCTGCTCGACGCGATCAACGTACCGGCGCTAACGGACATCAATGTCCTGATCCGACCAAATCGTTTTACCGTGTTGTCCGGCCCATCGGGCAGCGGCAAGACAACGCTTCTCAATGTCATCGGTTGCATCGACCGTCCCGATAGCGGTGAGCTGATCATCGCCGGCAAATCGGTGCAGGACATGGACGACGATGCACTGTCGGATTTCCGGGCGCGTCATATCGGCTTCATTTTCCAGAACTTCAATCTGCTGCCGGTATTGAATGCCTATGAAAACGTCGAATATCCCCTGGTGATGGCAGGTTTGCCGGTTGCCGATCGCAGGAAACGCGTCGAATCCCTGCTGAAATCAGTCGGTCTTCTCGAAAAGGCAAGGAATCGCCCTGGACAATTATCCGGTGGACAGCGCCAGCGGGTCGCCATCGCGCGTGCACTGGCCCGCTCGCCGCGTCTGGTCCTGGCCGATGAACCGACCGCCAATCTGGATAGCCAGACCGGCGCGATGATCATTCGGCTGATGCGCAAGATTCAGAAAAACTACCAGGTATCGTTCATTTTCTCGTCACATGATCCGATGGTGCTGGCCGAAGCCGACGATGCCATCTTCATCAACGATGGCCATATCGTGTCGATCAAGCGCGATGACGATGACATGCCGCCAGCACGATGACGACATTCGCCCTGGCCTTACGCAATCTCCTGCGCAACCGGCGCAGGTCCATGACCAGCCTGCTGGCGGTGATGATCGGCGGCTTCGCCCTTCTTTTGTTCGGCGGTTATATCCGCAACATCGCGTACGGACTGGAAACCGGCTTCGTCACGCAAAGCGGGCATTTCCAGATCCAGAAAAAAGACTTCTTTTTATACGGTAACGGCAACCCTGGTGCTTACGGCATCAACGGCTATCAGGATGTGTTGAAGGCAGTGCGCACTGACACCCGTCTTGCGCCGTTGCTGTCGGTGGCGACCCCGACCTTGCAGCTCGGCGGGATCGCCGGCAATTTTGCGGCATCCGCATCGCGCACCGTGGTCGGCAGCGGCGTCGTGGTCGATGAACAGAATCAGATGCGGTTATGGAATGAATACGGCTTTCCCAAGCTTCCCGATCCCCTGGCCTTGACCGGCACCGCAAGCGACGCAGCCGTCATCGGCACCGGCGTCGCGCGGGCGCTCGACCTGTGCGCCGAACTCAAGGTCAGCAACTGCCAACGCGCGGCCGCACAGGTGGCAGCCAGCGCCGCTGCGCTGCCAAACGACCTTGCCGCCTTGTCGATGCAGGAGACCCCGAAGACGACGGCGCAAGCAAAAACAGCGATCGAACTCCTTGCCCCCAGCGCGCGTGGCGCGCCCAACGTCGCCCGGCTCAATGTCGTGAAGGCGGAAGAACAAGGCGTCAAGGAACTTGATGACATCTTCGTGGCGTTGCATCTGGTACAGGCGCAGAAACTGATCTACGGTTCCGAAGCACCCAAGGCGACCGCCATCCTGCTGCTGTTGAAACGCACCGAAGACATGCCGATCGCGCGTCAGTATCTTGGTGACCTGCTTGCGAAAATTCCCGGCGGCGACGATCTGGCGCTGCTCGATTTCAAGACGTTGAATCCATTCTTCGGCCAAACGGTACGCTTGTTCAACGTCATTTTCGGTTTCATTTCGCTATTGATCGGCACTATCGTCGTCTTCATGCTGGGCAATACGATGAGCATGGCGGTGGTCGAGCGGACGGTCGAGATCGGCACCCTGCGGGCGATCGGCCTGAAGCGCGACGACATCCGCAACCTGTTCGTGCTCGAAGGCTTGCTGATCGGAATTCTCGGTGCGGTGCTTGGCGTGACGCTGGCATTGATCGTCTCAGGACTTGTCAACGTCAGTGGTCTGTCGTGGATCCCACCGGGGCGAATCACGGAAGTGGCCCTGACCGTGCGGATCTGGGGTGAGCCGGACTTGATCTTCATTACCGCGTTCGGGCTGATTCTGGTGGCCGGTATTTCCGCCTGGTTTCCATCGCAACGTGCGGCCCGCATGAACATCGTCGACGCATTGCGTCATGTTTGATTGGATTGGATTCGAATGACATACCACCGCGTCTTTTTCAGCATCTTGTTTTTGCTGGTTGCAGCAAGCGCACGGTGCGCCCCGAATGCGCAGGCAATCCTGGCGGCCAGCGACGCCATCCGCAATCCCGGCAAACCATTCGGCCTGACCGTGACGTTGATCGAATATCGTTCGGGCAAACAGACCGATACCAATTCCCTGGCCATTTATTCACGGGCGGAGTCGGGCAACGGCCAGTTCAGCAGCCTGATGCGCTTCATGACGCCAACCCGCGACGCCGGCAAGCTGATGCTGAAAAACGGCAACGATCTCTGGTTTTATGACCCCAACAGCAAAGCCACCATTCGCCTGTCGCCGCAGCAGCGGCTGCTGGGCCAGGCCGCCAATGGCGACGTGGTGACGGTCAACCTGGCCAAGGATTACAAGGCCGAGATCGGGGGTGAGGAAGACATGGTCGATGGCGAGCGCCAGAACCATCATTGCTACAAGCTCGAACTCACGGCGGCCAATCCGGACGTCACCTATCATTCGCTGGAAATGTGGGTCGACCAGACCAGCAACCGGCCGATCAAGGCGCGCTTTTACACCGAAAGCAAGCGGCTCCTGAAGACGGTGTATTACCGGCGTTATCAGAAAGCGCTCGGCGTCGAACGGCCGACCGAGACCGTGATCATCGACGGCCTCGATCCGCAATGGGTTACCGTGATGCGCTATGCCGACCATGCCTGGCGCGATGTGCCGGAGGCGTGGCTGCAGCGCGATTACCTTCCACGCTTTCAACCGGAGTGAGCACCGTGCGACCGATCTCTCGATTCATGCTGCCAGCGCTGTACGCCGCCGGCCTGTTTCTGGCACTGCCTGCAGCCCGGGCGGCCGACGATGCCGATGAAGCCGCCCTCTCGCTGGCCGACGCTGCCCCGGAGCTCAAGCAGCAAAGCCGCCCGTGGCGTCTGGCGGCCGAAGGCGCCCTCGGGCGCAGCCGGCAGCGCTATGGCGTCAATGACTTCAACATCGGCCGACTCTCGCTCGATGGATATCTCGATGCCTTGCTGACGCCAGGCTTTCGCCTGGTGCTGGCCGACCGGATCGACCGCTATTACCAATCCGGCGACAACGGCGACAGCACCGTCAACACCCTGAAGGAAGCCTACGTGAGCTGGCACCCGGAAGGCATAGCAATCTTCGATGCCGGCCGCATCAACGTGCGCAATGGTGCTGCCTTCGGCTATAACCCGACCGATTTTTTCCGCAGCGGCGCGATTCGGTCGGTGGTATCGATCGACCCCAACAGCCTGCGTGAAAACCGTCTGGGAACCGTCATGCTGCGTGGGCAGGTATTGCTGCCCGGTGGATCGGTGACCGTGATTGCCGCGCCAAAACTGGCGGAGCGGCCCAACGATGCTGCCTTCAGCCCGGACGTCGGCGCAACGAATCATCGCGACCGCTGGATGATCACCGCCAGCACCCGCTATTCGGAGGCATTCAATCCGCAGTTCCTGATTTTCGGCGGCAAGGGCCAACCGGCGCAGGGCGGCCTCAACCTGTCGGCGCTGCTGAACCAGTCGACGGTTGGCTATGTGGAGTGGGCGGGCGGCTCAGGCAGTTCGCTCTACGACGACGCGGTCGGCACCGGCGGCAACCAGAAATTCCGCCAGCGCGTGGCCACCGGACTGACCTACACCACGGCCAGCAAGCTGTCGCTGACGGCGGAGTATGAATACAATGGCGCCGGCATGAATCGCGGTCAGTGGGCGCGACTCGGCCCGGCGGCACTGGACAACTATGCGCGCTACCGGCTGCAGGTGCAGGATCTGCAAGAGCTGCCAACCCGCAGTTCCGTCTTCCTGTTTGCGAGCTGGCAGGACGCCATGGTGCCGCATCTCGACCTGCGCGCCTTCATCCGATACAACACCAACGACCAGAGCCGTTTGAACTGGATCGAAGCGCGGTATCACCTGCCGCATGCCGACGTGTCGGTGCAGATGCAGCATAACGCCGGAAATGCATTCACTGAATACGGCGCCCTGCCGGAACGGCAAATGCTGCAGGGCGTCGTGACCTACTTTTTCTAGGGATCAGCGCGCTGCTGCGCGGGAGAAGTCAAAACTGGCCGGCTGCAGGGAACCTGGAGCGTCGTCGGTGCCTGCAGGCGACTGGCCTTGCGCCACGACGCGCGGCCGGATCGCCGAGGACTTCGATTTCGTCGGTCCCACGGGTGCTGTCGCTGGGTAAGCCGGATTGGCCGGCACGGCCGGATTGGCGCCATGCCATGCCGGGCCGCGTGTCCCGCCTGACCTGAGCAAGCCCGACTCATACGGATGCATTGCCTTCTGATACAGCTGTGCAATGCGGCGGACGTACTTCTGCGTCTCCGGATACGGCGGCACGCCACGGTATTTTTCGACCGTGCCTTCACCGGCGTTGTAGGCAGCGGCCACCAGCGACACGTCGCCCTTGAAATAGGCCAGCAGCCATTTCAGATAAGCGATGCCGCCCTTGATGTTTTCTTCAGGATCGAACGCATCCCGCACGCGAAAGCGCTGGGCGGTCTCCGGGATGAGCTGCATCAGCCCCTGTGCATTCTTGGGCGACTGCGCCCGCGGATTGAAACCCGATTCAACCAGAATCACGGCCATGACCAGTTTCGGATCGATCCCGGACTTGTCGGAAAGCTTCGATACGATCTTGTAGATCGGCCCCTTGAAATACGCCTCGCTCATGGGCGGGCCAGCGATCTCCGGCGCGATCATCGACAGTTGCGCAGGCGGATCCGGCAACAGACAGGTCGGCAGAGGCGCGTGTATCGGTGATTCCGTGTAGCCGCGCATCACCTTGGCTGCCGGGTGACCACGGTCTGCCGCCAGCGCAAAGATCTGGGCGGCCACGCCATCGTCTCGCGGCACGCCACGGCCGTTGGCATACATCCAGCCCAGAGCGAACTGGGCCTCGGCATCGCCCAGGCGGGCGGCCTTGCAATACAACGCAGCAGCCCGTTCGAAGTCGCGTGGCACGCCTTCTGCATGTTCATATTGCGTTGCCGTAGCGATCATCTGCCGGGTGTCGGCGGTGCCGCCCAGGCCACCGGCGGGGTTCGTTCCGGCAGGTAACTTGCCACCGACTGCGGCGCTGCGGCCGGCGCTGGGTATGACCTGCGCAAGCGAGTCGGCGCGCACGCCGGTCGCAGGGAGGGCGGCAATGGTGCATAAAAATGTTCGCACGACGAGCGCGCGTAGGGGACGGGATTTCACTTGTATTGGATCGCCGCTTCGACAGCCAGCGGTCATTTAGATTGGCTTAATGATAACACCTGCCGGATTGTCGCCGTAATTCACGCGCCCCGATCAATCCTTCTCGGGGCTAGCCCCTGCCGGGATCCGGTTTCCCGTCAGGCGCGCGGGCCGGCCCATCGGTTCGATCGCGACCGAGTCGCCGGCTGTGACGCTGCAGGTTGCCGCTCAACTGCGTGATGATTTCTGCAGCGGCGTTGATGATCTGGCGTGAGCCGAAGCCAGCGCGCGTCATTTCCTTGTAAAACGATTTCGCCATGATCTTTGCCACCTGGTCCGGATTGGGCAGGCCGGCTGCGAGCGAGGCATCCAACCCGCGCGACGCTTCCTGAATGACCGCCATCTGGGCAAAACGGGAGTCGAGCATCGATTGCAGCTGAGACACCTGGATTGCCTTGCTGATGAACAGGACAACGACTTCCAGCAGGCGCAGGTCATCGGCATCGAAGGCGCCGGGCATCTGCCGTCCACTGACGTTGACCACGCCGATCGAATCGGCATTGATGCGGATCGGCGCGCAGAGCAGGCTGCGGCGCGGATCGTCAGGGCGCCGGGCGCAACCGGCAAAAGCGGAGTCGGCGATGTCGTCGATCCGCAAGGCCTCGCCGGCGGCCAGCACGCGCAATGCCAAACCATCATCGGCGGCTGCCGGATGTCGCCCGGCACTTGAAGGCAGATGGCTGGTGGCCGCCCATATGCTCAGCCTGCGGCCGGCATCGACGTCCTCTTCTGCCAGCAGGATCGAGCAGTGCTCGGCACCCAGCATGGCCGCCGTCACGTCAGCCATGTGGCGCAGTTGTGCGTCGAGCGGCCCGTGGGAAGACGACTCGGCAAGGTGTCGAAAATTCGGCAGTGCCTGGGCAGCGTGGTGCATGGTGTCCTCGGTGAGGTGAAACGCCGCGCAGCGCTGGCGTCGATAAGCCGTTGCGGACAGGTCGGTGCATCCGGCTGATGCATTTTGCACCATCATGCCGGTTCCGCCCTGCGCTGTCGCATGCCTGCACCGCGAATCGACCACGCGGCCGCTTCCTATGCAGGACGCGGACTGAGGAACGCCTTGTGGAACAGGTGACGGGCCAGCATCAATGGCGGCATGCGCAGCCAGTTGGCGCGAACATACAGGCACATCAGTGCCGCCGGCGCCGCCCGATCGGTACGGGAAGGAAGATCGGACTGCAGCGCATGCAAAAAGAGGTGGTCCATCAGACGCAACAGCAGCGGCGTAGGGCTTCCCATCGCCGCTGCAGCGAATGCCGCTTCCGGCACCGGCGTGTGCAGCAACCGATGCGCATACCGCAAGGCATAAAACAGGACCCGCGTCAGGCTCAGTTCGCCGGCACGCTCGGTGAGTCGGTTCCAGAAACCCGGCTGCTGCGCGAAATGCCGCAGCAGGACATCGAGGTCCGACAAATCGCGCAGGGCATGCGTCATTTCGCCGTCGTAGAACAGGTGCGCCGCGCTGTGCAACACCATGTCGCATGGCGCCAGCATGCGTAGTTCCGGATGGCCAGGCACCGGCACTGCCGCAGCCCGTAGCCTGGCCGGATCAGGATGCACCGCCATCGTCTGCGGCAGGATGGCGTGATGAACGTCGATCACGGTATCGCGCCGAATGTGCTGCAGGGGCGGCAATTCATGCATCCACTGCCTGTAATAGCGCTGGTCGTACGCATCATGATGGGTCGCCACCCAACCGGCGGCCATCAACGCGTTTTCGGCCTCGACCAGCCGGTTCGGTGGCAGCAGGATGTCGATGTCGGAAAACACGCGCCCGGACGCCGCCGGCAAGGCTGCCATCGTGTAGGCTGCGCCCTTCAGAAGGATCAGTTCCTCGTCGGGCAAGGCGGCGCGGATTGCGGCAACTTCGCCCTGCACCCGGTGCGCATGGCCACGCGCCGTGAGATCGGCCCATGCCAGATGCGCCAGCGGTTGCGCCGGTACCGTGGCAAGCAAGCCGGCCGCATCGAGCACATGATGCAGGCGCGCCAACAGGCCAGCCTTGCGTGCAGCGCGGATCAGCCGGTCCCATTGCGCGGGGGCGAGAACGAGCGGCGCTGCCGGCGCTCGCAGGGCGTGCAACAAAAGCGTGTCTGTCTTCATGTGGCGCGCGCCGAGGGCGCGGGGTCGGGTCGCCCGGCCGCGGCCAGGGCATCGAAAGCGTCAATTGCTTCGTCGAGGACGCTGTAGCTGAAATCATGGCAAGCGACGACGTCGATCAGGCTGGCCGCCGTCTCGAACCCCTGCAGGCCAAGTCCGCTGTAGTTGAAGGCATTGTCGATCAGCTTCATGAAGCCGGCCGCAGGTGACACCGGTGCCAGCCGGGTCGCTGCGCCAGCCACGTATTTCGGAAAGATCAACCAGGCCGGTCGTGCCGTCTCGTCGGCCCGGCGCACGCTCTCGGCCGGCGGCTTCATGTGGGCAATCGTGCCCTTGGACGTATCGGCCACGCTGGGGCTGAAAACGGCCTGCGGCGCATAGGCGCCGACGATGTCGATCGAGGCGTTCTTGAGGCTCACCGGGCGCGGCAGCGGCACGATCTGGCCGTCGGCAATGCGCACCAGCGTCAGCTCATCCGACAGCAAGCGCCAGCCGCGGCTGACCAGTGCGGCGCACAGGGTGCTTTTGCCGGACCCAGGCGTGCCCGGCAGGATCGCCGCCAGTCCGTTCTTTTCCACCACGGCGGCGTGGATGATGAGCATGCTCTTGACGCCCGTGGAGACAAACAGGTTCAGGGCCCATTCGAAGAGCGGAAACGCATGCGCCACCGGCATCGGAAAAAACGGCGTGACACCATCGGCATGAGCGCGCACCTGCTGGCGCAACAGGCGGCGCACGCCACCGCTGCGCGCGAGACTTACCTGAAAGTCGCTGAACTCGTCATCCGGCAGCAGCGGATAGTCGGCATACAGCAGACCGATGGCGCGGGCAACGCTGTCGAAGCGGCTGTCGACCCGTACGGCAAACGCTCCCGTGCGCATGATGAAGCTGCCGTCGGCCAGGCGTTGCCGCAATTGTCCGCCCGTCAAGCTGGAGACCGTCAGCGCCGGCTTCATGCGGCGATGCCCGTGACAAGCCCCAGTTCGCAAAAACGGATCAAGGCCGCCTCGATATCGGCAAGTAACGCATCCGTTGGGAGTGCAGGTTCGGTTGACACGAAATGCCGAAGCAGGTCGGCGGTCGAGGCGGGCCCTTGTTGAAGACGTATCAGGAGTTCGGCCGCCAGCCACGTCAATTGGTGGGTGTCGCCCGAAGTGCGGTCGAAGAAAACATATTCATCGTCCCAACCGCGCAGGGCAACAGGTTGCGTCGCGCTCAACTGCCAATGCACGTCGTCGATCGCCCGCTGCCGCCTTATGCGGTCGGATGCATCGTCAGCTTCAGATAAGCAACGATCTTCGACCGATCCCAGGCAGCGCCGCCAATGGCCGGCGTGAAGCTGCCAGTAGCCATCTGCTGCAGGTCGGCATGGCGCAACACCGCCGCCGATTTGCCTGAAAGGATATTCAGGTGGGATGCTGCCACCAGTTGACCGAGCAGTGCATCGTCACCGCCAGAGCGGCCCTGCAGGGCATCGAGCAGGCTCGCTTCGGCCTGCGGCCCGGCACTGCAAGCATGGAAAACGGCACCGAAGCGCGTGTTGCAAGACAGGCTCGCGGCTTCCTGCCACACGCCCTGTTCGGCACTGGCGATCCAGTACGCGGGTGTTTCACCGAGCGGCTTCGCAGAAACGACGTGGGAGCTGTGTGACCCGATCGACGTGCCAGCCAGACCAGACCGGCTGACCATGGTCAGCACGACGCCTGACGCGGCCAGACCTGCCGACGTCAGTCGCCGGCGCCGGAGGTCGACCGGCGCGGACAGATGCAATCCGCCGGCATCGGGGGTTGAGGTGGCGGATGACGCATTGTGCGTGCTGTTCGGTGGATTCGACACGGTACTCTCCTGGACGAATCGGCTGGCTTCGCAGTCGAGACGTTGAAACATGGAATGAATGCCTGAGACAAGCAAGTATCATTCCTATCTGAAACTTTCAGTAAATGCTGTTTTAAATCAGTTGCTTGTAAAATTTTCACGCCGCGACAACACGAACCGCCAGTACCTTGCACATCAAGTGTAAAGAACACCGACAACCACTGTGCACGATTAATTTCTTTAAATCAACTGCAGCGGCGTGTGACGTCGACCATAACCCTCGCCGTCGGTCTTCCGCGCTTCGGGGCAGGCCATCCTTCAGCGCTGCAAAAACAGCGGCGCCGGCGCTCCGGGCAACTGCGGCATCGGCAAGGGCGGCGCGCTGGTCACGACCGCAGGCTGCGCCAGCAATTCAGTGATGTAGTTGCTCTGGATGGCATAAGTAATGCCGCTCGGCTGGCTGATGGCCGTCTCCTTCAATCCCTTGACATACACCATGTTGATGATGCCATAGACCAAGCCGGAGTCGACATCATAGAGCGGGCTACCGCTGTTGCCCGGGTACGCCGTGCCATCGAGCTGGAAAACTGCATACGCCGATTTTTGCAACTGCTGGATCGATTTCGGATCGAGGCGGCTGGAACTGAGCGCCGGCCGCACCACCGGCGTGATCGCCGACACCATTGCCCGATGCGTGACTTTCGTGAAACCGAGCGCCATGCCGAGCGGGAACCCGGTGAATGCCAGCGCTTGCCCTTCTTTCACTTTTGTCGAATCGCCGAGCTTGAGGACCGGCAGCGGCGCGCCAGTGATGCGCAATCGTGCCAGATCATGCTCGCGGTCGATACCGATGATCTGCGCCGGGCGGAACTCCGAATGGCCGTCGCTACCCACGAGAACGCCAAGCGTCTCGAGCTTGTCGGTATCGATCGGTTTTGCCACCACGTGGGCATTGGTGATGACGGTCAGGCCATCCTCGATGGCGAAACCGGTGCCGAAAAACGTCACTGCCGGACTGCGGGTTTTTTGATAGGTCGCGATGCCGACGATCGACGGTTTGACGGCGACGATGGTTTGCGTCAGGTCCGCTGCGTGCATTGGCAGTGGCAATGTCAGCGCAGCGAGCCAGGCCATCATGCCGGCGAGAGCAGCGCCGGCTGGTCGCCGGCAGCTCGGCGCGACCAGCCGTTCAGCGCACATTGTGCCGCGCCATCAAGTCATACAACGTCGGCCGGCTGATGCCGAGCAGCTCGGACGCCTTGGCGACATTGCCGTCGACCCGCGCCAGCGCCTTGACCAGGGCTTTCTGTTCGGCTTCGTCACGTACCTGGCGCAGGTTCAGCGGCTCTTCATTCAACGGCACGGCACTCAAGCCAAGATCATCGGTGCCGATCTGCGTGCCGTCGACCATGATGACGGCGCGCTTGATGCAATTTTCCATTTCCCGCACGTTGCCCGGCCAGGCGTAGGCCTCGATCTGGGCCAGCGCTTCAGGACTGAAATTGAGCGAGCTGCGACCTTCTTTCTGGCTGAACTTGTTCTTGAAAAAATGCGCCAGCAGCGCGGCGTCGCCGATGCGGTCGCGCAGCGGCGGGATCGTCACCACGATTTCAGAAAGCCGGTAATACAGATCCTCGCGGAAGCGCCCGGCCGCCGACAAGTCCTTCAGGTTCTGATGCGTCGCGCAGACGATCCGCACGTCGACCGCAATCTCGGTGCGTCCGCCGACCCGTTCGATGATCCGCTCCTGCAGGAAGCGCAGTAACTTTGCCTGCAGCGCCATCGGCAGGTCGCCGATTTCATCGAGAAAAAAGGTGCCGCCGCTGGCCATTTCGATCTTGCCGATGGTCTGTTTGGCGGCGCCCGTGAAGGCGCCTTTTTCATAGCCGAACAGTTCGCTTTCGAGCAGGTTTTCCGGGATGGCGGCGCAGTTGATGGCGACGAAGCGCTTGTCGCGGCGCGGACTGAACTGGTGCAGCGCGCGCGCCAGGACCTCCTTGCCGGTGCCGCTTTCACCGAGCAGCATGACGCTAGCCGACGATGGCGCGACTTTCTCGATGTTGCGGCAGACCTTTAGCATGCCGGGGTCGCGGCTGATCAGGCCGGTCACCGGCGAATCGGCCTGGTTCTGCATCAGCTGGCGGTTCTTCTGCTGCAGGGCATGCAGATAGAAAGCGCGTTGCACCACCAGGCCCAGCATGTCCTGGTCGAACGGTTTCTGATGGAAGTCGTAAGCGCCCAGGCCAATCGCCTTCACCGCATTGTCATGATCCTGGTTGCCGGTCAGGACGATTACCTTGGTGTCGGGCGCCAGGGCCAGGATTTGCTGCAGGGTCGCCAGGCCTTCGGTGGCGCCATCCGGGTCCGGCGGCAGTCCGAGATCCATCGTCACCACCGCTGGCTCGTGGCGACGGATCTGCGCCAGTGCGGCTTCGCGGTCGCCGGCGACGATCGCATCGTAGGCGTCGAAACTCCAGCGCAACTGCTTCTGCAGCCCCGGGTCATCCTCGATGATCAACAGCTTCGATTTATCCTGGCTCACGATCGATCCTCATCTTGTCAGGCCGCTTGCGCGACGCTGTGTTCATCCCGCACATGCAACGGCAAATGGATGCGAAACACGGTGCCGCCCGGCTGCTGGCTGTGCACTTCGATCCGCCCTCCTAACTCCTGTATGTATTCCCGGCTTTCGAACACGCCGATGCCCATGCCGGCCGACTTGGTGGTCTCGAAGGGCTTGAACAAACGCTCGCGAATGAAATCCTCGTCCATGCCGGAACCGGTATCGATGCACTCGATGATGGCTTCCCCCTGCGCCCGGGACAAGCGCACCGTGACCCGCCCTTCCTTCGGCGTCGCCTCGACTGCATTCTGGATGAGGTGGCCGATCACGCGTTCAAGCCGGGTCGCATCGGCCGTCACCATCAGGCCGGCATCGACGATGTCGAGCTGGGGCCGCGGATCGGCGCCTGACTTGATCGCCACCGCCTGTCGCAGCAGCCGGTCGAGCTGCAGCCGGGCTGATGATTCGACGGCCGAGCCGCGTGCCAGCTTGTGCAGCAACAGGCGCATCTTCTGCACCGACAAATCGACGGTTTCCAGCATGTCGCGCTGGAATTCTGGATTGTGCTTGTGCCGCTCGGCATTTGCCACCAGCAGCGACAGCTGCGACACCAGGTTCTTCAGGTCATGCACGATGAAGGTCGACATCCGATTGAAGGATTCGAACTGGCGCGCCACCATCAGCGCATTGGCCGATTCCTGCTGCGCCAGGTAACTCGCTGCCTGGCTGCCGGCGATCTTCAACAGATCGGTGACTTCCCAGTTCAAGGCCAGTCGGCTGCGGGCACGAGCCAGCACCACGAAACCGCACAGCTCGGAATGCAGGATCAATGGCACCACCAGCCAGGCGCCTGAAACCTTCTGCAGCCATGGCGGCAGCGGCACATCATCGTAGCGCTCGGGCGACTCGCGGTATTCCTGCAAATCGACGACCCACTGCCGGCTGTGCAGGAACTGACAGAAGCGAGAATCGCGCGGCTCCAGTGCCTCGCCAACCGCCATGTTCCAGGCGGCCACCGGCTCGCAGTTGCCGTGTTCACGATGCAGGAACAGCGCGCCGCCCGGGCTTTCGACCAGCGCTGCGACAGCCTGGATCGCCCGTTCACCGACCTGCGGGCCTCCGGCCGACAGCGTGCGGGTGAATCGCAACCACTCCTCCCGGTAATCGTAGTTGTAGCTGTAAAAATGCTTGCTGATGAAAACCTTGAGCCAGGATCGGAAGGTACCTGAAAACAACACCGCGAACAGCAGCAGCACCGCACCGAACAGGAAGGCGCCCTGCATCACGTTGCCCCAGGAACCGCCGAAATAGCGCAGATAGTATCCGGCGGCGGCCATGGCCAGCAGATAGATCGCCGAGCCGAACAAGGCCACCGAATGAAACAGCGCCTGGCGCGAGACGGCAATGCCGAGCGACCAAGTCGGATTACGAGCAGCCGACAAGGCGATCAGGGGCGCGGTCAGGGCATTCACCGCGCCGCGGGCGATCCAGACTTCCGCATTCATCGCCCGAAACAGCATGGCGTCGCTGAAGAGATAGAAATCATAGGCAAACAGGCCGCCGACTCCCATGCAGGCAAACTTGATCGCCCAGCGCTCGCGTGCCGGTGCATTGCGATACACCTGCTCGACCAGCAGCATGCCGATGACCGCCACTGCCACCCGCGCCAGCACGCCTGTCACCAGGTTGCTGCCTGAACTGGCGACACCGGGAAAAAGATGCACGGCCAGTGTTGCTGCGACCAACACCGCATACAAGACGCCGATGAAGAAAACCAATGCTCTTCGTCGCGGGCCGGCGCTGGTGGCACTTGCTGGGGCGCCAAGAATGCCGAGCAGTTTGACCAGCAGGAATGTCCACGCGGCGTCGCGGGCCAGTTCCAGCAATTCAGTGAGCAGGGTAAGCGGCGTGCCGTGCAGAGTCAGGACGGCAATGGCGCCAGCCCATAGAGCAGTGATGCCTGCCGCTGCGGCAGTCGCGCCGGCGTTGGCATTGCGTCGCCACCGCGTCAGCAGCAGCATCGTCAGCAGCACGAACGCGGCTGCACAGACGCCGTAGCTATAGAAAGCGATTCCGGTCAGCATCGCGGCCAGCAGGGAAACGAACCGGAGTGGTAGCAGGCCACTGCTTACTGTCCCTTGCCGAAGACCACGACCTGCAGGGTGTCGATCAGGATCAGCAAATCAAGGAACAGGCTGTTGTTCTTGACGTAGTAGAGGTCGTATTGCAGCTTCTGGATCGAGTCCTCGACTGACGCGCCGTATTGGTAGCGCACCTGCGCCAGTCCGGTGATGCCTGGCTTGATGCTGTGCCGGGCGTTGTAGAAGGCGACATCCTGGCAAAGCTGCTTGACGAAGAACGGCCGCTCCGGCCGCGGCCCGACGAAGCTCATGTCGCCCTTGACGACGTTCAATATCTGCGGCAATTCGTCGATGCGCAACTTGCGAATGACGCGACCCACCCGCGTGGTGCGCGGATCGGCGGAGGACGCCCACTGCGGCTTGCCGGCTTTCTCCGCATCCTTGCGCATGCTGCGAAACTTCAACACCATGAATGTTTTGCCATTCTTGCCGACACGTTCCTGCTGGTAGAAGATCGGCGCGCCATCTTCCAGGAAAATCAGCAGCCCGGCCACCAGCATGGCAGGCAGGCTGGCGGCGAAGATGACCAAGCTGACGACCAGGTCGAAGCCGCGCTTGCCGACTGCGCGCACGAAGCTCTGGTCAAAGCCGCCACCGAACACCAGCCAGCTCGGTTGCAGGGAATCGATGCGGATCTGATTTGCCTCACGCTCGAAGAACGACGCGGCATCGACCACCTTGATGCCGTTGAGCTTGCACTCGAGCAGTTCCTGGATCGGAAATGTGCCACCGCGCCGGTTTTGTACCGAGACCACGATTTCGCTGGCGTTGAATTTCTTGGCCAGGGATACCAACGAGCGATTCGCAGGCAACAGGGCGGTGCGCGGCACCTGGTTTTCCTCGCCGGCGACCGGAATGAATCCGATGATGCGGTACTTGTGATACTGGGTGTTGTTCAGGGCCAGGTCGCCGCATTCCTTGGCCAGGCTACCGGAGCCCAGGAAAATGATGCGCGCTTCCAGCAGTTTCGATTCGGACGATTTGAAAAACACCAGCCGACCGACCAGCACGCCGGCGCCGCCGACCAGGGTCACGATGCCGAGCACGCCCCGTCCCAGATGAATATCCGGCAACAGGTAGAACACCAGCGTCATGATGCCGAAGCTGATGGCGCAGGCCGGCATCAAGCGGAGAAAAGTGTCCCGAAAGCCTTCCCGAAAATTCAGCTTGTACATGCCGAGGGCGCTCATGCTGAACAGCATGGCAGTTGCATAGATCACGGCCGTGACGAAGAAATTCTGGCTCTGGTCGGCGTAGGGCAAGCGACCGTCCATGAAACGCAAGGCGGCGCCGAGATACGTCGCCGCCAGCAGGATCAGCAACTCCACCACGACCAGGCCCGATACCACCTTCGACACCGAGTGATTGAAAATCCTTAACACGTTGCGACTCCAGAACTCGTTACGGCAACCAGCACAATGCCGGTCGACAGCCGCTTGCAACCGCCGCCGGCGCGCCAGGCCGGCAAGCCACGGTGCGCAGCCCCCTCCGCATAGTGCGGGTGGGCCACATTGTACGGCTTAGAAACAGGGATCGAGGTAAAGGAAGTGCATCCGTTCAACAGATTTAACAACCTGTTGCGGTTTGCATCACCAGGCCGGGAGTAGAAGGGCCCGATCAGACTATGTCGACAAGCGCTATCCGCTTAGAAAAAACTCTCTGGAATGATCAGGACATCGCCAGGGCGCATCGCCGTGTTGGCGGAGATGTCCCCTTGCCGAATCAGATCGGCCACGCGAACGCCGAATGTCTGTTGCTTGCCATCGACGAGTCGGACGATTGTCGCCTTGTTGCCGGAGGCGAATTCCGTAATCCCGCCGACGGCGATGATCACGTCCATCAGGGACATGTCCTGGCGGTATGGGAGCGCCTGCGGCTTGGCGGCTTGTCCGATCACGCGGATCTGTTCGGTGTAGGGACCAACGAAACCGGTAACGATGACGGTGACGACCGGCTGCTGTATGTATTTTCCAAGAACTTTTTCGATATCACGCGCCAACTGTGTTGCAGTCTTGCCACTCGCCGGCAGATCTTCGACCAGCGGCGTCGTAATCTTGCCATCAGGCCGAACCGGCACCGTTTGCGACACTTCCGGGTTGCGCCACACCGTGATGTTGACGCTGTCGCCAGGCCCGATCAGGTAATCATGACTTGGCAGCGCTGCATCCATGGGAGGCGCCGGCAGACTACGCGTGGCACAGCCACCGAGGACCAGCATGGAGACACCGATCGCGCCCAGGGCGAGGCGTTGCACGACATTTTTGTTAATGACATTCACTGGAGTTTCCTTTTGCCGTGATGAAGCGAGTTTTCAGAGTTCCTGCACCGAATCGTTTTCGTATTCTAAACAATCATTTAGTGTCAGAACGTAAACAATGGTGTATTTGCTCCCCGCACAATGTTGCCTTATTTTATACTAAGGCTGTGTCGAAAAAACTGGCCGAATCGACATTTCTCCTGCCCGACATCCACCGTAAAGTTAGGTTTTTAACTACCATTTGATGTATATGGTGTGAAGATCATTGCCTGCAAATTATATGTTGCAGATTGGATATATCCTGTAATAAATGTTGCGTCTGTGGAATAAAGGCACGGTAAGATCGCACCGGTGTCCGTATCATCGAATTTTGTGCGTTACAGTATATAATCTCGGCGCTCTAAAAAGGCTGCCGGATCCTCGGAATATTTCCTATTTGCAATGCCGATACCAAGAATGGAGAGCGTCACGCAATGGAGGAGTTATTAGCGCAGTTGATTTCCTTTGTGAAGGGAATCTGGAAGTACCGTTGGTATGCAATGGCCATCGCCTGGGCCGTCGTCACCGTCAGCTGGATCAGGATTTACACGTTGCCCAATAGCTATCAGACAGCTGCCCGGGTGTACGTGGATACGCAGTCCATCTTGAAACCGCTGCTCTCCGGCATGACCACCCTGCCGAACGTTGATCAGCAGGTGTCGATCATGAGCCGTACGCTGATCAGCCGGCCGAATGTGGAGCGCGTCGTGCGCATGGTCGATCTTGACCTGAAGACCCGCTCCGTCAAGGACCATGACAAGCTCGTCGATGAGTTGATGAAGGACATCAAGATCTCCGGAACCACGAACGACGACATCTACTCCATTTCCTACACTGCTGAAGACCCGCAGGTCGTCAAGAACGTCGTGCAATCCCTGCTGACGATTTTCGTCGAAGGCAGTTACGGCGACAAGAAGCAGGATTCGGTCAAGGCGGTGCGGTTCATCGACGAGCAGATCAGGGATTACGAGGCGCGCCTGGTGGCCGCTGAAAACAATCTGAAGGAGTTCAAGCTCAAGAATGGCGAAGCGCTGACCCGTTCGGGGGGCGACTTCACCGGCAAGATCAATGACCTGCAGGAGTCCCTGAGCCAGGCCCGCCTTGACCTGAACGAAGCACAGCAGGCGCGCAATTCCATCAAGCGGGAAATCGCCGGAGAAGAGCCTTCCTTCGGCACCGAGCAGGATCAGCAGGCCGCCGCCGAAGCCGGTCCGAATCCCGAAATCGACGGCCGCATCGCCGGCCTGAACAAGAACCTCGATGCGCTGCGCCTGCAGTACACCGAAGCGCATCCGGACATCGTTTCGACCAAACGCCTGATCACCCAGCTTGAAGCACGCAAGGCAGAAGAAGCCAAGACCAAGAAACCGACCGGCGAAATCGGCCGCAAATATACGCCGATGCTGCAGCAATTGAAGGTCGCGTTGTCGGACGCCGACGCGCGCGTGGCATCGATGCAGGCCCGGGTCGATGAATATGCAAGCCGCATTGCCCGCCTGCGCGCATCGAGCGGCGTGATCCCGGAGATCGAGTCGGAATATTCCAAGCTCAACCGTGACTACCAGATCAACAAGGCGAACTATGAAAAGCTGGTGGCCAGCCGCGAGGCAGCCAAGTTGTCGGGCAACCTGACCTCGACCACCGAAATGATGAGCTTCCGGATCATCGATCCGCCGATCCTGCCGACCAAGCCGATCGGGCCGAACCGGCCGCTGCTGGTGTCGTTGGCCTTCGTGGCGGCGCTGGTCGCCGGCCTGGCGGCAGCATTGTTGATGAGCCAGATCCGGCCGACTTTCATGAGCCAGGCGGCGCTGCGGGAGACAACCGGCTTCCCGGTTCTCGGTTCGGTTTCGATGAACTGGACGGACAAGGAAATCGGCCGGCGCCGGCGTAGCCTGGTTGCCTTCAGCATGGCGTTTGCCGTCCTGATTCTGATTTACGGTGGCACCCTGACCCGCATGTTGCTCAAGGCATGATGCAGCACTGACCTGGCGCCTGCGGCCATACCGACCCGGTACGGCCGCAGGCGCGCCGACCGTTCCACATGCAGCAGGCAGGGCGCACAGCGCAAGCCGGCGGGGTACCGCAGCTGGCAAAAAATCGAAGGGAAAACGGCGTGAGTATTATCGAAAAAGCAGTCAACAGGCTCGATCAAAGCAAGGCCGATGCTGCGGCAAATTCCGCAGCATCGGCCGAGACTGGCATGGCGACCGGTCACGCCGCTGCGCCAAACCAGGCTGCGCAGCCGATACCGCAGGCAAGCGCTCCGGCAATTGCTACCCATGTGGTTCAACCGGCGGTTGCGCCCGCGGCGCATGTTGCACCGGCGGCGGCACCGATGGCCGTGCCGGCGGTCGCACCGTTCACCGCAGACGAGCACGACAGCGTCCGCCAGCACATCGTGCGGCGGGTCGACATCAGTGCCGATCGCCTTGCCGCCAACAACATGGTGACTGCCGACGGCGGACGCAATCCGGTGGCCGAGGAATTTCGCGCCATCAAGCGCCCGTTGATCGACAACGCTTTCGCGCAAGATGGCCGGGCCGTCAACCGCAGCAACCTGATCATGGTCACCAGCGCCCTGCCCGGCGAAGGCAAGACATTTACGGCAATCAACCTGGCCATCTCGATCGCCATGGAACTCGACCATACGGTGCTGCTGATCGACGCCGACGTTGCGCGTCCGTCGGTCCTGCGCACACTTGGCCTGAAAGCCGAAGCCGGCCTGATGGACGTGCTGCTCGACGCCAAGCTCGATGTCGCCGATGTCCTGCTGAAGACAAACATCGATACCCTGAGCATTCTTCCTGCCGGCAAAAGCACCCGCCACGCGACCGAACTGCTGGCCAGCCAGACCATGAGCAGCCTGCTTGATGAGATCGCCTCCCGCTACCCGGACCGGATCGTGATTTTCGATTCGCCGCCACTGCTGCTGACCTCGGAAGCACGGGTCCTGGCAAGCCAGATGGGCCAGATCGTGGTCGTCGTTGAAGCCGAGACGACAACGATGCATGCCGTCAAGAGTGCGCTGAGCCAGATCGAGGGCTGCAGCAACGTCAATCTCGTCTACAACAAGGCCAAGAGTTTTCCCGGTCAGGAAGATTATGGCTATTACTACAACTGAGTTTGCCCAGGCGCGCAATCAGCGCCGGCGCCAGCAGGCGGCCTGCCCGCGCCAGATCCGCAACGCACCGATGGCGCTCACGCTGGCGTCGTTGCTCACCGCTTTGCTCACGTCATTGGCGTCGCCGGCGGTGCATGCAGGCGAGTGGAAATTCGTGCCCAGCGTGTCGGTGACCGAGACGCTGACCGACAACGTGCGTCTGGCCGGACGTGGTGGCGAAGAAGGCGATCTGGTCACGCAAGTATCCCCTGGATTCACGCTGAGCAATAACAGCGCGCTTCTCAAGGCCCGCATCAACTATGCATTGCAGGCCAATCTGTATGCCACCAGCAGCACGGCTTCGTCTTTCTCCAATCTGCTCAATGCGAATGTAGCAGCGACCCTGATCCGCGACCTGCTCTACATGGATGCAATCGCCTCCATCTCTCAGCAAAGCGCGTCGATCTTCGGGCCGATTTCTTTCAACAACACGAACGTCAATGGCAACCAGGCCAGCGTGCGCAGTTACAGCATCAGTCCCTACCTGCTTAACCGCTACGGCAATTTCGCCACCTCGCAACTGCGCTACACGCATGAAGGTGTCAGCTCCAATTCATCCCTGTTGTCGAGTACGAACACCGACCGTCTGAACTTGCAGGTCAACAGCGGACCGCGCTACATCCGGACCAACTGGGGGCTGCAGGCTTCGACCCAGAAAACCACCTACAACGACCTGCAGTCAGTCGACCAGAGCACTGCCAGCGTCTATGGCGGCTATGGCATCGTGCCGACGCTGCGTCTGACGGCAACCGGCGGCTACGAAAAAAACACCTATTTCACCCGTGGCGAGAAACCGGAAGGCGCGTTCTACAACGCAGGTTTCAGCTGGACGCCGTCTTCACGTACCAGCGTGGCTGCCACAGCCGGCCACCGCTACTTCGGCAATACCTATTTTCTGGCAGCCAATCACCGTGCGCGCAATACCGTCTTCAGCATCAACTACAACGAAGACGTCACCAGCTCGCAGGGGCAGTTCGAGAGTGTCGGCCTGATCAACACCTCGAGTCAGCTCAATTTGCTGTATGCGCCGCAGATTGCCGACTCTGCCGCCCGCCAGATATTCGTCGATTCGCTGATCAAGCAATTCAACCTGCCGACCTCGCTGGCAGTGCCGATCAATTCATTCACGAACCAGTATTTCCTGCAAAAGAATTTCCAGGCGTCGGTGGCGATGAGCGGCTCGCGCAGCACGCTGATCGGCACCCTCTTCGATACCCGCCGCATTCCCTTGTCTGAAGTGACGTTCGTCGGCCGGGATGACAACATCAAGCAGATCGGCGCCAGCCTGTCAGGCACCTTGCAGCTGAACGGCCGCGCCAGCGCGTTCTCGACGTTGTCCGTCACCCGCAATGCCGCCTTGACGACAAACCGCCACGATACCTACCGGCTGCTTCGGGTCGGCATGACCACGACTTTCCAACCGCGGCTCAATGGCAGCATCGAGGCCCGGCACTCGCAACAGAGTTCCGATTTTTTCGGTGGCGACATTCGCGAGAATGCGATCACTGCCTCGGTCCTCATGCAGTTTTAAGGATGTTCGTCGCATGTATGAATCTTTTTATGGCCTGACGGCCAAACCGTTCCAGCTCAAGCCTGATCCTTCCTTTTATTACGGCAGCAAGGGGCACAAGCGGGCCATGGCCTACCTGGAATACGGTCTGTCGCAAGGCGAAGGTTTCATCGTCATCACCGGCGAAGTCGGGGCCGGCAAGACGACGCTGGTGCGCAACCTGTTTCGCGAGCTCGATTCCGGCAAGATCCAGGCCGCCCAGATCGTCAACACGCATCTCGATTCCGACGATACGCTGCGCATGGTTGCCGGCGCCTTCGGTCTCGAGTTCGAGGGCGCCAGCAAGGCCACGCTGCTGACACGCATCGAACAGTTCCTGCGCCAGTGCGACCAGCATGGCAAGCGCGCCCTGCTGGTGGTCGACGAGGCGCAGAACCTGAGCCCGCAGACGGTGGAGGAATTGCGCATGTTGTCCAACTTCCAGACTGACGACAAATCCCTGCTCCAGACTTTCCTGCTGGGCCAGCCTGAATTTCGCAAGACCTTGTTGAGCCCGGAGATGCTGCAGCTGCGCCAGCGGGTGATTGCGACCTATCACTTGGGCCCGATGGATGCGGCGGAAACCCGAACCTACATCGAGCACCGGCTGCAAACCGTCGGCTGGAAAGGCGATCCATCGATCGACGATGCGGCGTTCGCCGAAATTCACGCGTTCACCGGCGGCATCCCGCGCAAGATCAATACCTTGTGCGACCGCCTCTTTCTGATGGGGTATCTCGAGGAACTCCACGCTTTTTCCTTGCCGCAGATTCAGGAAGTCATCGGCGACGTGCAACAGGAATTCGACCTGCCGGCCGGTACCGACATGGGTGACGGCAATGATGGGGATGAACTGAGCATGGCGTCGCTTGGCCTGTCTGGACGAAGCCGCTCCGACCTTGATCTCGACCTGATGGATGAACGCCTCTCGCGCATCGAACGCTCGGTGGTGTCGGTGCTCGATGCGCTTAAAAAAATCCTGTCGTCGCCCCGCCTGAAAAACCTTCCCAACGAGCCGCACTGACATCATGAATCAGCCTTCCACGACGCCTGCGTCGAGCATTCTCTGCGTCGTCGGTGCCCGTCCGAATTTCATGAAGATGGCGCCGATCATCGCCGCGCTCTCGGCACTCACCCCGCGCGTCGAGGTCAAGCTGGTGCACACTGGCCAGCACTATGATGTCGCGATGAATCATCAATACTTCGCCGCTCTCGGCATTCCGGACCCGGACATCAATCTCGAGGTTGGCTCCGGCAGCCACGCGATCCAGACCGCCGACGTCATGCGCCGCTTCGAACCGGCCCTGGACGACGTCAAGCCGACCGCGGTGCTGGTAGTGGGTGACGTCAATTCGACGATCGCCTGCGCCCTGGTGGCGACGAAAAAAGGCGTGCCCGTGATTCATGTCGAAGCCGGCCTGCGCAGCTTCGACCGCGCCATGCCGGAAGAGATCAACCGGGTGCTGACCGACCAGATGTCGGACCTGCTGTTCACCACTGAAGAAAGCGGGCGCGACAACCTGCTGCGCGAGGGTATCGACGACCGCCGGATTCATTTCGTCGGCAACGTCATGATCGATACGCTGCGCCGCAATCTCGACCGCGCGATTCCGACCGCAACCATCGCTGCCGACGCCGGACGGCCGGGCTTCGGATCGGATGCGCGCGGATACGCGATCCTGACCCTGCACCGGCCATCGAACGTGGACGATCGCGCGATCCTGGAATCCTTGCTGCAAACCGCAGCGCAGATCAGCCAGCGCACGCCGGTGATCTTTCCCCTGCATCCACGGACCCGGGCCACGATCGAGAAATTCGGTCTGGATGGCCTGCTCGATTCGCCGGACATCCTGCTGCTGCCGCCGATGGGCTACCTGGAAATGCTTGGCCTGATGAAGGATGCGCGGGTCGTGCTGACCGACTCCGGCGGCATTCAGGAGGAGACCACCGCGCTGGGCGTGCCCTGCATCACGCTGCGCAACAATACCGAGCGGCCGATCACGGTCGACGAAGGCACCAACACCATCGCAGGGCAAGATCCGGCCAGGATCATGTCGATCTACGAGGACCTGCTGCAAGGCGGCGGCAAGGCTGGCCGTGTCCCGCAATTCTGGGATGGCCGTGCAGCCGAGCGCATTGCGGCGACCATCGCCGACTGGATCAAGAAGGGATGCACCACATCATGATGACCCTGGCACCAAACCGCAATCTGCCCTCGGCCACGATGCCGGGCGTGCAGGCCGCCATCCGGATTCGCAATGCAATGACGATCGACGTCGAAGATTATTTTCAGGTCTCCGCTTTCGCGCCGCATATTTCCCGCGACAGCTGGCCGGCCCGCGAATGCCGGGTCGAAGCAAACATCGACCGCATTCTCGGCATTCTGTCTGCAGCGAACGTCACTGCCACTTTCTTTACATTGGGCTGGATCGCCGAACGCTATCCGGCGATGGTGCGACGGATCGTCGCTGGCGGTCACGAGCTGGCCAGTCATGGCTACGGTCACCTGCGCGCGTCCGACCAGGACCGTTTGGAATTCACCGACGACATCCGCCGCAGCAAGGCGCTGCTGGAAGACATCGGCGGCCAGGAAGTGATTGGCTATCGGGCACCGAGTTTTTCGATCGGCGCCACCAATCTCTGGACCCTGGATGCGCTTCTGGAAAACGGGTATCGCTACAGTTCGAGCATCTATCCGATCAAGCATGATCACTACGGCATGCCGGAGGCACCGCGCTTCGCGTTTTATCCGAACGGCAAGGATGGTCTGCTGGAGGTGCCGATCACGACCGTGCGCCTGATGAACCGGAACCTGCCGGCCGGTGGCGGTGGGTATTTCCGTTTGCTGCCGTATGCCGCCTCGCGCTGGCTGATGCAACGGGTGAACCGCGACGACCGGCAATCGGCAATCTTCTATTTTCATCCATGGGAGATCGATCCGGGCCAGCCACGCCAGCCTGACATCGGTTTCAAGACCCGCTTCCGGCATTACGTGAACCTGACCCGCATGGAAAACCGGATCCGGGCATTGACCCGTGATTTCGAATGGGATCGGATGGACCGGATCTTCCTGGGACGAGCATGAATTCGATCGTCGAACCGTTGCGGGACCCTGCAAACGGGTCGCCTGCTGCGGTCGGGCACGGCACTGTTGTTGCCGGTGGCGTGGCGGGCCGATCTGGCCCGTCCGGCCTATCCGGCGGCGAGCGTGCGGCTGGCGCCGGCGTGCAGGTGCGGCTGATGACGCCAGCTGACATGACGCGGTGGGATGCATTCGTCCAGACCTGTCCGGAAGCGACGTTCTTCCACCGCGCCGGCTGGCAGCCGGTGATAGAGCGTGCTTTTGGCCACAAGACATTTTTCTATCTCGCCGAGCGCGCCGGACAGATCGAAGGCATCTTGTCGCTTTGCCAGATCAAGAGTCCCCTGTTCGGCCACTCGCTCGGCTCATTGCCGTTCTGTGTCTATGGCGGCGTGGCGGCCATGTCGGAAGAAGCGCGCCAGGCGCTTGATGCTGCCGCCCTGGCGCTGGCGGCCCGGCTGCAGGTCGGGCATCTGGAATACCGCACCATCCTGCCGGCGCACCCGAATGACCCGCAGTGGCATGGCAAGGAATTGTATGTGACCTTTCGCAAGGCCATCAGCGGCGACGACGACGCCAACATGAATGCGATTCCACGCAAGCAGCGCGCGATGGTACGCAAGGGAATCAAGGCTGGCCTGACCGGCGAAGTCGATCAGACGGTCGACCGGTTCTTCACCGCCTATTCGACCAGCGTGCATCGACTTGGCACACCCGTTTTCTCCAAAAAATACTTTCGCATCCTGAAAGACGTATTCGCCGAGGATTGCGAGATCCGCACCATTGTCAAGGACGACCAGATCGTGGCGGCGGTGATGAGCTTCTTCTTTCGCGATGAAGTCATCCCCTATTACGGCGGCGGCATGCCGGCGGCACGCGACTTTGCAGGCAACGATTTCATGTACTGGAACCTGATGCAGACGGCGGCTGCACGCGGTTGTCGCATCTTCGATTTCGGTCGCAGCAAGCTCGGCACCGGCGCTTATGATTTCAAGAAAAACTGGGGCTTCGAGGCGCAGCCGCTGGCCTATGAGTACCGGCTGCAGAAGGCGACCGCCGTGCCGGACAACAATCCGCTGAATCCGAAATACCAGCTTTTCATCAAGCTGTGGCGCAAGCTGCCGCTGCCGGTTGCCAACTTGCTGGGGCCGCACATCGTCAAGGATCTGGGCTAGTTCGTGGACAATTTGCTTCTGCTGATCCATCGGATGCCCTACCCGCCCAACAAGGGCGACAAGATCCGCTCGTATCACCTGCTGCGGCACCTGGCACAGCGTTACCGCGTCCATCTGGGCACCTTCATCGACGATGCCGACGACTGGCGGCATGTACCGGTGGTGGAGGCGCTGTGCACCAGCGCGCATTTTGCCGCGCTCGATCCGCGCATGGCGCGCATTCGCAGTCTGGGCGCCTTGCTGGGCAACCGTTCGCTGTCTCTCGATTATTATCGCGATCACAAATTGACGCGTTGGGTAAGCGATACCATGCGTACCCGGAAAATCGACCGCATCCTGGTGTTTTCCTCCGCCATGGCGCAATACGCACAGCCCTATCCTGCAGCGCGACGGATCGTGGATTTCTGCGACATTGATTCCGACAAGTGGCGCCAGTACGCGCAGAAGAAACGCTTTCCGATGAGCTGGCTGTATGGCCATGAAGCACGTCAATTGCTGCGCTACGAGCGCCAGGTCGCACGCGAATGCGATGCCGCATTGTTCGTCTCCGAGCCCGAAGCCGCACTGTTTCGCACGCTGGCGCCGGAGAGCGCCGCCAAGACCGGGTTTTTCAACAATGGCGTCGATACCGACTACTTTTCGCCGGCGCCGGTGCATGCCAACCCCTATCCCGCCGCCACGCGTGCCATCGTCTTCACCGGCGCCATGGATTACTGGCCCAACATCGACGCCGTGCAATGGTTTGCCGAAGAGGTCTTTCCGGCCGTCCGTGCGCGCGAGCCGGCAGCACGCTTCATCATCGTCGGCGCACGGCCGACGGCGCAGGTGCAGGCCCTGGCGCAGATCGACGGCATCGACGTCACCGGCACCGTGCCGGACGTGCGGCCGTTCATCGCGCATGCCGCAATGAGCGTGGCACCGCTGCGGATCGCGCGTGGCATCCAGAACAAGGTGCTCGAGGCGATGGCGATGGCGCAGGTGGTGGTGGTGTCGCCGCAGGCGCTCGAGGGCATCGAGGCAACTGTCGGGCGCGACTTGCTGCTGGCGCGGGATGCCGCCGACACCATCGCCACCATTGCCGCGCAACTTGCCGCACCGAACCTGCAGATGGGCACGGCGGCCAGGGCCCGCGTTGAACAACGTTATGGCTGGTCAGCAAACCTGGCTTGCATCGATGCACTGCTAGACGGCGGATCGGTGCCGCAGCCGGGATCTGCGGCAGCCGGTGCAGAATCGGCAGCATCAACAACAAGTACGGCCACTGCTGCGGTCGCCATCACCGGAGCACCGGCATGCTCATAAGACCTCCCGCACCGGTCATCGATACGGCGACCGGCAGACACCGCAACAATCGGTCGCTGATGATCGGCATCGCGATCACGCTTGCCCTGCTGGCGCCGTTTCTGTTTTATTTCGATACCGCCCGCTCGATCGTCGCCATCTGGAACAGCTCCGAAACCTTTGCGCACGGCTACATCATCCTGCCCATCAGCCTGTGGCTGATCTGGCGCCGGCGCGAGAATTTCCGTGCGTTGCCGCCGCAGCCCTGGTGGCCGGCGCTGGCACTGATCGCCGTGGTCGGCATGGGCTGGTTCGTGGCCCGAATGGGCGCGGTGCAGGTGGTGATGCAGTACGCCTTCGCCGCCCTGATTCCTGCCATCGCCCTGGCAGTGTTCGGGCGGCGCCTGGCCTGGTCGCTCGCCTTTCCCCTGCTGTTCGTCCTGCTGGCGGTGCCGTTCGGTGACGTCTTCATCGATCCGCTGATTTCCTTCACGGCCGACTTCACGGTGCGCGCCCTGCAGATCACCGGCATTCCGGTGCTGCGCAACGGCACCCGTTTCGAGATTCCCTCCGGCAGCTGGTCAGTGGTCGAAGCCTGCAGCGGCGTGCGCTACCTGATTTCCTCGATCACGCTCGGCTGCCTGTATGCCTACCTGACCTATCGATCGACGCTGCGCCGGGCAGCCTTCATGCTCACCGCAGTGCTGGTGCCGATCCTGGCCAATGGCCTGCGCGCCTACATGATCGTGATGATCGGCCACCTCAGCGGCATGACCATGGCGGTTGGCTTCGACCATCTGATCTACGGCTGGGTATTCTTCGGCCTGGTCATGTTCCTGATGTTCTGGATCGGCAGCTACTGGCGTGAAGACCCTGTTGCACAGCCGGCGGCTACACTGGTTGGCCCGGCGTCGGCCGCAACTCTTGCATCGGCCGCAGGTACCGCGCTGAACGTCGCCTCGCCACGGGCCGCGTCACCGCGCGCCATGTTGGCCATTGCGATCGCCGTCGTGGCAGTCAGCGCGATCTGGCCGCTGCTGGCGACCTACAATGACCGCGTCACCTTCAACCCGGCGCCGGTACAACTTGCCGCGCCGGCAGTGGCATGGGAACGCGCCGCCAATTCGCCGATCACCACGCTGCCGACCGGCCCGGATGCAAATACAGGTGCAAATACAGGTGCAGGTGCAGCTGCAGGGATGATGCCAGCCACGACGAGCACCTCGCTTGCAGCCAGATGGGCGCCGCGCTTTGCGATGCCTGATGCCCGCTTCGTGGCCAGCTTCGTGCCGCCCGCCAATGGTGCCGACAATGCCGGCAACCCTGCAACTGCGGCAGGCGTCGGCACTCCTGCAAACACGACGCCGGTCGACCTGACCATCCTCTATTACCGCAACCAGCGCAACGACAAGGCGTTGATCAGTTCGACCAATCGACTGGTCAATGAAAAGGATGCCTATCATCAGGTCCGCAGTTCGGTGCGCACCGAGCGCATCGGCACCCGCCAGCTGGCAGTGCGGGAAGCTGAACTCGCTGGACCAGGCGCCAACCTGCTGGTCTGGAGCTGGTACTGGATCGACGGCGACTACACGGCCAGCAACTACGGCGGCAAGTTGATGGAAGCGCGCGCCAAGTTGCTGTTTCGTGGCGACGATGGCGCTGCCCTGCTGCTGGCCACTCCGGTGGGCGTCGACGCCGACGCCGGACGCACTCGCCTGCGCGCGTTCCTGGCCGCCGCTCTGCCAGGGATCGACGCTGCACTGGCTGATGCAGGGAAACGCTGACATGGGCACTGCCGCACCGGCTGTGCCCGTCCGGCCTGCCGCCGATGGCACCGATGGTCCGCTGATCGTGCACCTGGTGTATCGCCTGGATTTCGGTGGCCTCGAAAATCTGCTGGTCGAGCGCATCAACCGCATGCCGGCCGACGCCTATCGCCATGCGGTGGTCTGCCTGACCGACTACACGGCGTTTGCCGAGCGCATCCAGAAACCGGGCGTCACATTGCATGCACTGCACAAGACGCCGGGGCTGTCGCTCGGCACGCATGCGGCATTGTGGACACTGTTGCGCCGGCTGCGCCCGGCGATCCTGCATACCTACAATTTGTCGGCGATCGAATATGCGCCGGCTGCCTTGCTGGCAGGGGTACCGATCCGCATCAACGGCGCGCACGGGCGCGATGCCGGCGATCCCGACGGCACCAATCGCAAGCACAATCTGCTGCGCCGCCTGATGCTGCCGTTCTACGACTGTTGCTATGCGAATTCGGCCGATTTGCTGGCCTGGAGCCGCAGCGTGGTCGGCGTGCCGGTGGCGCGCAGCCGGTTGCTGTCGAACGGCATCGATGCGGAAAAATTCCATCCACGCGATGCTGCGCATGCGGCCGCCGTCACACCGTTTGCCGCTGACAGCATCGTCATCGGCAGCGTCGGCCGCATTCAAGACGTCAAGGACCACGCCAGCCTGGTCGATGCCTTCATCGCCCTGCGCGCCGCCCTGCCTGCCCTGCGCGAGCGGTTGGCGCTGCTGATCGTCGGCGATGGTCCGTTGCTGGCGCCACTGCGGGCCAAGGTCGAGGCGGCCGGCATCGCCGACCGGGTCTGGCTGCCGGGAGCGCGCAGCGATGTCGCCGACCTGTTGCGGGCGATGACGATCTTCGCCATGCCCTCGCTGGCCGAGGGGACGCCCGGCTCGGCGCTGGAAGCCATGGCCAGCGGCCTGCCGGTGGTTGGCACGCGGGTCGGTGGCCTGCCCGAGGTCATCGACGAAGGCGCGACCGGCATGCTGGTGCCGCCGGCCGCGCCGCAAGCCATGGCCGCGGCGCTGGCAGCCTATGTCACGGACCCGGCGCTGGCGACGGCGCACGGCGCGGCCGGCCGTGCGCGGGTGCTGCGGCACTACAACATGCCGGCCATGGTGGCCGGATACCAAGCGCTTTACGACATGCTGTGCGACCGTAAGCTGAAAAAAATGAAATCCAGGGAAATCAACAAATCATGTGCGGAATAGTCGGCATAGTGGATACGCGCGGTGCGCGCACGATCGATTCGGCGCTGGTGCGGCGCATGAACGAGACACAGCATCATCGCGGACCGGACGAAGGCGACGTCCATACCGAGCCGGGCGTCGGCTTCGGGCATCGGCGCCTGTCGATCATCGATCTGTCGTCGGGCCAGCAGCCGCTGTTCAATGAAGACCACAGCGTGGTGGTGGTCTTCAACGGCGAAATCTACAATTACCAGGAACTGATGGAAGAGCTGATCGGGCTCGGCCACGGCTTTCGGACGCGTTGCGACACCGAAGTCATCGTGCATGCCTGGGAAGAATGGGGCGAAGCCTGCGTCGAGCGTTTTCGGGGCATGTTCGCCTTCGGCCTTTGGGACCGCAATCAGCAGACTTTCTTCATGGCGCGCGACCGCCTGGGCGTCAAGCCCCTCTACTACGCGGTCCTGCCGGACGGGCGCCTGATCTTCGGCTCCGAACTGAAGGCCCTGCGCGCCGTGCCGGAGCTGCCGCGTGAGATCGATGCCCGTGCGGTGGAAGATTACTTCGCCTACGGTTATGTGCCCGAGCCGAAGACCATCTACAGCGGCGCCTTGAAACTGGCGCCCGGCTACATGCTCACGGTCCGCGTTGGCCAGACGGTCGGCGCACCGACCCGGTTCTGGGACGTGCCGTTCAAGCTGCACGAGCGCATGACCGAAAAGGATGCCGAGGGCGAGCTGATCACGCGCCTGCGCGAAGCGGTGAAGATTCGTCTGGTGGCCGAGGTGCCGCTGGGCGCGTTCCTGTCTGGCGGCGTGGACTCCAGCGCCATCGTCGCCATGATGGCCGGCCTGATGAAGGAACCCGTCAATACCTGTTCGATCGCCTTCAATGATCCGGCCTTCGATGAATCGAAATATGCGGCCCAGGTCGCGGCGCAATATCACACCAATCATCATTCCGACACGGTCGACACCGACGACTATGCGCTGCTCGACACGCTGGCCGATCTGTATGACGAGCCGTATGCCGACAGTTCGGCGATTCCGACCTATCGCGTCTGCCAGCTTGCCAGGAAACGGGTGACGGTGGCATTGTCGGGCGACGGCGGCGACGAAAACCTGGCCGGCTACCGGCGCTACAAATATGCGATGGCCGAGCACAGCGTGCGTTCGCGCATCCCGGCCGGCCTGCGCAAGCCGGTGTTCGGCATGCTCGGAAAAATGTATCCGAAAGCCGACTGGGCGCCGCGCATGTTCCGCGCCAAGACCACCTTCGAGGCGCTCTCGCGCGATCTGGTCGAAGGCTATTTTCATGGCGTGTCGATCATGCCGGACCGGATGCGCGCGCAGCTGTTTTCGCCAACGTTCCAGAAGTCGCTGCAGGGCTACCGCGCCATCGACGTCATGCAGGAACATGCGGCGCGCTCGCCGACCGACGATCCGCTGTCGATGATTCAGTATCTCGACATGAAGACCTATCTGCCGGGCGACATCCTGACCAAGGTCGACCGCGCCAGCATGGCGCATGCGCTCGAAGTGCGGGTGCCGCTGCTGGACCACAAGCTGGTGGAATGGATTTCCGGCCTGCCGGCGGACATGAAGCTGCATGGCACCGAAGGCAAGTATGTGTTCAAGAAGAGCCTGGAAAAATTCCTTCCCGACGACATCCTGTATCGCAACAAGATGGGCTTTGCCGTGCCGCTGGCGGGCTGGTTCCGCGGGCCGTTGAAGCAGCGCGTGCGTGACTCGCTGCTCGGCCCGGTGCTGGCCGACAGCGGCATTTTCAATACCGGATTCCTGTCGGAGATGGTCGAGCAGCACCAGTCCGGGCGCCGTGATTACAGCGCCTCGATCTGGGCGCTCCTGATGTTCGAAGCGTTCCTGCGCAAAGAATTGCAGGGAGCGTAAGCAATGCGCATCCTGCATGTTCTCGACCACTCGATTCCGCTGCACAGTGGGTACACCTTCCGCACGCTGTCGATCCTGAAACAGCAACGCGCGCTCGGTTGGGAAACCCTGCATCTGACCGGTCCGAAGCAAGGGAGCTATCAGGCCGACCGCGAGACGGTCGACGGCATGCTGTTCTACCGCACGCCACCAGCGGCCGGCGCGCTGGCCAGGCTGCCGGTGCTGAACCAGCTGGCGGTGATCGACGCCCTGGCAAAGCGCCTGCTGGAAGTGGCGACCGACACCCGGCCGGATATCCTGCATGCGCATTCGCCGGCCTTGAACGGCGTGGCGGCGCTGCGGGTCGGACGCAAGCTCGGTATTCCGGTGGTCTATGAAATCCGTGCCTTCTGGGAAGACGCGGCAGTCGACCATGGCACCAGCCGCGAATGGGGCCTGCGTTACCGCCTGACGCGCGCCATGGAAACCCATGTGCTGCAGCGGGCCAACGCCGCCACCACGATCTGCGAAGGCTTGCGTGCCGAGATCGTCACGCGCGGCATTCCAGCGTCCAAAGTGACGGTCATTCCGAATGCGGTCAATGTCGCCGATTTCAGCATCGACGGGTCGCGTGACGAAGCGCTCGCCACCCAGCTCGGCATTGCCGGCAAGACGGTACTGGGCTTCATCGGCTCTTTCTACGCCTATGAAGGCCTGGACATCCTGCTGCGCGCCCTGCCCGCCATGCTGGCCGGGAATCCGGCGCTCAAGGTGCTGCTGGTCGGCGGCGGCCCGCAAGATGCGAATTTGAAAGCGCTGGCGCGCGAACTCGGCGTGCAAGACAGCATCATCTTCACCGGCCGGGTGCCGCACGACCAGGTGCAGCGTTATTACAACCTGATCGACGTGCTGGTCTATCCGCGCCTGAAGATGCGCCTGACGGATCTGGTCACGCCCTTGAAACCGCTGGAGGCGATGGCGCAAGGCCGGATCCTGGTGGCCTCTGATGTGGGCGGCCATCGTGAACTGATCGACGATGGCAAGACCGGCGTGCTGTTCGACGCCGGTGATCCGCAGGCGCTGGCCGCGCGCGTGCTGGCGCTGCTGGCGGCGCCTGAAAGCTGGCAGGCGCTGCGGGTGGCCGGACGCCATTATGTCGACACCGAACGCAACTGGGCTGCAAGCGTGGCGCGCTATGGCGCGGTCTATGCCAGCCTGCCGAAGGCCCGCGCCGCATGAAGCTGTTGACGTTCACGACGCTGTTTCCGAATGCCGACAAACCGACCCACGCGATCTTCGTGGAAACCCGCCTGCGCCATCTGGTGGCCAGCGGCGAGGTGGTCTCGCGCGTGGTGGCGCCGGTGCCCTGGTTTCCTTCGACCGATGCCCGCTTCGGACGGTATGCCGGTTACGCCCGCATTCCCGCCACCGAAAAGCGGTCCGGCCTCACCGTCGACCATCCCCGTTATCTGTCGATTCCGAAGATCGGCATGAACGCCGCGCCGTGGCTGATGGCCCGTGCTGCCAGGAACTCCGTGGCACGCCTGCTCGACGAGGGATACGACTTCGACCTGATCGACGCGCATTACTTTTATCCGGATGGCGTCGCGGCCGCGCTGCTGGGAAAATATTTCAACAAGCCGGTAGTGATCACGGCCCGCGGCTCCGACATCAGCCTGATCCCGCGCCATGCGATTCCCCGCCGGCAAATCTTGTGGGCAGCGCGCCGCGCCAGCGCCATCATCACGGTATGCAATGCGCTGAAGGACGAACTGGTCGCGCTCGGCGTGGCGCCGGAGAAGATCACGCCGCTGCGCAATGGCGTCGACCTGCAGCGTTTTCAGCTGGTCGACGGGACGCAGCGGGCCCTGCTGCGGGCCGAACTCGGCTTGTCGGCCGATCGATACACATTGCTGTCGGCCGGGCATCTGGTGCCGGTCAAGGGACATGACCTGGTGATCGGCGCCATGCCGATGCTGGTGGACATGCAGCTCCTGATTGCCGGCGCGGGTGTCGAACGCGTCCGCCTGGAACGCCTGGCGCAGACGCTGGGCGTGGCCGACCGGGTGCGGTTTCTGGGTGCACTGCCGCAGGAGCAGCTGGCGCGCACCTACGCCGCCGTCGATGCGCTGGTGCTGGCGTCGAGCCGGGAAGGTTGGGCAAACGTGCTGCTTGAAGCGATGGCCTGCGGCACGCCGGTCGTGGCGAGCCGAGTGTGGGGCACGCCGGAAGTGGTCGCCTCGCCGGATGCCGGCCTGTTGATGCAGGCGCGCTCCGCGCGTGGCGTGGCCGATGCCGTCAATGCGCTGCGCACTGCCAGCCCGGAGCGCGGCGCCACCCGGCGCTATGCCGAGCGTTTCAGCTGGGACGACACCACCGCCGGACAGCTGCGGCTGTTTCGCGCAATCCTGCAGGTGCCGGGATCGCGACCGATGGGAAATGAAGGATTGATCAGCAATGTCTAACGAAACACCCGGCGAATCTCCCGGCAAGCCGGCCGCCGACGCGTCGACCATCAACGAGCGCATGGCAAAGGGCATCGTCTGGATGGTGGGCGCCCGCCTGATGGACCGTTCGATCGGCATCGTCAGCACCCTGATCCTGGCACGCCTGCTGGTGCCGGGCGACTTCGGCCTGGTTGCCATGGCCACCGCCATCGGCGGCATTCTCGATCTGCTCGGCGCCTTCAGCTTCGACATCGCCCTGATCCAGAAAACCGATGCCGAGCCGAAGCACTACAACACGGTCTGGACCTTCAACTTCATCTTTGGCGTTACCTGCGGCATTGCCATGATCCTGCTGGCCCACCCGGCGGCGACCTTCTATCGCGAGCCGCGGCTGGTGACCGTGATGTACGTGCTGTCGATCTCTTACTTCACCGGCGTGTTTTCCAACATCGGCGTCATCAGCTTCCGCAAGAACCTCGATTTCGGCAGTGAGTTCCTGCTGATTTTCCTGAAGCGCATCGTCACTTTCGCCGTCACCGCCGTTGCTGCCTTCATGCTGCGCTCTTACTGGGCACTGCTGATCGGCATGACGACCGGGCGCATCGTCGGCACTTTTCTGAGTTACCGGATGAGTTCCTACAGGCCCTGGTTCACGTTGTCGGCGGCGCGTGAATTATTCGGTTTCTCAAAGTGGATGCTGATCAATAACATGTTGAACTTCATGCTCAACAGCGGCTGCACGTTCGTCATCGGACGCCTGTTCGGCGTCACCGCCCTGGGCATCTATGCCGTCTCTTATGAAATCTCCAGCCTGCCCTCGACCGAACTGGTGGCGCCGATCAACCGCGCCACCTTTCCCGGTTTTGCCAAGATGGCGAATCTGGCCGAAGTTGCTTCGGCCTACCTGAAACTGTTCGGCATGATCTGCCTGGTGATCCTGCCGGTCGGCATCGGCATCGCCGCCGTGGCTGAATCCGTGGTGCTGACCATCCTCGGCACGAAATGGGTCACGGCGATTCCCCTGATCCAGATCCTGGCGATCCACGGCGCCATTGCAGCGACCCAAGGCAACAACGGTTCGGTCTGGCTGGCGCTCGGCCGGCCGCGGGAAATGACCGGGCTGGTTGCCGTCTTTCTCCTGATCCTGTTCCCGGGCCTGTACCTGTACATGCATGCGTACGGCGTCGTTGGCGCCGGTTTTGCCTACCTGACAGCGAACTTGTTGACACTGCCTTACGCGATGTCGATTACCCGCCGCCTGTTGAAATTCAGCTGGGGCCAGCTCACGGCCGTCATCTGGCGACCGCTCGTGAGCGTGATCGTCATGTATGCGAGCGTGCGCCTGCTCCATGCGCAGCTGGACATTGCGATGCCGCTGCTGCGCCTGCTGATCGAAAGCGCTTTCGGTGCCATCGTCTATGTCGCGCTGATACTCTTGCTGTGGTCGTCGAGCAGTCGTCCGCCCGGGGCGGAAACCTACTGCCTGGAACGGGTCCGGGGCGCGCTGGGCGGACTACGTGGAAAGTGGCGGAAATTGCGCATGCGCCATCACCCCGATCCTGCCTGAACAGCGGGCGCTTTGCTGCGCCTGTTTACGGTCTGAGGCTGAGGCTGAGTCCATGTCTGCTTCGTGGCATCGGCTGAACGATCGTCTCACCCGCCCGCTCGTCACTTCACGTTTGCCAGCGCCTGTGCCTGCTGCACCCGGAACAGCCGGCACAGCAACCGCATGAACAGCGGCACGCGGCGGCTCAGATCCGGCGGCCCGTAACGTCGCATCAGGAAATCATGAATGCCCAACAGGGATGCGTCGCCCTGGCGCATGAATCCCTTGCGATACAGTTTGTTGGCTTCGAACAACGACTGATCGAGCAGCTTCAGCAACAGCATCTTGCGGAATGGCGCGGGCGTGTGCTGATACCAGAAGATCAGGTAATTGCGCTTCATGAGATAAAAATAATAGGCCGGCCGGTCGGTCTCGGTGCGGAATTGCGGATGGCGTACCACCGCGTCGAACACGACCCGGCTGTGCCAGCCTGCCCGCGACAGGCGTGCGGCAATGTCGTCGTCTTCGAAATAGGCAAACAGACGCTCGTCGAGCAGCCCGACCTCGCGCAATGCCGCAACCCGGAACAGGATGGCGGTACCGAGTACCCATAAATGCTCGGCCGATTTTTCATGCAACTTTTTGCTTTCTTCAACATCAAACCGCGGGCTTTGCCGATGTGACCAGTCATGCATGGCGCCAGCGAACTGCACCTTGCGGGCGTCTTCCAGGGTCACGATGACTGGCGAGGCAGCGCCGCATCGCGGGTCAGCCTGCATGGCGGCAGTCAGCGTCGCCAGGGTCTGGCGTTCTTCGATCAGGGCGTCGCTGTTGACCAGCCAGATATAGTCGTGCCGGCAATCGATTGCCTGGCGGATCGCGATGTTGTGGCCACCGGCGAAACCGTGGTTGCGCTCTTCCCGGTGCAGCACGACATCCGCTCGCGCATGTTGCAGCAGGCCTTGCCGCAGCCGCTGGAAATCGTCGCGCTCCGAACCGTTATCGATGACGATCAGCGATAGGGTGACTCCGGGTGGGATGGCAAGGTCCAGCACCGACTGCACGCAGGCCAGCGTGGCGTCGGCTGTGTTCCAGTTGAGAATACTGATCAGGATTGTTTGGATGGACATACGTCTTGCCTGCAGAAAAAAAGCGTGCCGGAATGGTTGCTGGTCATTTTACTGTTGTCATTAATGCATCGTAGCGTGATTTCCGTGAATAATGCGTGACACCGAACTTAGTCCTGCGGGCGTCGCACGGTTTGCTTCATTTCAAAGAGACGACATGAATGACATCAATGGGACGACCGGCACCGCCGACACTACCGGCACCAATCTCACCTGCGGCGTGGCCTTGTGCACCTTTAACGGCCAGCAGTACCTCCAGGCACAACTTGACAGCATCGCCGCCCAGTCAGTGCTGCCCGACCGCATCGTCGTCTGTGACGATGGTTCGACCGACGGTACCTGGGCGTTGCTCATTGCCTGGCAAGCGCGCTGCCTGATGCCGGTCAGCCTGCACCGCAATACCCAGCGCCAGAACGTGACGGCAAATTTTGCACAGGCCATCGAGCGGCTCGATACCGACTTGATTTTTCTGTGCGACCAGGACGACATCTGGCTGCCCGACAAGGTCGCGCGCATGCGCCAGGCTTTCCAGGAAGACCCGCAGATACTGCTGGTCCATTCGGATGCCGAACTGATCGATGGCGATGGCCGGGCGCTTGGCAAGACGCTGCTGGGTGAACTCGCAGTCGATGCAATCGAGCGTGCCGCGATCCATTGCCGACGCGCTTTCGAGGTGCTGGTGCGGCGCAACGTCATCACCGGCGCGACCACGGCGATCCGGCGCTCGTTGCTGGCACAGGCGCTGCCGATGCCGCGCGGCTTCTTCCATGATGAATGGCTGGGATTCGTGGCTTGCCTGACTGGCCGCGTCGCACTGCTGGACGAGGCGACGATTCGCTATCGTCAGCATGGTGGCAACGTGGTCGGCGTACGACGCCTGCCATGGCAAATGGTCCTGCGACAATACTGGTGGCAGATCAACAAGCCCGATTCGCGGGAAGACGTCCGCCGTACCTTGATGATGCGGGAGGTCCTGTTCGACCGCATTGCCCGGCGCTCCCTGGTGCGCCCGGATCAGTTGCCGGCGTTGCAGGAAGCGGTTGCCTTTGCCCGTTTTCGCAGCGCGCCGCCGCAACGCAGCGTGGTACGCACCGCCCATGCGGCCTGGCATCTCTTGTGTGGAAAATATTGGCGTTCGACGCCACTGCCGTTCCTGGAATTCACGCGCGACGTGATCAACCGTTGATCTGCCGGACATTCTCTTTCCCGTGGCCCTTCAACCATCAAAAGGGTACCGCGCCACGAACTGCATCGCCTTCTGATTTACTTTGATTACATGACTCCGACCGACGCATCCGAACCATTCGTGTACCAGCATTCGGTGCGCCCGGAAATGCATGCTTTCCTGCCGCGCGACACGCGCAGAATTCTCGATGTCGGCTGTCATACCGGCATGTTCGGCAAGATGGCGAAGCAAAACGGCGTCGCCGAAGTCTGGGGTGTCGAACCTTGTGTGGAAACGGCAGCAATGGCAACGCAGCACCTCGATCGGGTGTTCAACGGGTATTTCGACAGTACCCTGGCCATTCCCGACGGCTATTTCGATGTCGTGATGTTCAACGACGTGCTGGAACATATTCCCGATCCCTGGCAAGCCCTGGCACTGGCGGCGAAAAAGCTGGCGCCGGGCGGCCGTGTGATCGCATCCATTCCGAACCTTCGCCACATCGACAATTTGTTGCACCTGCTGGTCGAGCGTGATTTTCGCTATGAACCGGAGGGCATCCGGGACCGCACGCATCTGCGCTTTTTCACCAAGAAGAGCATCGG
>JAYTLK010000112.1:0-10008 GCA_043729515.1 Herminiimonas sp.
GTGGAAGACAGTCTGCTGGTGATCGATGTGGCCGACAATGGCAGCGCGGTCGTCACCAGCCTGCTGCGTCCCGGTCACTACGGGGTGCGCGGCATGCAGGAGCGCGCCGAATCCCTGGGCGGGGCAGTAGCGTTCAACACGGCGACAGGCGGTGGACTGGAGGTGAGGGTCAGTCTGCCGCTGCCGGCGCCGAACGCCGATTCCCTGCTCCCTGCGCAGATGTCACCGGTGCCGGCATGAGCGGGCCGATCGGCGTGCTGCTGGTCGATGATCACATGGTGGTGCGCATCGGTTTTCGGATGCTGCTCGAAGCGACCGCCGACATCCGGGTGGTCGGCGAGGCCGATTCGGCCGACGCCGCCTATCAACAGATCCCGCTGACACAGCCGGACGTGATCGTGATGGACATCGGCCTGGGCGACACCAGCGGCGTCGAAGCGACCAAGCGCATCCTGGCGCGCGACCGCTCCGCGCGCGTGCTGGCCCTGTCGTCGCATGAAGACCCGAGCTATGTGCGCTTCATGCTCAAGGCCGGCGCACTGGGCTATCTCTCCAAACGCAGTGCGCCGGAGGAGTTGATCCAGGCGATCCGGCAGGTCGCGGCAGGGCGCATGTACATGGACGCCCATGTCTCGCAACGCATGGCGCTGCAAGAATTCAATGGCGAAAAAAATCCGCTCGACATCCTCTCGGAACGGGAATTCGGCGTTTTCGTCATGCTCGCCAAGGGGACATCGGTGAACCAGATCGCGGTCACGCTGAACGTCTCGCCGCGCACCATCGGCACCCATCTCTACAACATCAAGCAAAAGCTCGGCGCAGCCAATCAGGCTGAACTGGCGCTGATCGCGCTGCGCCACGGATTGATCGAACTTTAATTTCCACCGTCTTTATCCTCGATGCGCACGCTGTTGAAATCGCTCTCGCACGATGTGCTGTTCTGGACCCTGCTGCTGGTGCTGGCGGGGTTTTCGGTGATGCGGCCGGCGGCCATCTCCGGTTATCCGGCGCTGGTCGATTGGCCGACGATCGCCACGCTCACGGGTCTTCTGATCCTGACCAAGGGCGTCGAGCTCTCCGGCTTCCTGAACCGGCTCGGTTCGACGCTGATGGCCCGCATGCGCAGCCAGCGCGCGCTGGCGCTATCGCTTGTTGCAGCGACTGCGGCATTGGCAACGATCCTGACCAACGACGTTGCCCTGTTCGTGATCGTGCCATTGACGCTGGCCCTGCGATCGGCCGCGGCGGGCAATGGCGAAGCGCCCGGCGGCCTGCCGATCACGCGCCTGATCATCGTCGAGGCGCTGGCGGCCAACGCGGGCTCGGCCCTGACGCCGATCGGCAATCCGCAGAACCTGTTTTTGTGGCAGCAGTCGCAGGTGTCCTTCGCTGCCTTCACCCTGGCCATGCTGCCGCTGGCCTTGCTGCTGTTGATACCGTTGTTGCTGCTCACGGCGGCCGTGTTTTCAGGGCACGGCGCCATGGCACAAGCCGATGCGGAGTCCGCCAATACGTCGCAACCGCAACTGCAACCGCAACCGGCATCCGTGCGATCCGATCACTCTGTGCAGTCCACTCACGCTGTCGACTGCAAGCTGCTGCTGACCTGCCTGTTGCTGTATCCGCCGTTCCTGATCCTGACCGACCTGCATCATGCCGCAGAAGCGCTGGCTGTCCTGCTGCTGATTTTCCTGGCCGTGCGCCGCACGGTGCTGGCACGGATCGACTGGGGCCTGCTGCTGGTGTTCATCCTGATGTTCATCGATTTGCGCCTGGCTGGCGCCACACCGCCGGTGCGCAGCCTGTTCGCCGGCGCGGGCCTGGGCAATGCGATGCATCTTTATCTGGCCGGCATCGCCGCTTCGCAGGTCATCAGCAACGTGCCGGCGACCATCCTCCTGGTCCAGTACAGCCACGACTGGCGCAGCCTGGCCTATGGCGTCAATGTCGGCGGTGCCGGCCTGGCGATCGGCTCGTTGGCCAACATCATCGCCCTGCGCATGGCCGGCGAAAAGCGCGCCTGGCTGGTGTTTCATGCCTATTCGCTGCCGTTCCTGGCGGTGACCGCCGCGCTGCTGGCGGCCTGGCTGGCATGGCATTGAAAAAAATCCCCGGATCGATCGAGCATTCCAGCATGACCTGGCGTCCCATCACGGAGATCGATTGGCGGCGCGCGACGACATCGCCGGTGACCAGGCCTGCAAATTCGGCGGATGAATTCGGCGGATGAGAACGCGTCCGGCGCTGCGCCGATGTGATCGGCCATGAAAAAACCAGCGCGAAGGCTGGCTTTTCTCAGGCGATCGATTCGACCGGATGGGCTACTGGCAGCGCACCTGCACGTTGGTCACCGGCGCTGTGCCCATGAAGGCGGTGCCGTTGGTCACGGTGCAGCTCTGGCCGTTCGGCTGGGTCAACACGGCGACACCGTAAGCGGCGCCGTCGGCCACCGGCGTCGGGAAGGTGAAGCCGGCATTGCCGTTGGCGTCAGGACTGGTGATGGCGATCCGGTCGCTGCCGTTGGTCAGCACCAGGCCAGCGCCGGTCAGGCCGGCAACGGTACCGCCGACTGCATAAGTATTGATCGAGCAGACCAGGTTGACGATGGTCACCGGAGTCGCCCCGGCCACGCCAGCCGGGTTGAACAACGCGCAGGTCTGCTGGCTCGGCTGGCTGACGATGCTGACCGAGTAGGGCGCCCGGATGTCGACCTGTTGCGGGAAGACGAAGGATGTCGCCTTCGATGGCGGCGCCACGGTGCTGGTGCCATTGTTGGACAACACCAGGCCGTTGCCGGTCAGGCCGGTGATGCTGCCGCCGACATCGACTGCCGTGTAGCCGCCACACGCTGCCAGCAACAGGACTGCTGCGCCCAGCACCAGCGCGAGGGCGCCGCGCGCCTTGCTTGAAAATTGATTCATCGTTCTCTCCAGGGAATTTCGTTATCGGCAATCTGCCGGCTCATCGGATGCGCCGTACCACGCGACAGCGCCAGCGGCAGGATTTGCCTGCCGCCGCCTGCCATTACCGGCAGTTGACCTGCACGCTGTTGACGTCACCGGTGCCCATCACGCCGCTGCCATTGGCTACGCTGCAGGTTTCGCCGGCCGGTTGCTGCAGCACCGTCACGCCGTAGGAAAAGCCCTGGCCGACATGCCGCCGAAGGTGAAGCTCTGGGCGCCAGCGGCAGGGCGCACCGTATCGCTGCCATTGGCCAGGATCAGGCCGTCAGCGGCCAGCCCGGTGATGGTGCCGCCCAGGTTGTTGCGGGCCACGCAGGTGATGACGACATTGCTGACGTCGTTGTTGTTGGCGGCATAGCCGTTGCCGTTGGCGACGGTACAGATCAGCGTCGGCGGCAGGGCAGAGACCTGGACCGAATATTGCGACCCGATCAGCACACGGCTCGGAAACACGAAGCCGGTGGCATTTGCATTGACCGTGACTTGGCTGATGCCGTTGGAGAGAACCAGGCCGGAATCGGTCAGGCCGGAGACGGTCCCGCTCAGGTTGATGCTGGTGGTATTGCTGCTGCCATTGCAGGCTGCCAGGACGGCCAGCAGGCACCCGGCCGCGAAAACGCGCAGCGAACGGTTGAGGGTCGTCATTACAAAATCTCCAAAAATCGAATCAGGCGTCATGATAACGACAGCAGCAGCTGTTTGCACCGTTCCTTTTTGACAGGCGGACCTGACATCCGCGCGAACGCTGCATCCGGCCGGTCGTCAGTAGAGCAGTGCTGCTGATGATGCGGCTGCTGGAATTGCGTCGCCAGCCATCAAGAATCTTCGGATTGCGGCCTGGCATGGCAAACCTGTTGAGTTGCCTCGGTTGCTTGCTGGGGAATAAACTGTCCAATTAGAAATACTATGAAACCCACGGATCATGGACAGTCCTTTCCCGCATCTGAACCGGCCGCGCCCTGGTGGCTGTGGCAATGTAACCGGCCATGAGCAGGTGCCTGCAGCCCCAAATGGCACGCCAGGCACGCCAGCCCCGCATGCATCATCCGCTGCGCGGAGCCTGGCACCGGCTCCTGGCGCGCGTGACGCAGCCGCCGCGAGACTGCGGCAGAACATCCGTGCGGCAAGTACGCAATTCCCACGCAATGCATCTCCTGCTGCCGAAGCCAGGCATTTGCAACCGAGTGGAGCGGAGCGTCAACGCGCCTTGCTGGAGGCGCACGGGTTTTTTCTGCAGGACGGCGCCCCCGAATTCAACGCGCTGGAGGAAAAACGACTGGCGGCAGCGCTGGCAACATTGCTCCAGGATGGCGGCGCGCGTGACGATCCTGTGAGCAATGTACGGGTGGCATTTTTATTGGGAAACGAAAAAAAGATCGATGCGGCGATGGACTTGCATCGACTCGGGCTGCTGGACCTGAATGCGCCCGATGAGGAGGGCGACATACTGGCCCATTCACTGGCGCGCACGTCGGCGCCAGGCACTGACGGCTTCCGGCAGGAAGATTCAGGAACCATGACGATTGCCGAACGTTTTACCTTGATTCAGGAAGCCGGCGTCGATCTGCATCGTCGCAATCGAAACGGACAGACTCCGGTCGAGGTTGCATTGGGCTTGGCTGCGCCGGACATGGCTGCGACCGTGGAGGGATTGGTCGCCGCAGGAATCGATCTGCAGCAGCGCGATGAAAGCGGCCAGACCCTGCTTCACGTGATGGCGCGTCATAACGCTGTCCAGGGAATCCAATTCTTGCTGAAACATGGTTTGAATACCGAGGCCGTCGATCACTCATGTTCGACCGCTCTGCACGTGGCGGCGCGCTTTGGCACGGTTGACGTCATCAATGCCTTGCTTGCCGAAGGTGCGCAGATCGAAGCGCGCACGCAACACGGTTTCACGGCACTGCACGCGGCAGCAGAAACTCGCACGGCCGACGTCGTGAATGCCTTGCTGGCCAACGGGGCGAACACCGAGGCGCCCAATCCAGACGGTTACACTGCGCTTCACACGGCGGCCAAATATGGCACGGTCGAGGTCGTGAATGCGTTGCTGGCCGGAGGCGCGGATGTCGAGGCGCCTAATGACACAAGCGGTTACACCGTTCTCCACACGGCAGCGCAATTCGGCACGGCCGACATGGTGCATGCCTTGCTGGACGCACGTGCGAATCCTGAGGCGCTGCTGACAGACGGATTCACCGTGCTGCACGGGGCAGTAATTCATGGCACTGTCGACATCGTGGAGGCCCTGCTGAATCGAGGGGCAAATAGCGAAGCACGTTTGACAGGTGGATTCACCGTGCTTTACACCGCTGCACAATATGGCAGATTCGATATGGTGGACGCTTTGCTGACCGGAAATGCGGATATCGAGGCGCGAACGGCACACGGACACACCGTGCTTCACGCAGCGGCGGAATTCGACAAAGGCGCGGTGATCAATGCCTTGCTGGACCGTGGTGTCGATGTGAACGTGGCATCGTTAAGCGGCCATACGCCGCTGCATACGGCGGCGGAAAAAGGCTCGCTGGAAGCCGTCGAATTGCTTCTTGCGAGAGGTGCGAACACCAAAGCAAAAACATCGGGCGGCAAGACAGCCAGGCAAATTGCCGCAATGGCAGGCAACAGTGAGGTTGTCGAAGCAATCCAGGAATTCAAGAGAAACAACAGACCACGCTGGCGCTCCTTTTTGAGTGCACGCACGTAAGGTGCCTCGGCACAGGCTTTTCAATCTGTTCCTGATCTGTTTCTAGACTGACGTGCGAAGCGTGCTCCCGACTGGCAGGCAGCGATCTCGTGTTGCGGGTGCCATCAGCCGCCATCTCGCACGATCGTCATCAGCAGCACGCTGTCTTCCAGTCCGGTCAGTGAAAACGAGTCGGATGGCGCCAGATACGTCATGTGCCCGGTGCCCAGGATGATGTCCCGTCCCGCAGCACCGACGGCCACCCGGCCGGTGATGCACTGGAAGACGATCGGCCCGTCGACGTGATGCGGCGATACGCTCTGATGCCGTTGCAGCACGCGCCGGATGACTTCCAGTTCCGGTGTCCGAAACAGGGCGCTCGATTGATCGTCCGGCGCATCGGCTGGGGCCTGCTGGAGATCAATGACTTCGCCGGGTGCGACATGATGCAAGGCCATGGAATGTCCTGTGTGGAAAGTTGATGCAAACGGGAACCGCCTGCTGCGATGCTGATCTGACAGTTTCGTGCCCGGTGAGTTCGCCCGTCTCGATTATCAGTTCGCAATACCTGTGGCACGAGAAGTGGTACTCTGCGAGTCTTGATTTTTCACCATGCTGTCGACGATGACCATCCAGACCGAAGCACAGACCGACACCTCCGGCGAAGGCACGACCGATGTACCCGCCGCGGCAGCCAGCGAGGCAACCGGCGAGGTCGCCGAAATCGTCGCCCCAGGTGCCGCGAACGGGACATCGCCCGATGCAGCGCCGAAGGCGACACCGGCTGCCAAGGCAGACGGTGGACAGAACATGTCGGTCCTGGCCCGGGCACTGCTGGCCGATCTGCGCCAGCGCTTTCCTGCATTCGGTCAATGCCTGCCACTGGCCATCGGCATCGACAAGCTGCTGCTGGCGGAAATGCCGGACCTGAGCCGCAAGACATTGCGGGTTGCGCTGAACATGCATACCCATTCTTCGCGTTACCTGAAGGCGACGGCGACTGCCACCGCCCGCGTCGATCTGGCCGCAAGTCCGGCTGGCGAGGTCACGGAAGAACACCGTGCACGCGCGGCCGAGATGCTCAAGGAGCGTTTCAAGAAGGAGCGCGAGCAGCGAAATGCGACTCATGCCGCCGAGGAAGCGAAGCGTCATGCCGAGCAGGCGCAACGCCGCATCGATCTGGAAGCGCAGGCGCGTGCCGACAAGCTGCAGCAACTGGCGGCAAAGTTTTCAGTAAAACCCGGGCGTTAGATCGATTGGCCGCGCCTGACGTGCGAAACCGGCCAGGCGTGGCTTTCGCGTCTGAATTTCAGGCGCAACGTCCAGATCCCGCGCTGCTGATCAGCCAGCAGGCGCACCCGGCTGGCGCTTCGGATGCGCATCCGCAAAAGCTGGCAACGCCTGACAGGCTGCAAAAATTCGCTGCGCCGTCGGATAGGCACTCGCATCGCATTTGAACAACTGCATTGCGATCAGTTGCGAGCACAGGCAGATGTCGGCAATCGTCGGCTGTTCGCCATGGCAGAAAGTGCCGGTGGACGGCGACGCAACCAGATTCGCCTCGATCGCATCCAGGCCGCTGCGCAGGGCACGAAACAACCAGGCCTCCAGCGCTGCATCGTCGAAACCCGCTTCTTTCTGCAGATACTGGCGCACCCGCGGCACCAGCAGCGGATGGACATCGGCGGCATGGATCTGCGCCAGGCCGCGCACCCGGGCACGACCGGCCGGGTCGGACGGCAGCAGCGCCGGCGATGGCTGGATCTCGTCCAGGTATTCTAGGATCGCCATCGACTGGAACAGCACCGTGTCGGTGCCGGTTGCCGCCGGCTCGGCAGCTTGATCGCCGATCACCAGCACCGGCAGGACCCCTTGTGGATTGACTGCCTTGAAGGCTGGATCATGCTGCGCCCCGGCGGCGAGGTCGATGTCGACCACCTGATGGGGAATCGATTTCATGGCAAGGGCAACCCGCACCCGATAGGCGGCCAGTGAACGCCAGTTTTGATAGAAGATCATGACGCAATGATACCGCGCTTGGCGTTCGTGGTCATCGGGCGCAGCAGCCGGCGCATGTGCCACAGGCCAAGCACGGGCCCCGGCAGCAGCAACCAGGCGACCTTGGCACCGAGATAGGGATAGACGGAGGTGGTCAGCAGGATCGCGCCCAGGGTCAGCATGAAGCCGACGCTGTTCTGCAGCGCCAGCGCGGCGCCGACCAGTTCCGGCGGGCAGGCCTTGACCGACATCGCAGAAAACTGCGGCGAGTCCGCCACCACCGCCAGGCCCCAGATCATCAGCAGCGACAGCAGCCAGAACTCGCCTGCCATCTGCACCAGGGGAAACAGCAGGCACATCGCACCGGACGTGGCCAGCGCGATCCAGGCCACACGGGCGCTGCCGATGCGCTGGCTCACATAACCGCCGCCGATGCAACCAAGGGCGCCGATGCCGATGACCGCGAAAGCCCAGGACGAGACCGCTGCCGCGCCGCCGGACGACCTGCCCAGAATGCGCGAGAGCAGCAGCGGCACCAGCGTCCAGAACGCATAGACTTCCCACATGTGGCCGAAATAGCCGAATGCCGACGCCCGGAAATCGGCGATTCGGAACGCATTCAGGGCCGACGACCGCCGGCCGGGTCGCCGCGCCGGTGTGGCCGCATCGCGCTTCAGATGCGGCCCGTCACCCAGCCAGAACACCATCGCGCCGCCCAGCAATGCCAGCAGCGACGAGGCCAGGATCACCGCCTGCCAGGACAGCATGCCGCCGGCAGCCCGGATGCCGTGTGGCAGCGCCGTGCCAAGCGCCAGCATGCCCAGCAGCAGACCCAGGCTGCGGCCGGCAGAATCCGGCCGCCAGGTCACGATCAGCTTCATGCCGAGCGGATAGATGCCTGCCAGCGCAATCCCTACCAGAAACCGGAAGAGCAACGCGCTCGGCAGTCCCGTGCTGGCCAGGGCAAACAAGCCGTTGAACAATGCACCGGCCAGGCAACCGGCGGCAATGATCCGGCTGGCCGGAAAACGATCAGCCAATCCGCTGAAGGCAATCGTCAGCGTGCCCACGATGAAACCGGCCTGTACCGCATTGGTCAGCCAGCCGATGTCGGCTGCGCCCAGGTGCCACAATCGCACCAGATCATCGGCGGCGCTATTGGCGCTGAACCAGAGCGAGGTGCCGAACAACTGCGCCACGACAATGATGGCAACCGGATTGAACAAGGCGAGTTTTCCTCAAAATTGGGGTCAGAGTCGTATTATTTTGCATCAAACTGCGGGCGCGTCTGCGATTTGCGCATGTTAGAAGGGGTCTCTACCTGCTTCGGTGCAAGTGCTTCAAATTTTTCGCCCACTAAATCGATCGATGTTTCCGTTGAGATAATTCGAGTCTGACCCCAATTTTTCAGCTCTCTCATCCCTGCAGCCGATCGATATTTCCGCTGAGATAATTCGACTCTGACCCCAATTGAATAACCTCCCCACAGCCCGTTTTCGCCCGCGCCTTCGCCTGCAGACTCTCGGTCGCGGCGATGGCTTGCTCGGCATGCGGGCGTCGGGCAAGTTCGGGGCGCGCGGTGGCGAGGTGACGGTGGCCGCGATCGACTGGGTGTATGTGCTCGATGGGACGGCGGGCAGCAGCGGCGGTCTGCAACGGTGGGTGCTGCCGGCACCGTCGGGTCTGCTTGATCGCCGTCCGCCGGGTGCGTCTTACCTGACTGACGCGCTGGGCACTGCAGTCGCCAGGCGGGACCGGGATGCTGAAGCCGATGCGCTGGACCGGGTCTGGGACTGCGGTTTGCTGCCCTTGCCGCCGGATCAGTTGCAATGGCGTGCCGAGGTCGTTTTCGATGGCGAAGAATCCGCCACTGCTGCTTCATCCGCCACCCATCCCGCAGTCGACACATCGCCACTTGCCTCCCTGCGCCAGGGCCCGCTCTGGACGCTCCTGCAAGAAACCGCCTTTGCCGACTTCTGGGCCGATGTCCTGCCCGAACTGCAGCAGGAAAACTGGTCGGTGACGGTCGCACCCGGCTTCGCGCACCAGAGCGTGCCGGTCGATGCCTGGCATCTCGCCATCGATCCCGCCACGGGCGAACTGCTGTCGCGCGAGATCGCCCTGCCATTGCGTACCCGCACTGCAGACGGCAGCATCCTGCCACTGGACCGCAATGCCACCGAGGATTCCTGGCTGGTCAGCCTCGGCATCGAGATCGACGGCGAGCGCATCGATCTCGTGCCGCTATTGGCCGGACTGCTCAAGCGCGATCCACGCTGGCTGGATGCGACGCGTCTTGCCGCCATCGATGACGACGAACCGATCCGCCTGCGCGCACCGGGCGGCCGGCGCATCGACGCG
>JAYTLK010000113.1:0-2079 GCA_043729515.1 Herminiimonas sp.
ATTATTGTGTTGCGAGCCGGTGGCGCAGAACGGTAGCATGGCCGAGTCGGACCGTCGCGCCCGTATCGGCACCCACCGACGGATGATGCAGTCCACCACTTCCAGACTCGACCAGGGGGCACACCATGATGACACGACTGCGATCCCACAACTCCTGGTACTGCTTGTTCGGGGTGACGCTGTTCGTCCAGGCGGTCTGCGGTCTCTCCTCCGCCTCGGCAGCGACCGACGAAGAGACGTTCGCGGCTCTGGATTTGAATCAAGACGGTGTGCTGTCGGGGCTCGAGGTCACGATCGCTCTTCCGTTCGATGCCGACAAGGACGGCGAGGTGACGAAGGATGAGTACCTCGTCGGGAGTCTGTTGGAACGACAGCGGTTTCTGGCCCTGGACGATGGTCAGTTGTTCAAAGAGCGGGACTCGAACGCGGACGACACATTGTCCGGCAAAGAGGTCTTGGGCTTTCAGCAATACGACGCGGATAACGATGGAGAGGTGTCGCGGCAGGAATTCGACGCCGGACGGGCGACAGATCGGAAACAGCACGCTGGCCCCAGCCCGGAAGAAATGGCCCGTCAGGCTCAAGAGAAGTTTCAACAACTCGACATCAACCAGGACGGGCGGCTCTCTGGTAAAGAGCTGGCCGGTTATGAAACGCTGGATGCGAATGGCGACCGCCGCGTCAGCGAGAAGGAATTCCTGGCGGGCTTCGTCGCGGAGCCGACTGCGGACCCCGCTGGCGTCCCACCGCCGATCGTGTTCCTGGAGATGATTCGGACAGCCGATCCGACAGCGTTCCTGAAGATGTCCGACCCCGAGTTCGCCCAGGACATCGACGCGCCCGTCTTGACGTTCGTGCTCAAGACTCTGACCAAATCACTGGGAGAATTCGATCCCTCGGCCCAGGACGCTCCGAAACAAGAAGAGCAAACGGTTGTCAAAGGCCAACCGCCCTACACATTCTATTCCGGCCCACTCCAGTTCAAGACGGGCGTGGCCGACGGCTCACTGGTTGTCGCTCAGAATCGGATCATGGGGTTCCAGATCAAGTCCCCCGTGCTCAACGATCTGGGAGATCAGTTGTACCAAGCCCTCATGGATGACCAGGCGTTTGGGAAATCGACTGCCGAGTTCTACACGCCGCGTTGCGAAGCGTTTGTGCGACTGGTCCTCAAAGGCGGGGACGAGAAAGCCTTCGCCACGTTCCACCCGGATGTTCAGAAGCAGGTGGGCCGGGAACCGTTCCAAAACGTGTTCGTGACATTCCGCACGAACTGCGGAAGCTTCAAGGGCTTCGAACTGGAGAGTCTGCGTGTCGAATCTGACGCGAACATGAAGGGCGAAAATTACCAGCTGACCCATTTCGTCCGTGGATCCAAAGAGAACTACATGGCGACCACCACATTTCAGTTCATCGGACTGAAGGCGGACTTCACTGGCTTTGCGGTGACGCCCGCGACCGAGGAGGAATCGAATCGTCCGGCGGTACCAAACAACGTGGGCGGATTCACCTGGGTCAAGGTGCCCGCCACTGCGGAAGGCGTGTCCTTCGAAATGCCCGGAAAACCCGAGCGGGCCCAAGACGAGAAGACAAAACGCGTGACCTATAGTTTCGAACCCGCTGATCAGTTGTCCGTCTGGAATGTCTTCATCGACACGGCGGAGGACAACCTCGAAGCGCGGGCGAAAGAGCTGTTCGATTACATGGAGGAGGCCCTCGTCACGAATACGGAAGGAGAACTGGTCGACTCCGATGAGTTCAATGCGGGAAAGCATCCGGGCCGGATGCATTGCGTGAAGGTGAAAACCGGCGTCTTCGTCGTCGAGCGGATCGTGATTGTCGGTTCCCGGGCGTATCACTTTCAGGTGACGACATCGGAGCAAGACAAAACCAAGCGGGAAGCGGTCGTTAACCGCTTCTTCGATTCGGTGCAGGTGCTGGAGACCGACGACGATGTCCCCGCCGCCCCGACCCCGCCGCCGAGTGAATCGCCTGGATCACCGAAGCCGCCCGTGCCCAAGCCACCGGTTCCCAAGCCGCCGGTGCCGTAGGCCGACCTTCTGAGTGAGCGGCTCGGCG
>JAYTLK010000114.1:0-11406 GCA_043729515.1 Herminiimonas sp.
GGCGTCTGCGCCTTCATCGATGCTGAGCATGCGCTCGATGTCGGTTATGCACAAAAGCTCGGCATCAACCTCTCCGAGTTGTTGATCTCGCAGCCGGACACCGGTGAGCAGGCGCTCGAAATCACCGACGCGCTGGTGCGCTCCGGTGGCGTCGACCTGATCGTGATCGATTCGGTGGCAGCGCTCACGCCACGGGCCGAGATCGAGGGCGACATGGGCGATTCACTGCCCGGCCTGCAGGCGCGGTTGATGTCGCAGGCGCTGCGCAAGCTGACCGGCTCCATCAACCGGACCAACACGCTGGTGATTTTCATTAACCAGATCCGGATGAAGATCGGTGTCATGTTCGGCAATCCGGAAACCACCACCGGCGGCAACGCGCTGAAGTTCTATGCATCCGTACGGCTGGACATCCGGCGTACCGGTTCGATCAAGTCGGGCGACGAAGTCATCGGCAACGAAACCAAGGTCAAGGTCGTCAAGAACAAGATCGCGCCGCCCTTCAAGGAAGCGCATTTCGACATCCTGTATGGCGAAGGCACGTCGCGTGAAGGCGAGATCCTGGATCTGGGTTCGGATGCCAAGATCGTCGAGAAGGCGGGCGCCTGGTACAGCTATAACGGCGAACGCATCGGCCAGGGCAAGGACAATGCACGTAACTTCTTGAAGGAACGGCCGGAACTGGCGCGCGAAATCGAGAACAAGGTGCGGGCCTCCCTGGGCGTGCCGGAGCTGGGAGCGGTCAAGGGCGCCGAGCCGGCGGGCAAGAAAGCAACTGCTGCCGATGCCCGCGAGGGCAAGGAGCCACGCGCGGCTCGGGAGCCGAAGGAAGTCAAGGAAGCCGAGTAAGCCGAGCAAGCAAGGCAAGCGAACAAGAAAATCCAGCACGATTCGATGACCGGTTGATCCGGTCACTCGATGCGCACATGCCAGGCGGAAGGTTCGCCTGGCATGTGCATTTCAAGGCCGGATTTCGGTCGACGTCCTTTCCTGCGAAGCTCGGCCAGGCGTGCCCTGCCATTCGACGCTGAAAATCGCACGGTTCCGGCACCAGGCCGTAATTATCCCTTAATTAAGAAGGTCGCCATATTCACTGTGCTACACTTTTGCGGCTGCGCGGCCTGCCGTTCCGTGTATGCCGGCATTGCCATCCTTACGCTCCCACTTGAATTCTTATGCCGCTGTCTGCACCCAGTTCCCGCCGCGCGTTGAAGCACACCCGCACCATTTCTGTCGAAGGCTTTGCCCGGGAAGACGGCTTTTGGGACATCGAGGCGCGGATCACCGATATCAAGACCAGTGACCTGGTGCTGGCATCCGACACTCGCCCCGCCGGCACGCCCCTGCATGACCTGAGCTTGCGCCTGACGGTCGATACCCGCCTGACCATTGTTGCTGCTGAAGCGGTGTCGGACGCCGTCCCCTATCCTGGTTATTGCAACCAAATTGGCCCGGCGTACCAAAAGTTGGTTGGCCTGAACCTGATGCGGCACTTCCGCCATGATGTCAAGGAGCGGCTGGGCGGCATTGCCGGCTGCACGCATCTGACAGAAATGGCGCAGCTCCTGCCGACCGCCGCCATGCAGGCACTGGCCGGCGAAGTCTTCGGCACCCGCGACGCCTCCACGCCCGACACCGGTACCGAAAAACCGATCCAGCTCGACCGTTGCCATGCCCTGCGCAGTAGTGGTCCTGCCGTGGCGCGTTTTTATCCGCGCTGGCACGTGGCGCCGGCCGATGACGCACTGCCCGCAGAGAGCTGACTGCGTATGACGTGCTGCGCCGCCTGCCGGCAGCCGCGGGACATGAAAGTGATTCCTTGATCTATCGACAGCATTGCTCGAAATCTTCCATACCGACTTTTTCAATCAGCATCCACAGGGGTTCCGCATGAAAATCCACGAATACCAGGGCAAGGAAATCCTTCGCAAATTCGGCGTGACCGTGCCACGCGGGATACCCTGCGACACCGTCGACGAGGCAGTCAAGGCCGCCGAGACGCTCGGTGGTCCGGTCTGGGTCGTCAAGGCGCAAATCCATGCAGGTGGCCGCGGCAAGGGCGGCGGCGTCAAGGTTGCCAAGTCGCTCGAACAGGTGCGGGAATATGCCGGCCAGATCCTCGGCATGCAGCTGGTCACGCACCAGACCGGCGCCGATGGCCAGAAAGTGCGGCACCTGCTGATCGAAGAGGGCGCCGACATCAAGAAGGAACTCTACGTCAGCATGGTCACCGACCGCGTCAGCCAGCGCGTGGTGCTGATGGCCTCCAGCGAAGGCGGCATGGACATCGAGGAAGTCGCTGAAAAACATCCGGAACTGATTCACCAGATCGCCATCGATCCGGCAGTCGGCCTGACAAATGCCGAAGCCGACGACATCGCCGCCAAGATCGGCGTGCCGCCGGGTTCGATTGCCGATGCGCGCACACAATTGCAAGGCCTGTACAAGGCATATTGGGAAACCGATGCCTCGCTGGCCGAAATCAATCCGCTGATCCTGACCGGCGACGCCCGCGTGATCGCGCTGGACGCGAAATTCAACTTCGATGCCAACGCCCTGTTCCGCCATCCCGAGATCGTCGCCTATCGTGATCTGGATGAAGAAGATCCGGCTGAAGTCGAGGCCTCGAAATTCGATCTCGCCTACATCTCCCTCGACGGCAACATCGGCTGCCTGGTCAACGGCGCGGGTCTCGCCATGGCGACCATGGACACCATCAAGCTGTTCGGCGGCGAGCCAGCCAACTTCCTGGATGTCGGTGGCGGTGCCACGGCGGAAAAGGTCACCGAAGCCTTCAAGATCATGTTGAAGAATCCCGGCCTGAAAGCGATCCTGGTCAACATTTTCGGCGGCATCATGAAATGCGACGTGATTGCCGAAGGCGTGATCGTGGCGTCGAAGGCAGTCTCGCTGAACGTGCCGCTGGTAGTGCGCATGAAGGGCACCAACGAAGACATTGGCAAGAAGATGCTGGCAGATTCGGGCTTGCCGATCATCGCCGCCGACACGATGGAAGACGCAGCGCGCAGTGCGGTGGCAGCTGCCGCCGGCAAGCACTGATCCCCCAGAACAATCCAGCGCACAAGGAATCCCCATGTCAATCCTGATCAACAAAGACACCAAGGTCGTCACCCAGGGCATCACCGGCAAGACCGGCCAGTTCCACACCCGGATGTGCCGTGAATACGCGAACGGCAAGAACTGCTTCGTGGCCGGTGTCAATCCGAAGAAAGCCGGCGAAGATTTCGAAGGCGTGCCGATCTTCGCCACCGTGGCCGAAGCCAAGGCCAAGACCGGCGTCAACGTGTCGGTGATCTACGTGCCGCCGGCCGGTGCTGCCGCGGCAATCTGGGAAGCAGTCGAGGCCGAGCTCGATCTGGCGATCTGCATTACCGAAGGCATTCCGGTGCGCGACATGATGGCGCTGAAGGACCGGATGGCGAAATCCGGTAGCAAGACCTTGCTGCTGGGGCCGAACTGCCCGGGCTTGATCACCCCCGATGAAATCAAGATCGGCATCATGCCCGGCCATATCCACAGGAAGGGCCGCATCGGCGTGGTGTCGCGCTCGGGCACCTTGACCTATGAAGCAGTCGGGCAACTGACGGCGCTGGGTCTCGGGCAATCATCGGCAGTCGGCATCGGCGGCGATCCGATCAATGGCCTGAAGCACATCGACATCATGAAGCTGTTCAACGACGATCCGGAGACCGACGCCGTCATCATGATCGGCGAGATCGGCGGCCCGGACGAAGCCAATGCCGCGTACTGGATCAAGGATCACATGAAAAAACCGGTGGTTGGCTTCATCGCCGGCGTCACCGCGCCACCGGGCAAGCGCATGGGCCATGCCGGCGCACTGATCTCCGGCGGCGCCGACACTGCCCAGGCAAAACTGGACATCATGGAAGCCTGCGGCATCACGGTTACCAAGAACCCGTCGGAAATGGCGCGCCTGTTGAAGGCGATGCTGTAACGATCTTCGGACCGGGGGGAGGCCAGTGCAGGCTGGCCGTCATGCTCGACGGGTGGGCAGTTTCTACTGAGCGGGCCATCGTCCATGGATTTTCATGCCAACCTTCAGTTCTGCGCACAAACCGATCGCGGTCGGGTGCGTGCGCAGAATGAAGACGCGGTCTGCTGCTTGCCCGACATCGGCGCGGCGCTATTGGCCGATGGCATGGGCGGTTACCGGGCCGGTGAAGTGGCTAGCCGGATCGCCATCAATGTCTGCACGAGTCTGTTGCACCAGGGCTTGCGCGAATTGACGGCAAGCGATGGCGACCGGGCCGGCCGTCTGTCACGCCTCATGCGAGACAGCGTCGTTCAGGCAAATGCGGCGATCTGCCAGGCCAGTCGGCGCGAGCCGGAATATGCCGGCATGGGCACTACCCTGGTTGCCATGCTGTGCCACCAGGACCGCCTGTTCGTGGCCCATGTCGGCGACTCTCGCGCCTACCGCCTGCGCGATGGCATCCTTGAGCAGATCACACGGGATCATTCCCAGGTCCAGGAGCAGGTCGATGCCGGCCTGATCACGCCGCAACAGGCCCGGCATGCCCCGAACCGCAACCTGGTCACGCGTGCCCTGGGCGTCGACACAGCGCTCGATGTCGAGCTGAACCAGTTCACCACGCGTGCCGGCGACCTCTATCTGCTGTGCTCCGATGGTTTGTCCGACATGCTCGACGATGCGCAGATCGCACTTGTCCTGCAGACTGAAGCGTCGCTGGACCAGCTCGCCGACAACCTGATCGCCAGAGCCAACGACGCCGGCGGTGTCGACAATGTCTCGGTCGTGTTGTGCCGAGTTGTCTCCAGTGAGGCCAGCAATCCAGGCTTGCTGGGCCGCATGCTCGACTGGGTGCGTTAGCTACTGGCAGCCGACGCACGACATCGGCAGGCGACCGATCACACCCGGAACCGCCGTCGGCATGTTTGCAACGATATTTCTCCGATTCAACCTTTATAATTGGACGAAAGCAAGCCGGCGCGCGCATCATCACGCAAGCCTTCCGCAGACAGGCCGCCTCCGCCGCGGCACACTGGTTCGATCATGCAGACCACTTCAGACGCCTCCCTTCGCGGCAGCACGCAGACCATCGTCATCGAAGCCGGCCATACCGAGCGCAATTACTGGCGTGACCTGTGGAGTTATCGGGAGCTGCTCGGCTTTCTGGCATGGCGCGACATTTCGGTGCGTTACAAGCAGACCATTCTCGGCGTGGCGTGGGTAGTACTGCGCCCGCTGCTGACGATGATCGTCTTCAGCGTGGTGTTCGGCCGCTTGGCCGGGCTCTCGTCGGGCGACGCACCTTATCCGGCAATGGTGTTTGCCGGCATGCTGCCCTGGCAGCTGTTTGCCACCACCCTGACTGATTCCGGCAACAGCATCCTGAACAATGGCGGCATGGTTTCGAAAGTGTATTTTCCGAGGCTGCTGATGCCGCTGAGCGCGGCTGTCGTGGCGCTGGTGGATTTTCTGGTGGCGGCGGTGCTGCTGGCGATCACGCTGGTGTTCTATGGCGTGCTGCCGGGCTGGCGGATTCTGGCCCTGCCGCTGTTCATCATCGATGCGCTGATGATCTCGATCGGTGTCGGCTTGTGGGTGGCGGCATTGAATGTGCGGTTCCGGGATTTTCGGTTCATCGTCGCTTTCGGCCTGCAGCTGGGACTGTATGTGTCGCCGGTGGGTTTTCGCAGCGCGATCATTCCAGAGCAATGGCGGCTGCTGTATTCCTGCAATCCGATGGTGGGTGTGATCGACGGCTTTCGCTGGGCCCTGCTGGGCGACGCCACGCCGTTGTACCTGCCGGGGACGATCCTGTCGGTGGCGCTGTCGGCGCTGTTGCTGGTGACCGCAGTGGCGCATTTTCGGCGCGCCGAAAAATCCTTCGCCGACACGATCTAGGGCCGCATGAATCATCCCATTCGCGCCAGCCATGCCATCCACGCCGAAGGTCTCTCCAAACGCTACCTGTTGCCGCGCCGGCCGCAGGCACGCAGCAGTTCGCTCGGTGAAGCATTGTCCGGATTGTTGCGCAGCACCGGACGCGCTCGCGATGTTGACCCGGCGCACCGGCACGGCGACCACGATGAATTCTGGGCCCTGCGCGACGTGTCGTTTCGGATCGACGCCGGTGACCGCGTCGGCATCATCGGCCGCAACGGCGCCGGCAAGTCGACGCTCCTGAAAATCCTTAGCCGGATCACCGAGCCCACTGCCGGCCGCGTCACCATCCGTGGCCGGGTGGCAAGCCTGCTGGAAGTCGGCACCGGGTTTCATCCGGAGCTGTCGGGCCGCGAGAACGTGTATCTGAATGGCGCCATCCTTGGCATGCGGCGCGAGGAGATCCGCCGCAAGTTCGACGAGATCGTCGCCTTTGCCGAAGTCGAACAATTCCTCGACATGCCGGTCAAGCGCTATTCCTCCGGCATGTACGTGCGCCTGGCATTCGCGGTGGCGGCCCACCTGGAGCCGGAGATCCTGATCGTCGATGAGGTGCTGGCAGTCGGCGACGCGGCCTTCCAGAAAAAATGCCTGGCCAGGATGACCACCGTTGGCCAAGCCGGCACGACCGTCCTGTTCGTCTCGCACAACATCGCCGCCATCCAGCATCTGTGCCGTAGCGCCATGCTGTTCGAGCACGGCACGCTTGGCCAGTACGGCCCGGTCAATCAGGTCATGCACACCTATATCGAACAATCGGAGCAATTGGCGCTGACGCCGCTGGCGCAGCGTACCGACCGCAAGGGGAGTGGCGTGATGCGCTTCACCACGGCGACCATGCAGGACGAACGCGGCGCAACGGTCGCGGTGGCGCGTTGCGGCCGCCTGTTGCGCCTGCTGTTCGGCTTCACCGCCATTCCTCAGCAAGCGCTCGACGACGTGGTGGTCACGGTCACCATCGAAAACGAATTCGGCATTCGCGTGGCCGACCTGTCAAATGCATTGTCGAGCGCGCCGTTTGCCAACATGGCGGAGGAGCGCCGCCAGATCGTGCTGGATATCCCGCACTTGTCGTTGATGCCGGGGACATATCGCTTGAGCCTGCATTGCGCAGTCGACGGCGTGGTGGCGGACGCCATCGAGCAAGCCATGGCGATCATGGTGGAGCCAGGGGATTTTTTCGGGACCGGACGGCTGCCCGTCGTCGGCAGCCAGAGCGCGGTGCTGTTGCCGCACGCATTCAAGGTGCAATGACATGCAGCTGAACCTGCCCGGTACGATGGACGAGCCTGCTGCTGCGACTGGCCAGGGGGTTCTCGATGCGGTCGGCAAGCCGGTTGTCGATGCGCGGGGCGATGGACCGGGCAAGATCCATGGGAGCGCATCTGCACCGATGCCGCCGGCAGGGTGCGCCTCGCCGGCGGATGAACTGCTGCCGCTGGTCGATATTTCGATTCTCAGCTACCAGTCCGCAAAATGGATCGACGGCTTTGTCGATAGCCTGATCGCGCAACGGTATCCTGCCAGCCGCATCAACCTCTGTATTCGCGACCACGCCTCGGTGGATGCATCGTTTTCGCTGTGGCAGAAAAATCTGCCGCGGCTGCGAGCAGCGTTTCGCTCGGTGCAGCTCTGCAGTAGCGAGAATCTGGGTTTCGGCGTCGGTCATAACCGCAACATCGCTGCCGGTGACTCGCCGTACGTGCTGGTGACGAATGTCGATCTGACCATCGAACCCGACGCACTGATGCGGGCAGTGACCGCTGCCGAAGCCGACACCGGGCAGGCGGCGAGCTGGGAATTCCGACAGAAGCCGTATGAGCATCCGAAGCACTATCATCCGGCGACGCTGGAGACGGCCTGGTCCTCCAGCGCCTGTGTCCTGTTTCGCCGCAGCGCGCTGCAGCGTGTCGGCGGCTATGACGAGCGTATTTTTTTGTATGGCGAGGATGTCGAGCTGTCGTACCGGCTGCGTGATCATGGCTTTGTGCTGCGATACTGTCCGAAGGCGGTCTGCTGGCACTACAGCTATGACTCCCCCGGCCAGATCAAGCCGCAGCAGTTCTTCGGCGAGACCCTGGCCAATGTCTATCTGCGCATGCGCTATGGCTCGCCGCTGCACATCCTCGTCGGCCTGGCGATGTACGCAGGTCTGTGGGTTCGTGCGCCGGCATTGCCCCACAAGTGGGCTGCGCTGGCTGGCAATGGCATCAGCATCGTGCGCAACGCCGGCTATTTTCTGGGTAGCCGCAAACGCAGCAAGGCGCGTTTTCCGTTTCGCCGCTGGCAATACGAACACGCGCGCGCCGGTGTTTTTTACGAACATCCCGCAACGGCGGCAGTGCAGGAGGCGCCGCTGGTCAGCGTCGTCATGCGCACCCACCGCGGCCGCCTGCCCTGGTTGAGGGAAGCGACTGCGTCGATTCTGAATCAGACGTATCCGAACATCGAACTGGTCGTCATCGAGGACGGCAGCAACGAAGCGCAGGCACATGTGGAAGAAATCGCGGCCAACGGCGCTCTGGCATCGGTCGTCTATCGTGCCATTCCAAAGCGTGGTCGCTGCGATGCAGGCAATGCCGGACTAGCGTTGTGCACGGGCACGCTGATGGCTTTCCTGGACGACGACGATTTGTACTATGCGGATCATCTGGAGATCATGGTCGGGGAATTGCAGATGCATCCCGAGTGCGGCGGGGTCTACGGTCTGTCGTACCAGGTACCGACCCGAGTATTGTCGCTCGAGCCACTGCGATACACGGAAACCCGGTTCGACATGATCTACCGGCAGCCGTTTTCCCGTGCCATTCTTTGGCATCACAATTATTTGCCGATCCAGGCAGTCGTGTTCCGGCGCGCGCTCTATGACCGGCATGGCGGCTTCAACCCCGCGCTCGACAATCTGGAAGACTGGAACCTGTGGACCCGATATTCCCTGGAACAGGATTTCAAGATGGTCGACAAGCTGACCTCGCTGTACCGGGTGCCGGATGGCACCAGGACCTACGTCTCGCGCCAGAAATCGTTGAACGATCATTACGCGCTCGCGGCCGCGCAGCAGAAGGCAATGGTGGTGACCTTGAGCGTGGCCGACGTCATGGCATATCAACGCGAACTTTCCGCCAACATCAATGCCGTGGTAATTCCGTATGTGCGGGTGCGTAATCTGATCGTGCGTAATCGCGCGCTCAATGCCTTTTACTATATCGCCGTGCGCCTGGTGAACCAGTTTCGTGGTCGGAGCTGACCTGTTGGCAAGTGTACTGACCAAATCCGTTCGGCCATCGCTGGTTCAGCAACTGTCCAGCCCGATGCTGCAGAATCCGTCCAGCGACGGTGCGTCAATTACCGGCCTAGCGAATCTCGGGCATGCCATGGCGCAGCAGCAAGCGTAGCTTGTGCGGCATCCACTGAAACGGCGTAAAAAAAGCGGCTGCTGAAATCCGGCGTCCTGACTGGATCGCCTGTCGGTCGCGCACCAGGCGTCGTCGTTCGCGCCACAGCGAGATCGGCACATTCAGATAGATCGTCGTGAACAGGCCGGACGAGCACTTGAGCGCGGCCAGGATCGCGCCTTCCACCATCAGCAGGACCAGATGCACCGGCAGCACCAGCTGCAGCAGCGGCGCCGGATAGCACAGCACCATTACATAGCATTTGTTGCGTTCACTGAGGATGCGGCGCCGGGACGTGGTCGACAACCGGTTGTCCAGCACCTTGCCACCACCGAGACTGGCGCCGACCCAATGCCGGAATCCCGATGCGCGGAGCGCCTCCACCGGATGACCATACAGGCGTGCGACGCAACAGAGATACATGTCTTCGGCCAGGCTGTCGAACCATTCGGGAAAGCCGCCGATGTCGTTCCAGAGCACGCGCGGCAGCCACAGGCAGGCGCCGATGATCATGCCGGCTTCCTGCGGTGTCGGGCGCAGGTCCGGTATCGGATTCAAGAATGGATCAAAGGTGCTGCCGATGTCGATCAGCGCGCCGTTGGCCGCGTCGTGTTGCGGCAGGCCGAGCACGGCCGGCCTGGCCAGTTCCCGCGCCCTGCGTGCCAGGGTACGGAGCGCATCCGGATACAGCGCAGCGTCATTGTTGAGCAGCAGGAGATAGTCGCCTGCTGCCGCAGCCACCATGCGGTTGTTGGCGATGCAGAAGCCGACATTCTCGGTGGCGGCGATCAGGCGAACCTGCGGATAATGGCGGCGGACATGCGCCGGCGAATCGTCGGTCGAGGCATCGTCGTGCACGATGATGTCGATCTTGATGGGCGGGGCGCGTGGATCGTCCGCCTCCGGCGTCAGGATCTGGGCCAGGACAGAGCGCAGGCAGTCGTCGATGACCGCCATGCCGTTGTAGTTGGCGATGCAGACCGTGACGGTAATGCCTGCCGCTCCGCTGGCAGCATGGGTGGCAATTGTGCTGGCAGTTGCTGCGCCGATGTTGTCACCGGCATGCGTGTTCATGCCGGCGCCGTCACGATTCGTCCCGCTGATTGTCTTGTTGCAGCCAGTCCCAGGTGCGGCGCACGCCCTCCGACACGCCGACCCGAGGGCGCCAGTCCAGCGCCGCAGCAGCACGTCCGTTGTCGAGCACGACGGCGCGCACGTCGACGCTGCGCGCCGGCCGATAGTTTGTCTGCAGACGCCCGACCCCGAGCGCGCTGACGGTCTCCAGGATCGCATTGATCGAATGTCCCTGGCCGCTGCCGATGTTATAGGTGCCGTTGTCGGCCGGCAGGGCGATCGTCTTCAAGATCGCCGCCACCAGGTCATCGATGTAGAGATAATCGCGCACGCTCTCGCCATCGCCCCAGACCTCGACCGGCGCGCCATTCTGCAACTGCTGCAGGACGGTGCGCACCAGGCCGAAGCCATGGCGCAGGCTTTGCCCCGGACCGTAGCAGTTCGACGGCCGCAGGATCGTCACCGGATGCGCTTGGCTGCGAAACGCCTGGAGAAAGCTTTCCATGGCGACCTTGCCGGCGCCGTAGAACGACAGCGGCGCCAGTGGCGCATCTTCGGCCACGGGGGTGGTGGCCGGGTTGCCATACACGGTGCCGCCGGAAGAGAGAAAGATCAGATGCGTCTGTGGCCAATGGCGCAGTTGTTCCAGCAGGCGCGCGAGGGGGCCAAGGTTGTCGAGTTCGCGCGCCGGATTGCGGGCGCTGCTGCCGGGCGTCGATGCGCTTGCCAGGTGGATCACGGTCGCGCAGTCATGGCGGCGGGCCTCCAGTAGGGCCGGGTCGTCGAGACTGCCGGTGTGATGGCGCACGTCGGGTAATCCGCAAGGTGCGATTGCGCATCCGGCCGAGCCAGGTTCTGCTGGCGAGGCCGACAAAACCAGAGCGGCTGGAACGGGCAACGGCGGCGTGCGGCTCACGACATGTACCGGCCTGCCCATCAGCGCCAGCCGGCGCGACAAGGCGCTGCCGATGAAGCCACTACCTCCCA
>JAYTLK010000115.1:0-40338 GCA_043729515.1 Herminiimonas sp.
GGACGGTCGGGGTGCTTGCCAGGGTTACCGCAGCGGGTCCTTGCGATGCACCCGGCGGATGGGCGCTGGTGACGCTGCCGAACATGGCGGATGAAACGCCTGGACGGTACCGGACGCCTTGATCGACATATGAATGATCGATCGTGCGCTCGGCCAGGTTCGGCCCGGCAAAGCGACAGACGCGCGAATCGCCGGCATGCCCCCAGATGGCCGTGCGTTGCGGTGTCAGCACCAGCATGGCGAGCGTGGTCTGCGGCCGTATTTCGCTTGCCAGGCTGGTGAGTTGGATCACGGTATGAATCTCGCCAGCGATTTCCCGCATCATCGATTCGATGTCGTCGGTCAACGGCGAAAACCGTTCGAACACTTGCTGCGCGGTGCGCACCGCCTGTTCGGCAGCAATGGCGCCACCGCCAGCCCCACCCATGCCGTCGGCCAGCACTGCCATCATGTAGCCGGGCGCTTTCGGTGCCTGCAGCAGGGCGATCCGGTCTTGCTGCTCGCTGCGGTCACCGATGTGCTGCCCGGTGCCAGCCTCAATCTTGTAATGAGTCATGTTCTCGCCTATCTGTCATCACGGCAAATGCGGACCACATTTAATACTTTATGGCAATGTTCTGCCCGATTATTGCATGGCGTTCTGTTAACTCGGATGGCATGTTCGGTTTTATTTGAATAGAGCAAATGGTTGCGGCACTCACTTCGCCGTCATGCCTTCATGCCCTCACGTTGCCATGCGCATTTTGTCGTCGATGCGGGCAAAGCGCAAACCGGTTGCCAAGAGCAGCGGCCGTCTCGAGGCCGTACCTGTTTTTCAGCCCGACATCATGTGCGCTGTGACACAATACGGCCATGACTCTTCCGAACGATACCCAGCGCCGCATCATCGAACTCGAAGTCGAACACCGCGATCTCGATACGGTGATCGAGTCGTTGACCAACGACATCCGGCATGAGGAACTGCAGCTACGTCGTTTGAAAAAACGCAAGCTGCAACTCAAGGATCACATCACGATGTTGAAGATGCAACTTATCCCGGATATTCCTGCTTGACCCGACCATCCAACGATTCCAACAATGCCGGTCTGCACGACGCAGAACTCGACAAACTGTTCGGCCCCGGTGGTGCCCTGGGTGGCGCGGTCGGCAACTACCGGCCCAGGGCATCGCAGACCGCGATGGCCAAGGCGATCGCCGATGCGATCGAAAACCGCACGACGCTGGTGGCCGAGGCCGGCACCGGCACCGGCAAGACTTTTGCCTATCTGGTGCCAGCCTTGCTGTGGGGCGGCAAGACGATCGTCTCGACCGGCACCAAGAATTTGCAGGACCAACTTTTTTCGCGTGACATTCCGACGGTGCGCAAGGCGCTGAATGCGCCAGTGTCGGTAGCGCTGCTGAAAGGCAGGGCCAACTATGTCTGTCACTACCATCTGGAGCGGACCCTGCAGAACGGCCGCATGACGTCACGCGACGATATCGGCCATCTGCGCCAGATTTCGCGCTTCATGAAAACCACGGCCTCCGGCGACAAGGCCGAATTGTCCGCCGTGCCGGAAAGCGCACTGATCTGGAATCTGGTCACCTCGACCCGCGACACTTGCCTTGGTTCGGAATGTCAGTATTACCAGGATTGTTTCGTGATGAAGGCGCGCAAGGAAGCGCAACAGGCCGATGTAGTGGTGGTGAATCATCATCTGTTTTTTGCGGATGTGGCACTGAAGGACACCGGTGTGGCGGAACTGCTGCCGTCAGCCAACACCATCATTTTCGACGAGGCGCATCAACTGCCGGAAACGGCGACGCTGTTTTTCGGTGACACCACGTCGACCTCGCAGATTCTCGAACTGTGTCGCGATGTTCTGGCCGAAGGTCTGTCACATGCGCGCGACGGCGCTGACTGGGCCAAGGTCGTCACCACCGTCGAACGGGCGGCGCGTGACTTGCGGCTGGCCTTTCCACAGGATTCCGTGCGGATGGCGGTCAACCAGATCCCGCCGACCAGCCTGTTCTTTCCGGCGCTCGGCGTATTGCTCGTCGCCTTGCATGGGATGGTAAACGTGCTGGCGACTCAGGCGCAACGGGCGGAATCGATCGAGCAATGCCGGGTGCGGGCAGTCGAACTCGAGGCACGGCTGACGGCATGGGAGTCGGCCGGCAGTCCGCCCCCCACGGTCGAGCGCGAACGCGACGACGGCTGCTCGGTGTCTGCGGAAGATGCCGGGCCGCCGCACCATGTACTGTGGATCGAAGCGTTCTCCTCTTCCTTGCAGCTGCATCAGACGCCGTTGTCGATCGCACCGATTTTCAACAAGCAGCGTGAAGGTGCGCCACGGGCCTGGATCTTCACGTCCGCAACCCTGGCCGTCAAAAACGATTTCAGCCATTACAACGCGCAGATGGGCTTATGGAACGAGCCGGCGCATTCCTGGAGCAGTCCGTTCGACTATGCCCGGCAGGGCCTGCTGTATGTACCCGATGGCTTGCCGCAGCCGAATTCGCCGGAGTACACGGACGCGGTCGTCGACGCCGCCTTGCCGGTCATTGTCGCCGCCGGTGGCCGCACTTTTTTGCTCTGCACCACCAATCGCGCCGTGGCCCGTGCAGCGCAGCGCCTGCGCGATGCGTTCGCGCAGCGCGGCCTGCTGTTCCCGCTGATGGTGCAAGGCGAGGCGGGCCGCACCGAACTGCTCGACCGGTTCCGCGATACCGGCAATGCGGTGCTGGTCGGTAGCCAGAGTTTTTGGGAAGGCGTCGATGTGCGTGGCGAGGCGTTGTCACTCGTGGTGATCGACAAGCTGCCGTTCTCGCCGCCGGACGATCCGGTGCTGGCGGCCCGTCTCGACGCGCTGGAGAAGAAAGGTTTGAACGGCTTCATGCAGCATCAGCTGCCGGCGGCGATCATCAACCTGAAGCAGGGTGCGGGTCGCCTGATTCGCGATGAAGCCGATCGCGGCGTGCTGATGCTGTGCGACCCGCGCCTGATCAGCAAGCCCTATGGCAAACGGATCTGGCAGAGTCTGCCGCCGTTCAAGCGCACCCGGGTGTTGGCCGAGGTGGTGGAATTTTTCACGGGCCAGCCCGCGACTGACCAGCCCGCCGAGTGAGCGGAGGTCAAGCACATGGCGCCGAGACTGACGCTGACCCCGACTTCAACCTCAATCCCGACCCAGACTCCGACTCCGACACTTGCACCGACACCAGCGTGGAAATTGCTGGAGTCTCTTCTGCTCTACGCAATCGACTCAACGCTGTGGTTCGATCACGATCTTGCCGGTGACCTTGCGCGCGGCCATGTCGTTCAGGGCTGCAGGCGTATCGGCCAAGGCGTAGCGCGCCGAGACATGCGGCCGGATCTGGCCACTGGCCAGCCAGCCCATCAACTGGTGCATCGCGGCCAGGTTTGCCTTCGGCTCACGGCGCACGAAGTCACCCCAGAAAACGCCCACCAGTGACGCCCCTTTCAACAACGTCAGATTCAACGGCAGGCGCGGAATTTCACCGTTCGCAAAACCGACTACCAGATAGCGCCCGCGCCAGGCGATCGAGCGGAACGCCGGTTCTGCATAGATGCCGCCGACCGGGTCATAGATCACGTCGGGCCCTTTGCCGCCGGTGGTGCGCTTGATCGCTTCGCGCAGGTCTTCGGTGCTGTAGTTGATCAGCTCGTCGGCGCCATGTTCTTTACAGACCGCCAGTTTTTCAGCGCTTGATGCCGCGGCGATGACCCGCGCGCCGAGCGCCTTGCCGATATCGATTGCAGCCAGTCCGACGCCGCCCGCAGCACCCAGCACCAGCATCGTTTCACCCGGCTTCAATTGCGCTCGGTCAACCACTGCATGATGCGAGGTGCCGTAGGTCAGCGTGATGGCGGCCGCGACATCGAAGGCCATCCCATGCGGCATCGGCATGACTGCCTGCACCGGCACCGCGATCTGTTGCGCGAAGGCGCCCTGGCCGACGAATGCGATGACACGGTCACCGATCGCAAAGCCGCTGACGCCTTCGCCAACCGCGCGTACGGTGCCCGACAATTCACCGCCCGGCGTGAACGGCAGTGGCGGCTTGACCTGGTATTTGTTCTGGATGATCAGCACGTCCGGAAAATTCACGCCGGCTGCCTGGACATCGATCACGACGTGCCCGGCGGCCGGCATGACATCCGGCAAATCTTCGAGAGTAAGGGTATCGGGCAATCCCCATTGGTTGCAGACGATGGCTTTCATGCGGATGGTATCTCCTGTTTTTATCGGTAAAAACGAACGGTCGTTTGATTTGAGAATTATGCATCAGAATGAACGGGCGATCCGCATGCAGCGATGTTGCTTCGGGTAAAATCTGGGCATGAAAATCTTGATCAGCAATGACGATGGTTACCTGGCACCCGGACTGGCAGCGCTGGCCGATGCGATGTCGGCAATTGCCGAAATCCTGGTGGTGGCGCCTGACAGCAACCGATCCGGCAGCTCGAATTCCCTGACGCTGGACCGGCCATTGTCGGTGCAGCGGGCGGCGAACGGGTTTTACTTCGTCAACGGCACGCCGTCGGATTGCGTGCACATCGCCCTGACCGGCATGCTCGACTTCGTGCCCGACCTGGTTGTCTCGGGCATCAACAACGGCCAGAACATGGGTGATGACACGCTGTATTCCGGCACTGTGGCAGCGGCCACGGAAGGGTATCTGTTCGGCATTCCGGCAATCGCTTTTTCCCAGGTCCGTTCCGGCTGGGCCGAACTGGATACGGCAGCCCGCGTGGCACGCGACCTGGTGCAGCAGCGCTTCGACAGCCTGCCACGGCCATTCCTGCTCAACGTCAATGTGCCGAACCTGCCGCATGCGGCGCTTGGCGGCATGCGCGTGACCCGGTTGGGCAAGCGTCACGCGTCGGAGCCCGTGATTCGTTCAACTGATCCGCACGGACGGGAAATTTTCTGGATCGGTCCGACCGGCGCCGTGCGTGACGCCGCAGAGGGAACCGATTTTCATGCGACGGCGGCAGGCTGTGTTTCCATCACGCCGCTGCAGATCGATCTGACGCATACCGGCCAGATCGAATTGCTGCGCAAAAGCCTGGCATGACCGACAAGGAAAAACGTTTTCCGTTGTCGCTGGCCTCGCTCGGGGCCCGTACTCCGCAATCGATCGATGATCGGAATGCGGCTCGCCGCGCGGTTGCCACGCCGCAGACCGCGACCCGTAATCTTGCTCGCCACGGCGAGCGGGACGCGATCGCGCCAGTACAGGTGCGGACGGCGGCCAAGCCGATTGCGCCACACCAGGGCCGCGATACACCGATGATTTCGCCGGCAGTGCGTCGGGCCATGGTCGAACGGATCACGCGCCAGGGCGTCAGCGATGCAAAGGTGCTGGCCGCCATGGAAGCGGTGCCACGTCACCTGTTCATGGAGCCGGCCCTGGCCAGCCAGGCCTACATCGATGCCTCGCTGCCGATCGGGTATCACCAGACGATCTCGCAGCCCTACATCGTGGCACGGATGATCGAGGTCCTGCGGGCGAACGGGCAGGGCGGTCGGCTCGACCGGGTGCTGGAAATCGGTACCGGCTGCGGCTATCAGGCGGCAGTCCTGGCACTGGTCGCAAAGGACGTCTATTCGATCGAACGCATCAAGCCGCTGCATGAACTGGCGCGTGCCAACCTGCGGCCGATGCGCATTGCCAACGTCCGGCTGCATTACGGAGATGGTATGCTCGGCCTGCCGCAAGTGGCCCCGTTCGACGGCATCATCCTCGCCGCGGCCGGGCTCGAAGTGCCGCCTACCTTGCTAGAGCAATTGACGGTCGGCGGTCGCCTGGTGGCGCCGGTCGGCGGCAGGCATCAGGTCTTGCAGCTGATCGAGCGGATCGGCGCAACCGAGTGGCGCACCACGACGCTGGAAGACTGCCACTTCGTGCCGCTGCGCGCCGGTATCGTCTGAGCCGGCCGTCACGGCAGGTCGGCCGCCGGAGGTGAAATGCATCGCATGCCACGTCCTTGCCGCGTCGCGCCTGTTTTCCATGCTGTCCTTGATGAAGCTTGAAGTCATGAGAATGAAAAAATTTCGCTTGCTGTGCCCGTTGGCGACCATCGCATTCCTCGCCGCCTGTGCCACACCGCGCAGCCCGGCGCCGGTGATTGATCGTGGTACGGTCAGCCGGCCTGGCGAATTCGGACGCGCCGTCGGGGGTGGGGGCAATGCTGCCGCGCCGCAACGGGCAGCCGATCCACGTGGTTACTACACGGTCCGCAAAGGCGACACCCTGCTGCACATCGCGCTTGAATTTGGACAAAACTACCGTGATCTCGTGGCTTGGAATAACCTTGTCAATGCAAACGACATCAAGGTCGACCAGTTGCTGCGCGTAAGTCCGCCCGAGCCAGGCAGTGGCGCACCGCAGGCCGGAAGCGTGAGTGTTGGCTCAGGCGTCGAAGTGCGGCCGCTCGGTACCGCGCCAGGCATCGCCGGTCAACCGGGTGGCGTGGCCAGTGGCACGGCGAACGTGGCGAATGTGGCGAACATAGCGAACAAAAGCGGGCCACGGGGTGAGAAACGCGCCTTTTCCGACGTCGCTCTGGCTGAGTTGCAAAAGCCGGATGCGGCGAACTACTCGTCCAACACCGGCAGCGGCAGATCAGCCGAACCGAAAAACGGCATGCCGCCGGTTGCCGTGCTGACACCGGTGCCGGGTATCGCCGGCTCGGCGCCGGCACTGGCGCCACCGGAAGACGACAACATTTCCTGGATCTGGCCGACCGACGGCAAGGTTTCCAGCGGCTTCGACGATGGGAAAAAAGGCATCGACATTGCCGGCAAGAGTGGCCAGCAAATTCTTGCTGCCGGCGCCGGCAAGGTCATTTACGCCGGGTCGATTCGCGGTTATGGCAATCTCGTCATCGTGAAGCACACCAGTAATGTGTTGTCAGCCTATGCGCACAATAAAACCATCCTGGTAAAAGAAGGTCAGACGGTGGGCAAGGGCCAAAAAATCGCGGAAATGGGTAATTCCGATTCCGATGTGGTCAAGCTGCATTTTGAAATACGCCAGCAAGGCAAGCCCGTTGATCCGTCGAAACTCTTACCAGGCCGCTAAATGACCCGAAAACCCCGCCCGCCGTCCGGCAACACCACCGATTCCGGTGGGCTCCGATCGGTGGCGGGGCCACAGGCGCGGGGAGCAATCAACGGTGCTGGCATCATCGGTAGCGCTGCCAGCATCAACGGCATCGGTTCCCATCATGGCGCCAACCATGGCGCGGACGCTCTTGGGACGTTTGCTGCGCGCATCGACAAGGCACCGGCGCACGCTACCAGAGCGCATCAGGCCGGTCGGCCCGCCGATCCGGAGGCTGCCGAGGACGCAGTGGCGGATGAGCTTGCACTGCGCGACCATGCATCGGATGCAGGTCATGATCGCAACGGCGCGCTCGACTCCGCGGACGACGCTGCGCAGGCGGCCCATGATCCGCCGGCCGGAGATGCCGTCCGGTCCGGACAACCGGGTGTGGTCGCCGTTGCGTCGGCCGACGACCTGAAGAAAGTGCTGGCAGCCGAGCTGTCGACCGATTCGACTCAGCATTACCTGAACCAGATCGGCGCCCGGCCGCTGTTGACCGTGTCGGAAGAAGTCGATTTTGCAACGAGAGCGAAGGCGGGGGAATTTGCCGCGCGCCAGAAGATGATCGAACACAATCTGCGGCTCGTCGTGTCGATTGCGAAACATTACATCAACCGTGGCGTGGTCCTGCTTGACCTGATCGAGGAGGGTAACCTGGGCCTGATGCGGGCGATCGACAAGTTCGAGCCGGAGCGCGGGTTTCGGTTTTCTACCTACGCAACATGGTGGATACGGCAGAGCATCGAGCGCGCCATCATGAACCAGGCGCGCACGGTGCGCCTGCCGGTCCACATGGTGCGGGAATTGAATCAGGTGCTGCGCGCCAAGTACCATCTGGAAGCGCAGCATCATGATGGCAAGGATGCCCGGGCGGAGGATATCGCCCATTTGCTGGATCGGCCGGTCGACAGCGTGCAGGATATCCTGGCCTTGTCCGAACATGCCAGCTCGCTCGACGCGCCACTGGACAACGATCCGCAGGCAAGCCTGATGGACATGCTGCCGGGCGACATCGACGCCGGCCCGGACTCGCGCGCCGAGCAGCATGAGGTGGTTGTGCTGGTGCGCGACTGGCTGACCAAACTGCCCGACAAACAGCGGTTGGTGATCACACGCCGCTTCGGCCTCGACGACGACGACCCGGCAACGCTTGAGGAGCTTGCGTCCGAAATGCAGGTCACGCGCGAGCGGGTGCGTCAGATCCAGCAGGAAGCGCTGGTCAAGCTCAAGCGTGCCCTGAGCGCACGCGGCGTCGGGCGTGACGCCTTGTTGTAACACGCTTCGCCACGCCATCCATCTGCTTGATCCGGTCCATCCGGTGCAGCGTTTATAATCCGCGGCGCGCCTCCGCTCGCGCCCGCTGGCGCCGATCGTCCGTGACCCGGCGTCATTCGTCTACATTCCTTTTTTATATTGCCCATGCCGCAAGCACACATCGACATCCGCTCCCTGGACATGGAAGGCCGTGGCGTCGGCCATCTCGACAATCCCGACGGCTCGACCGGCAAGGTGGTCTTCGTCGAGGGCGCTCTGCCCGGGGAGCGGGTGGGTTTCGCGTCGTATCGCAAGAAATCGAAATGGGAAGCCGCGACCATGACGGACATCGTGCGCGAATCGCCGCAGCGGGTGACGCCGAAATGCGTGTATTTCGGCACCTGTGGCGGCTGTGCCATGCAGCATCTGGATGCGGCCGCACAGGTCGCCATGAAGCAGCGGGTGCTGGAAGACAACCTGAAGCACATCGGACGGGTCCGCCCGGACGTCATCCTGCGCCCGGTGCACGGACCGACCTGGGGCTATCGATTCCGGGCCCGCATCTCGGTGCGCAACGTGCCGAAAAAAGGCGGTGTGCTGGTGGGTTTTCATGAACGCAAATCCGGTTTCATCACCGACATGCGCAGCTGCGAGATCCTGCCGGCACATGTTTCGGCGCTGCTGCCGCCCCTGCGTGAATTGATTGCCGGTCTGAGCATCATGGAGCAGGTACCGCAGATCGAACTGGCGATCGGCGAAGGCGAGGGTGGCCTGGCGACCGTCATGGTGCTGCGCATCATGGCGCCCATGGCGCCGGCCGATGAGATCAAGCTGCGCGACTTCGCCGACCGCCACGCTGTGCAGTGGTGGCTGCAGACCGCCGGACCGGACTCTGCAGCCCCGTTCTATCCGGAAAAGAGCGATCTGCACTATCTTCTGCCCGAATTCGGCATCCGCATGCCCTTCAAGCCGACCGATTTCACCCAGGTCAATCACCAGGTCAATCGGGCATTGGTTTCTCGCGCCTTGCGTCTTCTCGCAGCAGCACCCTCTGACCGGGTCGCTGACCTGTTTTGCGGGCTGGGCAATTTCACGCTGCCACTTGCCACGCAGGCCGCGGAAGTGGTCGGCATCGAAGGCAGTGCCGCGCTGACTGCCCGGGCGGTTGCGAATGCCGACGCCAACGGGCTGGCGGCGAAGACACGTTTCCTGACCCGCAATTTGTTCACCGTAAGCGTTGACGACATGGCTGCGCTAGGGAAATTCGACCGCATCCTGATCGATCCGCCGCGTGACGGTGCGATGGCTGTCTGCGAGGCGCTGGTCGCACTTCGGGCGCGGTTCGGGCAAGATCCGACGACGATCCGGCTGCCTTGCAGAATCGTCTACGTGTCCTGCAACCCCGCCACACTGGCGCGAGACGCCGCCTTGCTGGTCGATGGCGCCGGTTATGTGCTGAGCCAGGCAGGCATCATGAACATGTTTCCCCATACCGCCCATGTCGAGTCGATCGCCGTATTCGATCTTCCGTCGCCGTCGCTGACCCTGGATGCTGGCCTGCAGCAGGCATGAAAAAAGCCGGCGCAGCGGCCGGCTTTCCAGTGTCAACGATGCGGGAACTCAGTCGCGGCTTCCGCCAAAAATACCCAGCAGCGACAGCAGGTTCGCAAAGATGTTGTACACGTCAAGATAAATGCTCAACGTGGCCGTGATGTAATTCGTCTCGCCACCGTTAAGCACCTGTTGCACGTCAAACAGGATGTAAGCCGAGAAAATGCCAATGGCAATGACCGAGATCGCCAGCTGCAGCGCGGGCAGATGCAGGAAAACGTTCGCCACGCTGGCCACCAGAATTACGAGCACGCCGGCGAACAGCCATTTGCCCAAACCTGAAAAATCCCGCTTCGAGACGGTCGCCACCGTCGCCATTACCGCCATGATCGTGGCGGTGCCGCCGAACGCCGTCATGATCAGCGCCGGACCGTTCGAATAACCGAGCGTGTGGCTGATCAACCGCGACAGCATCAGTCCCATGAAGAACGTGAATCCCAGCAATACAACTACGCCCAGCCCGGAATTTTTGGTCCGCTCGATGGCATAAAAGAAACCGAAGGCGATTGCCATGAAGGCCAGAAAGCCGATGAACGGACTGCCGGCGAACAGGCTGAAATTGAACTGCACGCCCAGCCAGGCGCCGGCGACGGTCGGAATCATCGACAGCGCGAGCAACCAGTACGTGTTGCGCAATACCCGATGGCGGGTGACGGCCAGCGAATCGCCGAGCGGACGGGCCGACGCGCCGAATTGATGTTGCAGATCCTGGTCCATATTTCCTCCGTTAAGGATGCGGTGTGACAGCAGCGACGTCAGCATAGCATGCAGCGTCGAAGTCGCCTTCATGCGGGCGCTACCTTCGCTAAATCGGGTGTTTCATGCTAAAATCAAGGGTTGATCAAATTAATGCATTTCTCTTCTAACCACCTATTTTCATTGGAGTTTTTCAGATGGCAATTGAACGCACACTGTCGATTATCAAGCCCGACGCAGTCGCCAAGAACGTGATCGGACAGATCTATTCGCGTTTCGAAGGCGCTGGCCTGAAGGTCGTCGCGGCGCGCATGATGCATCTGTCGCGCGCCGAAGCCGAAGGCTTTTATGCGGTCCACAGCGCCCGGCCATTTTTCAAGGATCTGGTGGACTTCATGATTTCCGGCCCGGTGATCGTGCAGGCACTCGAAGGTGAAAATGCGATCGCACGTCACCGTGACCTGATGGGCGCTACCGATCCAAAGAAGGCAGAAAAAGGCACGATCCGCGCCGATTTCGCCGATTCGATCGACGCCAACGCGGTTCACGGTTCGGACGCCATCGAAACGGCGACGACGGAAATTTCCTATTTCTTTCCTGCACTAAACGTTTATTCACGTTAATACGCCAGGCTGCCACCTGCAGGTCGGGTGACGGGTCCGGCAGAGGATGACCGGCTATGAGCGCCACACCCGATCTGCTCGTCAATCTGCTCGATTTCGATCCGGCCCAGCTGGTCGCTTACTGCGATTCGCTCGGCGAGAAGCCGTTCCGCGCTCGCCAGCTGCAGCGCTGGATCCATCAGTTCGGCGCCAGCCGCTTCGATCAAATGACCGATCTGGCCAAGTCGCTGCGGGGAAAGCTGACCGGGCGCGCCATCGTCGCTGCACCGGCGATCCTGTCCGACCATACCTCGACCGACGGCACGCGCAAATGGCTGCTCGACGTCGGGCAGGGCAACGCGATCGAAACCGTTTTCATCCCAGAAGAAAATCGTGGCACGCTGTGCATTTCGACGCAGGCGGGCTGTGCAGTGAATTGCCGGTTCTGCTCAACCGGCAAACAAGGTTTCAGCCGCAATCTCACCGTTGCCGAAATCATCGGCCAATTGTGGATGGCAGAATTCGAATTACGGCGTACCAATGGCGTCGAGCCCGGCCCGAAAGGCGAGCGGCAGATCACCAACGTGGTCATGATGGGCATGGGCGAGCCCTTGCTCAATTTCGAGCCGACCGTGACGGCATTGAAGATGATGCTCGACGATAATGCGTATGGTCTGTCGCGCCGCCGTGTCACGTTGTCGACGTCCGGCGTCGTGCCGATGATCGACCGACTGGGGCGGGAATGTCCGGTGGCACTGGCGGTCTCGCTGCACGCGTCCAATGATGCGTTGCGCAACGACCTGGTGCCGCTCAACTTGAAATACCCTTTGCGGGAGTTGATGGCTGCCTGCATTCGGTATCTGGAGCACGCGCCACGTGATTTCGTCACGTTCGAGTACTGCATGCTCGATGGCGTCAACGACACCGATGAGCATGCACGGGAGCTGATCGCGCTGGTGCGCGACGGGGCCACGCCGGTGCCGTGCAAGTTCAATCTGATTCCGTTCAATCCCTTTCCCGAATCCGGTCTGCTGCGTTCGAATAATGCGCGCATCAAGGCATTTTCCCAGCTGTTGTCGGCTGCCGGCATCGTCACGACGATTCGCAAGACCCGTGGCGACGATATCGATGCGGCTTGCGGCCAGCTGGCCGGGGAAGTGCAGGATCGGACAAAGGTACAGGAGCGGATGCAGAAAATGGCCGTCTACAAACAAAAATACGGCGACGGCTTCGGTCGCCTGGTGGAGATCACGACTTGAAAATACGATTCGGGAATGGCTCCGCGCAGTCGGCGCGCACCGGGCTGCAGGCAATGTGCGGGTCGGCCGGCGGCATTGCGGTTGGAGCGGCGCTCGCGGCAGCGATGCTGCTGACAGGATGCGCCGGCGTCGGTGCCCGCGCTTCGCAAGCGGAACTGCCGACCTTGTCCGACCAGACCAACGACCAGAAACGCGCCCAGATCCGCCTGCAACTTGCCATCGGGTATTTTGAACAGAAACAGTACACGGTCGCGCTCGACGAAATCAAGCAGGCGCTGTCGTCGAACCCGAATTCTGCCGACGCGTACAGCGTGCGTGCACTGATCTACATGGACATGGGCGAGACGCGCCTGGCCGACGACAATTTCCAGACCGCGCTGCGGCTTGCTCCCAACAATCCGGATCTGAGCAACAACTATGGCTGGTACCTTTGCCAGAACGACCGGGCCGGCGAGTCGCTCGCGTATTTCGATGCTGCCCTGAAAAATCGGAGCTACCAGTCCCCTGCGAAGGCGCTCAACAATGCCGGCGCCTGCAGCCTGAAGCTGAAGAATCCAGTGGCTGCGGAAAACTACCTCACGCAGGCGTTTCAGCTCGAGCCGGGCAACCCGGTAACCAACGTGAACTTGGCGCGCATCTATTACGACAAGGGCGATTACACCCGGGCACGGTTCTACATCGGACGCGCAACCAAGGATGAAGCCGTCAGTGCGCAGACGCTGTGGCTGGCGATCCGGATCGAGCACAAGCTCGCGGACCGTGCGGTGGAAGCCAGCCTGGCGACCCAGTTGCGACGCCGGCATCCGAATTCACCTGAATTCGCTGCTTATCAACGGGGAGCTTTTGATGAGTGAGTCGTCCTACGGCGCCACGGTCCAGTCCGCCGCATCCGGCGATGCGATGGCCGGCCTGACCGCGACGCCCGGCAGCCTGCTGGCATCGGCACGCCGGGAACATGGTCTGACGGTCGAGCAGGTTGCCAGCCAGCTCAATCTCGCGCCAAGACAAGTCATGGCGCTGGAAGAAGATCGTTACGCCGCGCTGCCGGGCATGGTGATCGTGCGCGGTTTCGTGCGTTCCTACGCAAAATTGCTCAAGATCGATCCGCTGCCATTGGTCGCGATGCTTGCCGATGCCACGCCGTCGGTCGGCACGCCGCCGGCGCGGCAAATGGCGTCGTCGTCATTCACGCAGTCCCGGATGCCTCCCATGCATGCTGGCGCAGGGCGTAGCATCAAGGCGCCGTTGGCGGGATTGCTGGCAGTCATTGCAGTTGCAGCGGGCGCCAGTTACATGCTCGGCTGGTGGCCTGATTCGCTCACCCGGCGCTTCGGGCAGCTTCGCGGCGCCGTGGTCGACGGCAGCGGTAGTGCCATTGCGCCGGCGGTCGACGCAAACGACGCTGTTCGGGCCGCCGACGCCGGCAGCACGACCGGTTCGGCCACTGGCGTCGCGCAGGACGCGGCGGGCAAATCGACACCGGGTGATCCGGTTGCCGGCCAGCCGCCGGCGCTCACGAGCACGACCGTGCTGTCGAGCCCTGGCGTTGGCCGGTCGGCCGGGTCGGCTGGGTCGGCTGGGTCAGCTATTCTCGCGATAAATCCGTCCGGCCCCGGCAGCACCGACAATACTGCTGCCGGCATGGCAGTGGCCAATCCGCTGGTGCTGCATGTCCAGCAGGATTCATGGATCGAAATCAAGCGAGCGAACAATACGGCGATCGTCTCGCGCCTGGTCAAGGCCGGATCGGTCGAAACCTTCGCCATTGATCAACCGGTGACGCTCATCATCGGCAACCTGGCAGGTGTTGACGCTACCTTGCGCGGCGCTCCATTGGCCTTGGACAACGGCGCAAAAGGCAATGTCGCCAAGCTGCGGATCGAATGATGAGCGATTTCGATATCGAGCCGGCAGTTGAAGATGGCACGTTCGGCACGTTCGGCGCGGCCGGCCCGGCGCCGCGGCGCAAGAGCCGTGCAGCAGTCGTATCGTACGGCGCAAGGCGCGTGGTGGTTGGCGGCGCAGCACCGATCGTGGTGCAATCGATGACCAATACCGACACCGCCGATGTGATCGGCACCGCCATCCAGATCAAGGAACTCGCCAGGGCCGGTTCCGAAATCGTGCGCATCACGGTCAACAATCCGGAAGCCGCAGCTGCCGTGCCGGCGATCCGCGAACAGCTCGACCGGATGGATATCGATGTCCCGCTGGTGGGCGATTTTCATTACAACGGCCACAAGCTGCTGACTGATTTTCCGGCATGCGCACAGGCGCTGTCGAAATACCGCATCAACCCGGGCAATGTCGGCCAGGGCGCCAAGCGCGATACCCAGTTTGCCCAGATGATCGAGATCGCCTGCCGTTACGACAAGCCGGTACGCATCGGCGTGAACTGGGGCAGCCTGGACCAGGCCCTGCTCGCGCGCATCATGGATGAAAATGCGCAGCGCAGTCAGCCGCGCAGCGCACAGGCGGTGATGTATGAAGCATTGGTCACATCTGCCATCGAAAATGCCCGCCGGGCCGAGGAAGTCGGGCTGGCGGGTGACCGCATCATCCTGTCGTGCAAAGTCTCCGGCGTACAGGATCTGATTGCGGTCTATCGTGCACTGGCCGCGCGTTGCGATTATCCGCTGCACCTGGGCCTGACCGAAGCCGGCATGGGCAGCAAGGGCATCGTCGCATCCACGGCGGCATTGTCGGTGCTGCTGCAGGAAGGCATCGGTGACACGATTCGCATTTCCCTCACGCCAGAGCCAGGTGGCGACCGCACCCGCGAAGTCATCGTCGGCCAGGAAATCCTGCAGACCATGGGGCTGCGCAAGTTCACACCGATGGTAATCGCCTGCCCGGGCTGCGGGCGCACCACCTCGACCACGTTCCAGGAACTGGCCGACCGCATCCAGACTTATCTGCGCGAGCAGATGCCGATCTGGAAAAAGGATCATCCGGGTGTCGAGAGCATGAACGTGGCCGTCATGGGCTGCATCGTCAACGGCCCGGGCGAGTCCAAGCATGCCAACATCGGCATCAGCCTGCCCGGCACCGGCGAGTCGCCGGCCGCGCCGGTGTTCGTCGATGGCGAAAAGACCGTGACCCTGCGCGGCGCGCACATCGCCGAGGAATTTCAGGCGATCGTGCTCGACTACGTGCGCACGCATTATCGCCAGCCGGCCAGCGTCGGCTGATCAGTGCCGGCTTGCTGCCCGCGTGCCTGACATTTCCGAATCATCCGTACTGCAGCACGAGCAAAATAGAAAATGTCCGAAAATAAAAAACCTGAAAAAATCGTCGGCATCAAGGGCATGAACGATGTTCTGCCGGCAGATGCGCCACTGTGGGAACTGTTCGAAAACACCGTGCAAACCGTGTTGAAGAGCTATGGTTTTCAACAGATCCGCACGCCCATCGTCGAGTCGACCAATCTGTTCTCGCGCGGGTTGGGCGCGGTAACCGACATCGTCGAAAAGGAGATGTATTCCTTCATCGATTCCCTGAACGGGGATCAGTTGACGTTGCGTCCTGAATCGACGGCTGGCGTGGTGCGCGCCGCGCTCGAGCACAACCTGACCTACGATGGCCCGAAGCGGCTCTGGTACGCCGGCCCGATGTTCCGTCACGAGCGGCCGCAGCGCGGGCGGTACCGGCAGTTCCAGCAGGTCGGCGCCGAAGCGATCGGTTTTGCCGGGCCCGACATCGATGCCGAGCTGATCATGTTGTGCCAGCGTCTCTGGGATGATCTCGGTTTGTCGGACGTGCGACTGGAATTGAATTCGATCGGCAATGCAGAAGAACGCAATCGCCACCGCGCCGACTTGATCGCCTATTTCGAGCAGCATGCCGACATTCTCGATGCCGAAGCGACGCGCAGGTTGCATGCGAATCCACTGCGCATCCTGGACACCAAGAATCCGGCGATGCAGGACATGGTCAATGCCGCACCGAAGCTGATCGACTATCTCGAAGCCGATTCGCTGGCGCATTTCGAGGGCGTGCAGAATATCCTGCGGCATAACAACGTGCCGTTCACGATCAATCCGCGCCTGGTGCGAGGCATGGATTATTACAACCGCACCGTGTTCGAGTGGGTGACCGATCAGCTGGGCTCCCAGGGAACGGTCTGTGGCGGTGGGCGTTACGATCCGCTGGTCGAGATGTTTGGCGGCAAGCCTACGCCGGCCTGCGGTTTTGCCATGGGGGTCGAGCGGGTTCTGGAATTGATGAAGGCTGGTGGCGAGCGTTTCGCCGTGAATCAATGCGACGTGTATGTGGTGCACCAGGGTGCGGCTGCACAGTTGCAGGCATCGGTGGCAGCGGAACGATTGCGCGATGCCGGCCTCGATGTTGTGCTACATTGCGCGGCTGCCGGTGGCGCTGCCAGCTTCAAGGCGCAGATGAAACGGGCCGACGCCAGTGGCGCGGCCTTTGCAGTAATCATCGGTGAAGACGAGGTTGCCAATGAAACCGCGAGCGTCAAGGCACTGCGCGGCGACGCAGGCGCCGATGCCGCCGGCAGTCGGGAAACTGGCGATGCCAACCTGTCCGACCAGGTTGGCTCCGGTCAGGGCAGCGCTCCCCAGGCGACGGTGCCGTTCACCTCGCTGGCCGGTTATCTGGTCGATCAGATCGTTGGCGGTGATGATCATGGCCACGACCATGGCGGCGACCAGGTGCATTACCGGCACTGACCTCCAGCACGAACAACCTCCTTAATTTTCAAGACCAAAATCCATGGCCTACGATCTAGAAGAACAAGAACAGCTTGCCACCATGAAGGCATGGTGGGCGCGGTACGGCAATCTCGTCACCTGGTTGCTGATCGCTGCGCTTGCCATCTATGCCGGTTGGTCGGCATGGAATTACTACCAGCGCAGTCAGTCGGCGCAGGCAGCACAGCTGTACGATGAGTTGCAAAAAGCGGTGGCGGCCAAGGATAATCCGAAGCTGCTGCGTGCCACCGCCGACATGCAGGAAAAATTTCCGCGCACGGCCTATGCCCAGATGAGTGGCCTGGCGGCGGCCAAGGCGACCTTCGATGCCGGTGACCTGAAAAGCGCGCATGCGCAACTGAAATGGGTAGCCGACCATGCGGCCGATGCGGAATATCGCGCACTGGCCAAGGTGCGCCTGGCCGGTGTCATGCTCGATGAGAAAGCCTACGACGACGGTCTGACATTGCTGGCGACTGAATTTCCGCCGGAGTTTGCCGGTGTCGTGGCTGACCGTCGCGGCGACTTGCTGGCTGCGCAAAACAAACTGGCAGAAGCACGATCGGCCTACTTGATGGCGATGGACAAGATGAATGCGAAGAACCCGGGTCGCCAGTTGATTCAGCTGAAACTCGACGCCATCGGTGGCAGCACGACATCAGTCAAGGCGGCGGCATGAGCGCGGCAGTCATGCACTGCCACGGCACGGCGCGGCGATTGGGACACATGGCGGCGCTGACTTTGCTGCTGTTGTCAGCTGGCTGCACGACGCTGGCGTCGTTGAATCCGTTCAGTTCGAGTTCCACGCCGCGTCATCCGCCGGCGGCCCTGGTCGATGTGAAGCCAGGCCTCGCCGTGCGCAGTGCCTGGACGGTGCCGGTGGGCGCCTCCGGTGCCTACGCATTTTCTCCCGCAGTGGCAGGCGACAGCATCTTCGCCGCAGCACGCGATGGCACCCTGATGCGCGTCGATACGGCCACCGGCAAGCTTGCGTGGCGAATCAATGTTGGTGCCCCGCTGACGGCGGGCGTTGGAAGTGACGGCAATACGGTGGTCGTGGTTGGCGAAAAAGGCAACGTGATGGCCTTCGACGGCAGCGGCAAGCTGCGTTGGGCAGCGCCGGTGTCGAGTGAAGTCCTGTCGGCGCCTGCCGTCGGCCAGGGCCTGGTCCTTGTGCGCAGTCAGGACAACCGCATCGTCGGTTTTGACGCGGACACCGGGGCGCGCAAGTGGGTCGTGCAGCGGACGGCGCCATCGCTGAGCCTGCGCACCGCGCCGGGCATTCTGATGAGCGCGTCCGACGCCTATGTCTCGCTGCCAGGTGGAAAGCTGCTGGCGATCGTCTTGCCGGGTGGCGCGCCACGCTGGGAAGCCAGTGTCGGGGACGCCCGCGGCGCGACTGAACTCGAACGCATCATCGACACGGCCGGCATGCCGGTTCTGATCGGCCGTCAGGTCTGCGCCGTATCATTCCAGGGCAGGGCAATGTGTTTCGACGCCGGTAACGGCACGGTCGCCTGGGCCAAGGATCTTTCTTCCGACGTCGGCCTGGGTGCGGATGAGCGCTTCGTTTTTGCGGCCGATGTTGCCGGCAGCGTGTCGGCGTTGTCACGCGAAGCTGGCGCCAGCGTCTGGAAAAGCACGGTGCTGGCCTATCGCCGTCTGTCGGCACCGCTGTCCATTGGCCGGGCGGTTGCGGTCGGCGATTATCAGGGCTACGTGCATTTTCTCGGACGCGAGGACGGCGCCATGCTGGCACGTCTGGCCACAGATGGCTCCGAGATCGTCGCCGCGCCCGTTCTGGCGGGTGCCAACATGGTCGTGCAAACCCGCGCCGGTGCGCTGGTGTCGATTGCGACCGACTAAGTTTATTTGAAAGAAGCAGTCTGAATGAAGCCGGTAATTGCCATCGTCGGCCGACCCAATGTCGGCAAGTCCACGCTGTTCAACCGGCTCACCCGTTCCCGGGATGCGCTGGTGGCAGACCTGCCGGGGCTGACGCGCGACCGTCATTACGGTGAAGGCCGCATGGGCGAACGACCCTTCCTGGCCATCGACACCGGTGGTTTCGAGCCGGTCGCCAAGGATGGCATCCTGCATGAGATGGCCAAGCAGACCAAGCAGGCAGTGGCCGAAGCCGACGTCGTGATCTTCCTCGTCGATGGACGGCAAGGCATCACGCCGCATGACAAGACAATCACCGACTTCCTGCGCAAATCCGGCCGGTCGGTGATGCTGGTGGTGAACAAGGCCGAGGGCATGAAGTACACCGCCGTCACCGCAGATTTTTACGAACTCGGCCTCGGTGACCCGTACGTGATTTCCGCCGCCCATGGCGACGGCGTCATGGACCTGGTTGACGAGGCAATGGACACTGCGCTGGCCCAGCAGCCGCCGGTGGAGGAAGCGACGGTCGTCAGCAACGCACGCGAAATCAAGATCGCCATTGTCGGTCGGCCGAATGTCGGCAAGTCCACGTTGGTCAATACGCTGCTCGGTGAAGAACGGGTCATCGCTTTCGACATGCCCGGCACCACCCGTGATGCCATCGAAATTCCGTTCGAACGCGATGGAAAACACTATGTCCTGATCGATACGGCAGGCATCCGTCGCCGCGGCAAGGTGTTCGAGGCGATCGAAAAATTTTCGGTCGTCAAGACCTTGCAGGCGATCTCTGAAGCCAACGTCGTGCTGTTGCTGCTGGATGCGCAACAGGATATCTCCGAGCAGGATGCACATATCGCCGGCTTCGTCCTGGAGTCGGGGCGGGCGCTGGTCGTGGGCGTGAACAAGTGGGACGGTCTGGTGAGCGAGCGGCGTGACGAGATCAAGATCGACATCGAACGCAAGCTCAATTTCCTGTCATTCGCGAAGTTCCATTTCATTTCGGCCTTGAAGGCAACTGGCGTCGATCAATTGATGAAATCGATCAATAGTGCCTACGCGGCTGCAATGTCGGATCTGTCGACGCCAAAGCTGACCCGGGCCCTGATCGAGGCGGTCGAGCATCAGCAGCCACGGCGCAAGGGCTCGATCCGGCCGAAACTGCGCTATGCCCACCAGGGAGGCATGAACCCGCCAATCGTCGTCGTGCATGGCAATGCGCTCGAATCGATCGACGACAACTACAAGCGGTATCTCGAAAAACACTTTCGTGAAACTTTTTCTCTGGTGGGAACTCCACTACGTATCGAATTTCGATCAGGGAAGAATCCGTTTTCGAGAAATCAAAAATAGGCTGAAAAGCTGCCGGCATCCGTGTGCAGTGCAGCACGGATCGAAAATATCAGCTACAGTCCGGCTGTGCACGATGCGCCAGGCAGGTCTTTTCGGCCCTGGGCAAACCCGTGTCAAGGGGCTTGAAACACTCTCAAGTCGCCTCCAACTCCTCACCACAACAACACAATGGAGCTGCCATGAGCAACAAAGGGCAATTGTTACAAGACCCCTTCCTGAATGCCTTGCGAAAAGAGCATGTCCCGGTATCGATCTATCTTGTCAATGGTATTAAATTGCAGGGACATATCGAATCGTTTGATCAATACGTTGTGCTTTTGCGCAACACCGTAACGCAAATGGTGTACAAGCATGCAATTTCCACGGTCGTGCCTGCCCGTGCAGTCAATCTCAACCTTGAAGCCGATGCTGACTGACGCTACCGACAGCGCGCAGGCGGGGTCGAGCAACTTGTCGTCCTAACATGCGCGCCGCACTGGTTGGCGTTGATTTCGGCAAGGGGGATTTTGCCGCGAGTCTGGAAGAATTGTCGTTGTTGTCGAAGTCGGCTGGGGCGGAGCCGATCACGACGATCATGTGCAAGCGTGCGAGCCCGGATGCGGCATTGTTCGTCGGCTCCGGCAAGGCCGAGGAGATCAGGCAGTCGATCGTCGATCTCGAACTGGAACTCATCATCTTCAATCACGCCTTGTCGCCGGCCCAACAGCGCAACCTTGAACGCGTGCTTTCTTGCCGGGTGGTCGACCGGACCAGCCTGATTCTGGATATCTTTGCACAGCGCGCGCAAAGCCACGAAGGCAAGGTGCAGGTGGAACTCGCGCAATTGCAGCATCTTGCAACCCGGCTGATCCGTGGCTGGACTCACCTGGAACGGCAGAAGGGCGGCATCGGCTTGCGCGGACCAGGCGAGACGCAGCTTGAAACCGATCGCCGCCTGCTCGGTGAGCGGGTCAAGGCATTGCGTGCGAAACTTGGGAAGCTGACCAAGCAGCGGGCCACGCAGCGACGCTCGCGCGGGCGCAGCCAGACGTTCTCCGTTTCTCTGGTCGGTTACACCAATGCTGGAAAATCGACACTGTTCAACGTCTTGACCAAGGCAGGCGTTTATGTCGCCGACCAGCTCTTCGCGACTCTTGACACGACGTCGCGCCGAATTTATCTGGGCGAAGCCGGCAATGTCGTCCTGTCGGACACGGTCGGCTTCATCCGCGAACTTCCGCATCAACTGGTGGCCGCCTTCCGCGCCACTCTTGAAGAAACCATCCATGCCGATTTGTTGCTGCATGTAGTCGATGCAGCCAGTCCGGTACGCATGGACCAGATCGAACAAGTCAACATGGTGTTGAAGGAAATTGGCGCCGATCACATTCCGCAAATTCTTGTCTGGAACAAGATTGATGCCGCGGAGCAGGACCCCGGCGTTGAAAGGGATGAATATGATAAGATTCGGCGGGTTTTCCTCAGTGCCAGAACGGGTGCCGGCATCCCGTTGTTGCGCAGTGCGCTGGCGGAGTTCTCGCTTGCGGAATTCGACGCATTGGCATCTTTCAGACATGCTGCCGCCGAATCCTCGCCGACGATCGTGACCACGACAACAGACGTGCAGACGTAGTAACGAAATTCCCCCACCTTAATCGAAGCAGATAGCGACAGAATGCTTGTTTCCATACTAAAAAAGATCGGCCTGACACTCAGCATCGATGATCCGCGCTGGGGCCGTGGCGCGAAGGACGAGACGCCGCACCAGGCACAGGATGGCAAGAAGCCGGGAGATGGTCCCCCGGATCTGGATCAGCTATGGCGCGATTTCAACCAGCGACTGAATCGACTGCTTGGTAACAAGTCAGGCGGCGGCAACAGCGGTGGCGGCAGCAGTGGTGGTTTTACACCGGATGCCCGTGGTGTCGGCATCGGCGCCGCAGTGGTCGCGGTCGTGGTGGTCTTGCTGTGGCTCGCCAGTGGATTCTTCATTGTTTCCGAGGGCCAGACCGGCGTCGTTTTGTCCTTCGGAAAATTCAGTCATACGACACCGGCCGGCTTCAATTGGCGCTGGCCTTATCCGATTCAAAGCCACGAGCTGGTCAATGTCTCGCAGGTGCGGACCATGGAAGTAGGGTACCGCAGCAGCGTGCGCAACAAGCAGCCGAAAGAGGCGTTGATGTTGACGGACGATGAAAACATCATCGACATCCAGTTTGCAGTGCAATACAAGCTCAAGGATGCAGCCGACTGGGTATTCCGCAATCGCGACCAGGAAGAGATGATCCGCGGCGTTGCAGAGACGGCCATGCGGGAAGTCGTCGGCAAGAACAAGATGGATTTTGTATTGTACGAAGGCCGGGAAAAGATCGCGCTCGATGCAAGCCAGTTGATGCAGCAGATCGTTGACCGCTACCGGGCAGGCGTGTCGATCACGAACGTGACGATGCAGGGCGTGCAACCACCGGAGCAAGTGCAGGCGGCTTTCGACGATGCGGTCAAGGCGGGCCAGGACAGGGAGCGCCAGAAGAACGAGGGTCAGGCCTATGCCAACGACGTGATTCCGAAGGCACGTGGTGCGGCGTCGCGCCTGATGCAGGAATCCGAAGCCTACCGCGCGCGAGTGACTGCCAATGCCCAGGGCGACGCGGCACGTTTTCGGCAGGTCTCGACGGAATATCAAAAGGCGCCGGCCGTTACCCGTGACCGGATGTACCTCGACACGATGCAGCAGATATTTTCATCGACAACCAAGGTCATGGTGGACGCGCGCAGCGGCAGCAATCTCATCACGCTGCCGCTCGACAAACTGATCGCACAGTCGGTTGCCAACGATGCGGCTGCCTCGCGCGGAACGGGCGCCATGAACGCGCTGCCTGCAACAACGGCACCGGCAGCAGAACCGGCTCCGGCTCCGGCAACCGAGTCGCAGCGCACGCGGGATCTGCGATCCCGCGAAAGTCGTGACTCACGTGATCGGGAGAGCCGTTGATGAATCGTCTAGTTTCCATCGGCATCGCCGTTCTGCTGGGGCTGTGGCTGCTCTCGACCAGTCTGTTCGTCGTCGATCAGCGGCAGTTTGCGATCGTGTTCGCGCTTGGCGAAGTCAAGCGCGTCATCTCCGAACCGGGCCTGCATTTCAAGCTACCGCCGCCGTTTCAAAATGTACTGTTTCTTGACAATCGCATTCTCACGCTCGATACCCCGGACGCCGACCGGTTCATCACTGCCGAAAAAAAGAACATCTTGGTCGATGCGTTCGTCAAATGGCACATTGTCAACCCGAAGCTGTATTTCGTCAGTTTCAATGGCGACGAGCGCCGCGCCAATGATCGGATGTCGCAGATCATCAAGGCGGCATTGAACGACGAGATCACGAAACGAACGGTACGTGAGGTGATCTCCGGCGAGCGTGGCAGAGTGATGGCCGCGATCCAGAAAAAAGTGTCCGACGAAGCCACGCAGATCGGCGTGCAGATTGTCGATGTCCGGTTGAAGCGGGTCGATTACGTCGAAAACATCAATACTTCCGTCTATGACCGGATGAAGTCGGAGCGCACGCGGGTAGCCAATGAATTGCGTTCGACCGGCGCCGCAGAATCGGAGAAGATTCGCGCCGATGCCGATCGTCAGCGCACGGTGATCCTGGCTGAAGCCTACCGGGATGCGGAAAACATTCGCGGCGATGGCGACGCGAAAGCGTCGACGATCTATGCGCAGGCTTTCGGACAGAACCCGGAGTTCTACCGGTTTTATCGCAGCCTGGAAGCGTACCGGATGAGTTTCCGCAGTCATGCCGACGTGATGGTGCTTGATCCGAACTCCGAATTTTTTCGGTACTTCAAGAATGCTGGCGGCGCCGGGACGGTGGCCGAGCCAAGCCCACGAAACAAGGGCCGCTGACCGCCATTTGCCATCATTGACGAGGTGCAGCGCTGACCAGTCCGGTCTGCGTTGCACCTCGGTTCGCTTGCACGTCCCGGGCGTTCCTCCGACCGACTTCATTCACGCTTGCGCCTGACCCATGCCGAATTGGCTGTTACCTGAAAACATTGCAGATGTTCTGCCGTCCGAAGCGCGCAAGATCGAGGAATTGCGGCGCGCGATGCTGGACCGGTTTCGGTCGTACGGCTATGAACTGGTCATGCCGCCGATGCTGGAATACATCGACAGCCTCCTGACCGGCGCTGGCCAGGATCTGAACCTGCGCACCTTCAAGCTGGTCGATCAATTGTCGGGCCGAACAATGGGCGTGCGCGCGGACATGACCACCCAGGTGGCACGGATCGATGCCCACCTGTTGAACCGGCGCTCGGTGACACGCTTGTGTTACGCCGGCAGCGTGTTGCACACCCGCCCGAGCGGCCTGCACGCAACCCGCGAGCCGCTGCAGATCGGCGCAGAGATCTACGGCCATGCCGGTCTGGAAGCCGATGCGGAAATCCAGCGGCTGGCACTGGAATGCCTGGCCCTGGCGGGCATCGACGATGTGCGCCTCGATCTGTGTCATGTCGGCGTGGTCAGGGCGATCCTGGCGGCGGACGCGGCGGCGCAGGCAGGGGAAGCGGAGCTGTTCGGTCTGCTGCGTACCAAGGACATGCCCGGCTTGCGCCAACTCTGTGCCGGTTACACGCCTGGCACAGCGCAGGCATTGCTGGCACTGCCCGGACTCTATGGCGACATCGACGTCATTGACCGTGCCCACGCGGCGCTGCCGGCTCTGCCCGGCATCGTGCAGGCGCTCGATGAGCTGTCGATGCTGGTGCAACTGGCAGGCAAGGCGCACGTCACCGTCGACCTGGCAGACCTGCGTGGTTATCAATATGAAAGCGGCGCAATGTTCGCTCTGTATGTGCCCAATCTGCCGAATGCAGTGGCGCGTGGCGGACGTTACGATCATGTCGGCGAGGCATTCGGGCGTGCTCGGCCGGCAACCGGGTTTTCCCTGGATCTGCGGGAGCTTGCACGCTTGTTGCCGGTGGCGCCGCGCACATCTTCCATTCATGCGCCCTGGGGTACCGATCCGCGCCTGCACGGACGTATTGCAGAGTTGCGTGCAGCCGGTGAAATCGTGATCCAGAGCCTGCCCGGCCATGGTGATGAACTCGACGAATTCGATTGCGATCGGGCGCTGTCGCTCGACGGCGATCAATGGACCATCAAACACTTAGGCTGAACGATGTCACAAAAGAGCACTCCCAGAAACGTCGTCGTCATCGGAACCCAATGGGGCGACGAAGGCAAGGGCAAGATCGTCGATTGGCTGACCGACCATGCACAGGCGGTGGTGCGGTTTCAGGGCGGCCATAATGCTGGCCACACGCTGGTCATCGGCGGCAAGAAGACGGCGCTGCAGCTGATCCCGTCCGGCATCATGCGGCCCGGCGTTGCCTGCTATATCGGCAATGGGGTGGTGTTGTCGGTGCCTGATCTTTTGCGCGAGATCGACAAGCTGCAGGCCAGCGGCGTCGAAGTCGTCTCCCGCCTGAAAATTTCCGAAGCCTGCCCGGTGATTTTGCCCTATCACACTGCGCTGGACAGCGCCCGCGAAATCGCCCGTGGCGCCGCCAAGATCGGCACCACCGGCAAGGGAATCGGTCCCGCTTATGAAGACAAGGTGGCGCGGCGCGCGATTCGGGTTGCAGACCTGTTGAATGAAGGCCGTTTTGCCGAAAAACTGCGTGAAAACCTGGACTACCATAATTTCGTTCTCACCCAGTACCTGAAGGCCGATGCGGTCGACTATCAAAAGACCTACGATGACGCGATGGCCAGCATCGGCCGCATTGCACCGATGGTCTCGGACGTCTCCAGCGACCTGTACGCTGCACATCACCGTGGCGCCAATCTCTTGTTCGAAGGCGCGCAGGGCAGCTTGCTCGACGTCGACCATGGCACCTATCCCTTTGTCACATCGAGTAATTGCGTTGCTGGAAATGCGGCAGCCGGATCAGGTGTCGGGCCGAACATGCTTCATTACATCCTCGGCATCACGAAGGCGTACACGACGCGGGTCGGCTCGGGTCCGTTCCCGTCCGAACTCACGACGGACGACGGCGTGGGCAAGCACCTCTCGGCGGTAGGTCACGAATTCGGCACGGTGACCGGCCGTGCACGGCGCTGCGGCTGGTTCGACGCCGCCCTGCTGAAGCGTTCGATTCAGATCAACGGCGTATCAGGGATGTGCCTGACAAAGCTCGATGTCCTCGATGGATTGGCCAGCTTGAAGATCTGTACCGGCTATCGACTCGGTGCCCGCACGGTGGACATTTTTCCGGTTGGCGCCGAAGATGCAGCGCGGTGCGAACCGATTTACGAAGAAATGCCGGGCTGGACCGAAACGACGGTTGGCGCCAGGTCGCTGGCGGCCTTGCCAGCCAATGCGCGCGCCTATGTCAAGCGGATCGAGGAACTGGTCGGCGTGCCGATCGACATGGTGTCGACCGGACCGGACCGTGAAGAGACAATCGTGCTGCGGCACCCGTTCCAGTAACGCGAGGGTGGAGCAGCCGCTACCGGCGTCGACGCCTGATCACCTCTGGATCGGCTGGGAGGACTATCACCGCGCCATCGAAAAACTTGCGCTGCTGGTACATGCTTCCGGCTGGCAATTCGATCAGGTGTTATGCCTGGCGCGTGGTGGGTTACGACCAGGAGACGTGATTTCCCGGTTGTTCAACTTGCCGCTGGCGATTCTGGCAACCAGTTCCTATCGCGCCGGTGGCGGCACGGAACAGGGTCGGCTGGACATTGCGGCCAGCGTGACGATGGCACGGGGCAGTCTGGATGGAAGGATTTTGCTGGTTGATGATCTGGTCGATTCAGGCGTCACGCTGCAGCAGGTGCAAGCGCAATTGCTGCGCTCTGAGCCGGCGGTGACCGAAGTACGAACTGCGGTCATCTGGTACAAGCAATGCTCTGCGTTGAAGCCGGATTATTTTCTGCATCATCTGCACGGCAATCCTTGGATTCACCAGCCGTTCGAGCGATACGACGGCATGGGATTCGACCAGCTGCAGGGGTAGGAGCCGGAGGGGTACAAGAGCCAGATCGGCAATATCCAATGGACATAAAAAAACCCGCTACGCATAGCGGGTTTTACTGAAACCGTGGTGCCCACGGAGGGACTCGAACCCCCACACCCAAAGGCACATGGACCTGAACCATGCGCGTCTACCAATTCCGCCACGTGGGCCTTGCAAAGACAGCGATTATAGCGAAAAAAAGCATGAAGTCAATTGTGACGGCGGAAACCACGCGAAAAATTGCGGTCCAAATATCCCGATGAAGAGTAGACAGTGTAGGTGAATCACGCATGGCACGCTGTCCTCCGTTACACTAGCGCCCTAGATGCCACTGCAACAACGGCAATCGAACACTTACCATAAAGAACCGAATCAGCCTTGAACCAATTTACTTATACCATTCCCAGCCGAGAGGAAATTCTCGGCATTCTCCGCAAATCCGGCGAGCCGCAGGACATCGTCGCCATCGCCGCCGTCCTGGATGTCAAGCCGGATGAAATGGATGGCCTGACGCGGCGTTTGAATGCAATGGAACGTGACGGCCAGATCAAGCCCGATCGTACGGGAAACTACCAACTTGCCAATACCACCAGCTTCATCGAAGGCCGGGTATCAAGCCACCGCGATGGCTATGGCTTTCTGATCCCGGACGAGGGCGGCGACGACATCTTCCTGCCTGAGAAAGAAATGCAGAAAGTGCTGAACGGCGACCGGGTCCAGGCGCGCCTGATCGGCACTGATCGCCGCGGCCGGCCGGAAGGCACGATCGTCGAAGTCGTCAGCCGTGCCAACACGCATGTGATCGGGCGCCTGCTGAATGAAAACGGAGTCTGGATCATCGCTCCTGAAGACAAGCGCATCGGCCAGGACATCCTGCTGGCCGGATCACCCGGCAAGGCAAAATCCGGCCAGGTGGTCAGCGTCGAATTGATCGAGCAACCGACGCGTTATGCGCAAGCGGTCGGCAAGATCGCCGAGGTGCTGGGCGACATCGACGACCCCGGCATGGAAATCGAAATCGCGGTACGCAAGTTCGGCGTGCCGCATGAATTCTCGGAAGCCGCCAAAAAGCTGGCGGCGAAACTGCCGTCCGAAGTACGCCCGGCGGATCTGGCCGAACGGGTCGACCTGCGCGACGTGCCGCTTGTGACGATCGACGGCGAAGACGCGCGTGATTTCGATGATGCGGTGTATTGCGAGCCGGTCAGGATCGGCCGTGAGGATGGCTTTCGCCTGATTGTCGCGATTGCGGACGTCAGCCATTACGTCAAGCCGAATGATGCGCTGGACGTTGACGCGCTCGAGCGCAGCACCTCCGTGTATTTCCCGCGCCGGGTAATTCCGATGCTGCCGGAAAAACTGTCCAACGGACTATGCTCGCTCAATCCCGCGGTCGACCGTCTGACGCTGGTATGCGATTGCGTCATCACTGCAACCGGGGAAGTGACTGCCTATCAATTTTATCCGGCAGTGATCCATTCGGCTGCACGCCTGACGTACAACGAAGTGGCCGCGATCCTGTCGAACACGAAAGGCATCGACGCTGCCAAGCGGCCTGGCCTAGTGCCGCATCTGTTGCATCTCAACGAGGTGTATCACGCGTTGCTGAAGGCACGGCATGCACGCGGCGCGATCGATTTCGAGACAACCGAAACCTACATCGTCTGCAACGCGATGGGCAAGATCGAACAGATCCTGCCGCGCACCCGCAACGACGCTCACAAGATCATCGAAGAATGCATGCTGGCGGCGAATGTCTGCGCCGCCGACCTGCTGGAGCGTCACAAGCATCCGGCGGTCTATCGCGTTCATGCGCAGCCGACGAAGGAAAAACTGACGCAACTGCGCACCTTCCTGAAGCAACTTGGCCTGCACCTCGGCGGCGGCGACACGCCGACGGCGTCCGACTATGCAGCACTGATGCCGAAGATTAAAACCCGTCCCGACGCCGTCCTGCTGCAGACGATGCTGCTGCGCTCGATGCAGCAGGCAGTCTACAGCCCGGACAACATCGGTCATTTCGGTCTTTCGTATGCAGCCTATGCGCACTTCACCAGCCCGATCCGGCGTTATCCGGACCTGCTGACGCATCGCGCCATCAAGGCGGTGTTGAAAGGCAAGCGCTATGATCCGAAAGGCTTTGACGCCGGCAGTTTGAACACCACGCTTTCGCCTGCCGCACGGCGCCAGCAGGCGGCCGACAAGGTGTCGGGCAAGAAGCGGCCGCAAGGCGACCATGCGGTCTGGGAAGCGCTCGGCATCCACTGCTCGGCCAACGAGCGGCGCGCCGACGAAGCCTCGCGCGACGTCGAAGCCTGGCTGAAGTGCTTTTTCATCCGCGACAAGCTGGGCGAGGAATTCACGGGCACGATTTCCGGCGTGGCGACGTTTGGCATCTTCGTCCAGCTTGATGCCTTGTTCATCGAGGGCCTGGTGCACGTGACCGAACTGGGGGCGGACTATTTTCAGTATGACGACGCGCGGCATGAACTGCGCGGCGAGCGCACCGGCAAGCGATATCAGCTGACGGACCGGGTGACCGTTCAGGTTAGCCGGGTCGACCTCGATGCGCGCAAGATCGATCTGCGACTGGTCAATGAGCCGGGCATCAAGAGCTTGCTGAAAAATGAAGCAAAGGGTGGCAATGGCGACACTGCTGCCGCTGAAGAAGGAAACGACGAATCTGGCAATGTGCACCGGGACGGACAGAAATCCGGCAAGTCCGGAAAGACCGATGCATCAACATCCGCGAAATCGGCAAGATCCGGTAAATCGACTGGCGCATCGGGTGGCACGACAGGTGCCAGGAGCGATGAGTCCGCGTTGACGGCTAGCAAGAAAAAGAGCCGGCCATGAAAAGCAAAATGATTTTCGGCTTTCACGCCGTCACGGCCCGCCTGCGGCATGAGGCGTCCAGCGTCGAAGAGATTTATGTCGATGCCGGGCGCGAGGATCGCCGCATGCAGGAATTGTTGCGCGCGGCAAAAGCGGTCAACGTGCGCATCATCCAGGCCGACGATGCGCGACTGTCGAACATCGTCGGTACCCGGCGCCATCAGGGCGTGGTGGCGAAGGCCGGCGAGCTTTCGCTGGCGCGCAATCTGGACGAACTCCTTGACGCCATCGACGGACCGCCGCTGATCCTGATCCTGGACGGCATCACCGACCCGCACAATCTCGGCGCCTGCCTGCGCGTGGCCGACGGCGCCGGCGCCCACGCCGTGATTGCGCCGAAGGATCGGGCCGTTGGCTTGAATGCGACTGCTGCCAAGGTGGCCAGCGGCGCGGCAGAAAGCGTGCCCTACATTACGGTCACCAACCTGGCCCGTACCCTGCGTGAGTTGAAGGAGCGCGACATCGTGCTGATTGGCACGACCGACGACGCCGAAAAAAGCCTGTACGAGGCTGATTTCACAGGCGGCGCGGCGCTGGTGATGGGCTCGGAAGGCGAAGGCATGCGACGCCTGACGCGCGACACCTGCGACGTCCTGGTGTCGGTGCCGATGTTCGGCGCCGTCGAAAGCCTGAACGTGTCGGTGACGTCCGGCGTCTGCCTGTACGAAGCCCGGCGTCAGCGCATCGCCCGGGTCTAGCGCCATGTTCGCGCGCGTGCGAGAAGACCTTGTCAGCATCATGGAACGCGATCCGGCGGCGCGCAGTGCCTGGGAAGTCATCACCTGCTATCCGGGGTTCCATGCGATCGTCATGCACGGCTGGGCCGCGTGGTGCTGGCGGCGCAACCTGAAATGGCTCGGGCGGTTCACCTCGCAGATCGCCCGCTGGCTGACGGGTATCGAGATCCATCCAGGCGCCACCATCGGCCGGCGGGTGTTCATCGATCATGGCTTCGGCGTGGTGATCGGCGAGACCGCCGAGATCGGTGACGATTGCACCATCTACCAGGGCGTGACGCTCGGCGGCACGTCGCTCAGCAAGGGCGCCAAGCGGCATCCGACACTTGCGCGCGGCGTCATCATCGGCGCTGGCGCCAAGGTGCTCGGCAGCTTCACGGTCGGCGAAGGCGCTAAGGTCGGATCGAACGCGGTCGTGACCAAGGAAGTGCCGGCGGGCGCCACCGCCGTCGGCAACCCCGCACGCATCATCCCGAAGGAGCGCGGCGACCCGCGCGAGGAGGCGGCAGCCCGGATGTTCGCCGCCTATGGCGTGACGCCCGATGGCGACGATCCGCTGTCGAAAGCCCTGCACGGCCTGATCGACAACGCGGCTTCGCAGGAACATCAGATCGCCCGTATCCTTGCTTCGCTGAAATGTGCCGGCATCGACTGCGAGACATTGGCCGATGCAGAAAAATTCGATCCGGCGGAAATGAACAAACTGGTGGAGTAACGCGGCGGCTTCAGAGTGACAGGGGCAGGACGCTCCCATCCAATCCGATTGCCAATCCTCCACCACGTGGCAAGGTGCCCTCGCAATCCCAATCAGGCAGCACATACCGCGTCCTGGCACGCCCATCGTCTCCTTGCGTGCGATGCAGGGCAGGGCGGTGCGTGTGGCCGTGAATGAAACAGGTGGTGCCGCTGGCGGCAACCAGATCGGCAATCGCCTGCGGGTGCACGTCCATGATGTCGGCGCTCTTGCCGCGTTGTGCCGCACGGCTGCCTTCGCGCATCCCTGCAATCAGTTGCAACCGCTCGGACAGCGGACGGGCAAGAAATGCAGCCTGCCACGCCGGGGTGCGAACCTGCCGTCGAAACATCTGGTAGGCGCTGTCGTCGGTACACTGGGCGTCGCCATGGGCCAGCAGGATGGGTCGGCTCGCGATCGTCACGATGCTCGGGTCTGGAAGGATTGTCAGGCCGGCCGCCGCGGCGAACACCGGCCCCAGCAAAAAATCCCGATTGCCTGCCATCCAGTACAGCGCGACGCCAGCCTCATGCACGTGCCGCAGGCTTTCAACGACCTGGGCATTGAACGGCAGATCGATTGCATCATCCCCAGGCCAGGCTTCGAACAGGTCGCCGAGCACATAGAGGCTGCTGGCTTGGCAGGCATGGCGTTCCAGGAATGCGAAAAACGCCTGCGCAGTGCGCGGGCCGGCGGCATCGAGATGGATGTCCGACACCAGCACCGCAGCATAGGCGCGGTGCCGGCAATCGATTGCTGCCGGGTCGGCGGCAGCGAAGACCGGTTGATTCAGACGACCTCGGCTTTTTCGATCACGACATCCTCGACCGGCACATCGGAAAACATGCCGATACGGCCAGTCTTGACTGCCTGGATGCGGTCCACCACATCGGTGCCCTCGACAACCTTGCCGAAGACACAGTAACCCCAGTTGGCTTCGCCGGCGTGGTCGAGAAAGGTATTGTCCTTGACGTTGATGAAGAACTGGGCGGATGCCGAATGCGGGTCGGCAGTGCGGGCCATGGCCACCGTGTAGTGATCGTTCTTCAGGCCGTTCTTGGCTTCGTTTTCAACCGTTGCCCCGGTGGGTTTCTGTTTCATGCCGGGCTGGAAGCCGCCGCCCTGTACCATGAAATTATCGATCACACGATGAAAGATCGTGCCGTCGTAATGGCCGGCCTTGACGTAGTTCAGGAAATTCTCGACAGTCTTCGGCGCCTTCTCGGCGTCGAGCGCGATCTTGATTGCGCCGTGGTTGGTGGTCAGGAGTACAGCCATGATGAGCCTCGAAAAAGTTAGGTGGAAAAAATGAATTCGTTCTGGCGTGCCAGACTGAACATGGTCAGCCGACGGCCGCTCACGGCACGATCTTGGCCGACGTGATCAGGACCGGCTTGACCGGCACGTTCTGGTGTTCCCCGCGGTCTGCGGTGGCCACTGCACGGATGCGGTCGACGATCTCCGCGCCCTTGATGACTTTGCCGAAGACGCAATAACCGGCGCCATCGCGGCCGGGATAATTCAGCATGCTATTGTCAGCGACGTTGATGAAAAACTGCGCCGTGGCCGAATCCGGATCGGCGGTGCGCGCCATCGCAATCGTGTAGGCGGCATTCTTCAGGCCGTTCTTCGCTTCATTGGGAACCGGCGGCCGGGTCGGCTTCTCGTGCATGCCGGCGTCGAAACCGCCACCCTGGATCATGAACCCGTTGATGACGCGATGGAAAATCGTGCCATCGTACTGGCCGCTTTTGACGTACTGAAGGAAATTGTCGACCGTCTTCGGCGCCAGCGTGGCATCGAGCTCGAGCACGATGTCGCCGGCACTGGTCTTCAAGGCAACGTGTGGCGCAGCTGCTGAAGTCGCAGCTGGCGGCGCGGCCAAGGCACTTCCTGCGATAGCGCCGATCAGGGTTATGCAGAACAACGAAGCGAAGAGCGTGCGGCGCGAAAGGGACATGGTCGATTCCTGGAAATGCGGGTCGGTAGAAGGCGATGTCAGGCCAATATGATGCCGATGTAATGCGTGAATCGCCGTTTTTTTCGGTGCTATACTGCCTGCCGATCGGGCATTTTATCAAACTATGCAATCGCAAGCTTCTGATGAAACTGCCCCAATGTCGCGCATGCTCCGCCAGCTCTGTGCCGGGCATGACATACAAGAACACCGATGAGCTCCCTGAAAATCTATAACACGCTGGCACGCGAGAAACAGGTGTTTTCGCCGATCGAACCGGGGTCGGTGCGCATGTATGTCTGCGGCATGACGATCTATGACTACTGCCATATCGGTCATGCGCGCATGATGATGGCTTTCGACGTGGTCTATCGGTGGCTGCGCGCCAGCGGCTACGCCGTGACCTACGTGCGCAACATCACCGACATCGAAGACAAGATCATCCGACGTGCCATCGAAAACAATGAAACGATCGGTGCGCTGACAGCGCGCTTCACCCGCTACATGCATGAAGACATCGCCGCGCTGGGCATGCTGCCGCCAACGCATGAGCCGCGCGCCACGGCACATGTACCGCAAATGGTCGAGATGATCGGTGCCCTGGAAAAAAAAGGGCTGGCCTATGTGGCCGGGGATGGCGACGTCAATTATGCGGTGCGCAATTTCCCGGGATATGGAAAATTGTCCGGCAAGTCGCTGGACGATCTGCGCGCGGGTGAGCGCGTCGACGTCAATGCCGGCAAGCGCGACCCGCTCGACTTCGTGCTCTGGAAGCACGCCAAGGAACATGAACCGGAAGCGGCAAAATGGGCATCTCCCTGGGGCAGTGGGCGGCCGGGCTGGCACATCGAATGCTCGGCCATGGCCTGCGCCTTGCTGGGCGAACGCTTCGACATCCACGGCGGCGGCGCTGACCTGCAGTTTCCGCATCACGAAAACGAGATCGCGCAATCGGAAGGTGCGCTTGGCCATCCGTTCGTCAACTACTGGATGCACAACGGTTTCCTGCGCGTCGATAATGAAAAGATGTCCAAGTCGCTGGGCAATTTTTTCACGATCCGTGATGTCCTCAAAAGCTACGATCCGGAGGTACTGCGTTTTTTCATCCTGCGCTCGCATTACCGCAGTCCGCTGAACTATTCCGATGTTCATCTCGACGATGCGCGCCAGGCGCTCACGCGGTTGTATACGGCGTTGAACGAGGTTGCAGGCGACGGGCTGCCGCTGGATCATGCCGAGCCGCATGCGCTGCGGTTTGCCGCTGCGATGGATGATGATTTCAACACGCCCCTGGCGGTCGCCGTCCTGTTCGATCTGGCGGCCGAAGTCAATCGCAGCCGCTTGCCGGCCGCAGCGCGACAACTGCGCGGACTGGCCGCGATCCTCGGTCTGCTCGAGCGTGCGCCGAAAGCGTTCCTGCAAGCGGCGCCGCGGTGCGTCGAGGCGGTTGGCATTGCCGTGGGTGCATCGACCGCGCAGGCCGCCGGTGCCGCCCTGTACAACGACAACACCGGCATCGAATCAGCGATTGCGCAGCGCGCCGCTGCAAAGGCGGGCAAGAATTTTACCGAGGCCGACCGCATTCGCGCGGCACTGCTCGCGCAGGGTGTCGTGCTGGAAGACAAACCGGGTGGGACAACGCAATGGCGAAGGGCCTAGACGACATGGCGATGGCGACTTCGGCTGGCACGACCTCGACTGCGATCCGGCATGCGCCTGCCTATTGGAACGAGGCGAAGGTGGAACTGATGCGCCGTGACCGTATCATGCGCAAGCTGATTCCCCAGTTCGGCGACCTGCAATTGGTCGGTCGGGCCGATCCCTTCATGACACTGGCCCGCTCGATCGTCGGTCAGCAGATCTCGATCAAGGCTGCTGAAGCCGTCTGGCAACGCCTGTTGCTGCTATGCCCGAAATGCACGCCGGCCCAAGTCGTGAAAGCCGGCGACACGCTGGCCAGTTGCGGCCTCTCCAAACGCAAGGCGGAATACATCCTCGATCTGGCCGAGCACTTCAAGGCACGGCGCGTACATGCCGACGCCTGGATCACGATGGACGATGAAGACGTGATCGCGGAACTGATTCAGATCCGCGGTATCGGCAGGTGGACGGCCGAGATGTTCCTGATTTTTAATTTGCTGCGGCCAAACATCCTGCCGCTCGACGATGTCGGCCTGTTGAAAGGCATCAGCGTGAATTATTTCTCCGGCGAGCCGGTGTCGCGCAGCGATGCGCGCGAAGTCTCGGCCAATTGGGAGCCGTTCCGCACCGTTGCTACGTGGTATCTGTGGCGCAGTCTCGAGCCGCTACCCGTAGAATATTGACGTCGTACAAAAAGGAATGCCATGAGCACGATCTCCAAGCCCAGCTTTCTCGGTTTCGAACAACCGATCGCCGAACTCGAATCGAAGATCGAGGAACTGCGCTTCGTGCAGGACGATTCCGCAGTCGATATTTCGGAAGAAATCGATCGTCTGTCCAAGAAGAGCCAGCAGCTCACAAAAGACATCTACGCCAAGCTCACCCCCTGGCAGGTGTCGCAGATCGCCCGGCATCCGCAGCGGCCGTACACGATGGACTACATCAATGAGATCTTCACCGATTTTCATGAGCTGCATGGCGACCGTTGTTACGCCGATGACCTGTCGATCATCGGCGGCCTGGCGCGTTTCAACGGACAGGCCTGCATGGTGATCGGCCATCAGAAGGGACGCGACACCAAGGAACGCGCGCTGCGCAATTTCGGCATGCCCAAGCCCGAGGGATATCGCAAGGCGATGCGGCTCATGAAGCTGGCCGAGAAATTCAATCTGCCGGTGTTTACCTTCGTCGATACGCCGGGCGCGTTTCCCGGCATCGATGCCGAGGAGCGCGGGCAATCGGAAGCGATCGGCCATAATCTGTACGTGATGGCGGAATTGAAGGTGCCGCTGATTGCCACCATCATCGGCGAAGGCGGCTCGGGCGGCGCACTGGCAATCGCCGTCGGCGACGCGGTATTGATGCTGCAGTACGCCACCTATTCGGTGATCTCGCCGGAAGGTTGTGCCTCGATTCTCTGGAAGACGGCCGAGCGGGCGTCGGATGCAGCCGAGGCGCTGGGGCTGACCGCGCACCGATTGAAGGCGATGAACCTGATCGACAAGATCGTCTCCGAACCTGTTGGCGGGGCGCATCGAGATCCGAAGCAGATGGCCGCCATGCTCAAGCGGGCGCTGGCCGATACGCTGCGTCAGTTCCAGGGCGTGAAGACCCGCGATCTGCTCACGGCCCGCCATGACAAACTCATGAGCCTCGGCAAATTCAAGGAAATCGCGGCACCGGAATGAAGCAGGGCGACACCCTCGCGCAGATTGCGCAGGCGCTTGGCACGGTTGCAGACAAGGTTTTTTTGCCGACCGATGGCAAGGAAGTCACCCGCGCCATGGCGGTTGGCTGCAGTGGCGGCCTCGATTCCTCGGTGCTGCTGTACGCGGCGCAACGGCATGCAGCTGCCCACGGCATTCGCCTGCATGCATTCCACATCCATCATGGTTTGTCAGACCAGGCCGATGCCTGGGAGGCGCACGTGCGACGGCAGGCGGCGCAACATGGAATCGCCTTCGACACGCGCCGCATCGATGTCGCCGGGCAGGGCAATGGCACCGGCACCGAGGATGCGTCGCGCACTGGCCGGTATGCCGCGCTCGGCGCTTTGTGCCGGGAACATGACGTGCCGCTTCTGCTGGTGGCGCATCATCAGGACGACCAGGCCGAGACGGTGCTGTTGCAACTCTTGCGCGGCTCTGGCGTGGCCGGCTTGTCAGGCATGGACACCTGCAATACGGCGCCATCGCTGCTCGGGCACGCGACGCTCTGGATGGCGCGGCCGATGCTGGCATTGTCTCGCAGCAGCCTGGTGGAACTCGCTACCGAATGCGCCATCGACCATGTGGAAGATCCGTCCAACACCGATCCGAGATTTGCCCGCAACGCGCTGCGCCATCAGGTCATGCCCGTGCTGGAAGCCGCATTTCCCGGATTCGCGCAACGGTTTGCCCGCAGCGCGCAGCACGCGCAGGCAGCGCAGGCACTCTTGATTTCGCTTGCGCAGGAAGACCTGGTGCGCTGTGCTGACGGCGATGCGCTGCTGCTATCGACGTTGAGGCAACTCGATGCAGCCCGCATCGACAATCTGTTGCGCTACTGGTTCGGCCGACAGGGCAAGCGCATGCCGTCGACGGCGTGGCTGGCGCAGTTGCGCAGCCAGCTCTTCGGCGCGAGACCGGATGCGCAGATCCTGGTCATTCACCCGGATTGCGAACTGCATCGTCACCGCGATCGGATCGTCATGACCGAGCGCAGCCGCGCATCTGCTGCGGTGCAGGCGCCCCTTGTGTTCGAATGGGATGGCAGTGATGCGATGGCATTTCCGACCTATGGCGGGACGCTGCATTTCGACGCAGCCGAGGAAGGCCTGGATGCAGTCTGGTTGCGTGCACAACGCCTGGCGCTGCAATGGCGCAGTGCCGGCTTCCGCTTGAAGCCGGCCGCCAACCGGGCCACGCGCAGCCTGAAGTATCACTATCAGGCGGCAGACATTCCTGCCTGGGAGCGGGCCCGTCTGCCATTGGTCACTTTGGCGCAGGCACCGACTGCCGGAAGCGTCACGCCGATGGCCGCCGACGACAGCGCCTTGCTTGCGCTCGGCCTGGCAGAGGCGATGCCGGACAACGCACGACCTTTGCCGCCGCTTTTATACGCCGCTGGCATCGGCATGGAGTGTCATTATTTTGCAGCAGGTCCCGGTTCCCGCGTCGTGCTGCGTTGGGAAGGCGATCGGCATCAACCCGACTGAAACGACGTTGCCTCGGGGTGCCCCTGCTATTGTCATTTTGCGTTGCAACATGTAAAGTCGAGGGTTGTTCCGGCGTTTTAAAGGCCCGGTTTTCAGGCCAGTTCAACGGACCGGGCCTAAAGGTCTAGCTGTAGCCCGGCTTTATATCCCCGCGTTTTAGCCGCGCTCATCAACCATCACCCGCAATCGCATCCTGATTCACATTTCCCGGTAATTTTCATGGCATTGATCGTTCACAAATACGGCGGCACGTCGATGGGCTCGACCGAGCGCATCCGCAACGTGGCGCGGCGCGTCGCCAAGTGGCATGACGCCGGTTATCAGGTCGTGGTGGTTCCTTCGGCCATGTCTGGCGAGACCAATCGCCTGATTGGCCTGGCGCGCGAGATCATGGCGGAACCCGACCCGCGCGAACTCGACATGCTGGCCTCGACCGGCGAACAGGTTTCGGTCGCCTTGCTGGCCATGGCCTTGCAGGCGATCGGCAAGGATGCCGTGTCCTATGCCGGCTGGCAGGTGCCGATCCTGACCGACTCGGCGTTCACGAAAGCGCGCATCCAGTCGATCGACGATGTCAGGATACGGCGCGATCTGGACGCCGGGCGGATCGTGATCGTCACCGGCTTCCAAGGCGTGGATGCCGACGGCAACATCGCCACGCTCGGGCGCGGCGGCTCCGACACGTCGGCCGTGGCAGTTGCCGTGGCAATGAAGGCACAGGAGTGCCTGATCTATACCGATGTCGACGGTGTCTACACCACTGACCCGCGGGTGGTGTCGGATGCACGGCGGCTCAAGACCGTGACTTTCGAGGAAATGCTGGAAATGGCCTCGCTCGGCTCGAAGGTGCTGCAGATCCGCTCGGTCGAATTCGCCGGTAACTACAAGATGCCGACCCGCGTGCTGTCGTCGCTGACCGATCCCCTGATTCCGCTGGCCGAAGAAAGCATCTCCGGCACCCTGATTTCGTTTGAGGAAGAGAACAACATGGAGCAAGCTGCAATCACCGGCATCGCCTTCAACCGCGATGAAGCCAAGATCACCGTCCTTGGCGTGCCGGACCGTCCGGGCATCGCGTTCCAGATCCTGGGGCCGATTTCGGATGCCAACATCGAAGTCGACATGATCATCCAGAACCAGTCGGTGGCCGGCAAGACCGACTTCACTTTCACGGTAGGACGGGGGGAATTCAACCAGGCGATGGGCGTGTTGACCGGCAGCGTCCGGGACACGATCGGCGCAGCCAGCATCACGGGCGACGCCAAGGTATCGAAGGTGTCGGTGGTGGGCGTGGGCATGCGCAGCCACGTTGGCATTGCCTCCCAGATGTTTCGCACGCTGTCGGAAGAGGGCATCAACATCCTGATGATCTCGACCTCGGAGATCAAGATTTCGGTGCTGATCGACGAGAAATACATGGAACTGGCAGTGCGTGCATTGCACAAGGCATTCGGGCTGGAAGGCGCGGATTGAGTTGTAGCGGACGTTGCTGCCGGAGCGCACGGCAGCATTGACCTGCGTGGTCTGAAAAGCTATCATGCGATGCGCTGGCGGTTTCGCCGGCGCGGCGGGGAGAGACTCTCGCCGACCGTGTGGAGACGTGGCCGAGTGGTCGAAGGCACTCCCCTGCTAAGGGAGCATACGGGCTTAAACCTGTATCAAGGGTTCGACTCCCTTCGTCTCCGCCA
>JAYTLK010000116.1:0-24521 GCA_043729515.1 Herminiimonas sp.
TTGAAACCGTCCCGCAGCCTGCAGGGCGAGATCGGCCTGAAGCTGCGCGACGGCATCCACAGCATCGATCTGGCGCTGTTCGATGCCAGGAGCGATGATGAAATCGTGCCGACCCAGACCAGCAATGGCCGCTCGATTTATCAGAACGTCGATGGCGTCACCCGACGCGGCGCCGAAGCTTCCTGGAAAGCGCGCTGGGGCCAGGTCACGACGCAGCTTTCCTACACGCTGCTCGATGCCACCTTTGGCAACAGCTTCGTCAACAGCGGCAACGCCCGGATCGCCGCCGGCAACCGCTTGCCGGGTGCGCCGATGCACAGCCTCTTCGCGCAAGCCGAGTACCGGCCGATCGCGCCATGGTCGATGACGCTGGAGATGCGCACCGAAAGCCGCGCCTATGTGGACGATGTCAACAGTGATGCGGCGCCCGGGTATGCAGTGGTCAATGCCAGCACCGGGTATAGTTTCGATGCCGGGCCGGCAAAAATGTATGTGTTTGGCCGGCTTGACAACCTGTTCGACCGCAGCTACGCCGGATCAGTCATCGTCAACGACGGCAACCGGCGCTTCTTCGAGCCGGCGGCCGGACGGCGTCTGTTCGTCGGCCTGCGCACCCAGTTCTGACGGCATTCCGTCATCCCGAATCCGAATGCACATGAAACCATCCGCCTTTTCTACCCTGTCCTTTCGTCCGCTGTCTGCTGCCATAGGCAAGATCAATGCAGCCAGCGCGCTCAACCCCATCGGCGCCGTGCTTGCCCTGCTGCTGGCCGGCAGCGCCGTTGCTGCGCCATTCGCCTATGTGCCGAATGAAAAAAGCGGCACTCTCACCGTCATCGATTGCGCCACCGACACGGTGACCGCCACCATCAAGGCCGGCACCAAGCCGCGCGGCCTGGCGCCCTCCATCGACGGCCGCTTCCTCTATGTCAGCGACCAGCCGAACAATGCCTTGCTGGTGGTCGATATCGCCAAGCGCGCCGTGATCAACACCATCAAGCTCGAAGAATCGCCGGAAGGCGTGGCGGTCTCGCCGAACGGAGAATATGTGGTCGTGGCCAGCGAGATCAGCAACTCCGTGGCGTTCATTTCGACCGTAACCGGCAAGACGGTTTTCTCCGTCAAGACGCAGGGCAAGAATCCGGAGCACGCAGAATTCAGCCCGGACGGCAAATGGCTCTATGTCAGCGCCGAGGAAGCCGATTCGCTTGATATCGTCGATGTCGCCGCCCGCAAGCAGGTAAAGTCGGTCACGCTGGGCGCGCGTCCACGTGGGATCGGTTTCACACCCGACGGCAAGACCGCCTATGTGGCAGCGGAGTTGGCCAGCACTGTGTACGCAATCGATGTCGCATCGCAGCAGGTCAGGGCGCAGATCAAGGCCGGTAATTTCTCCAACGGCGTGGCGATTCAACCGGATGGCAAGCGGGTCTTCATCTCCAACGGCAAGGATGGCACGGTTTCTGCAATAGACACTGTTGAGAACAAGGTTGTTGCGACGGTGCCAGTGGGCAAACGGCCCTGGAACATGGCCGTTACACCCGATGGCAAGAAGCTGTATGTCGCCAACGGGCGGTCGAACTCGGTTTCGGTGATCGATACCGACAGCAATCAGGTAATCAAGGAAATCGCCGTCGGCGAACTGCCGTGGGGCGTCGTGATTCATTAATACCGGCTTTCAGTCTCCTCCTGTAGTCTATGGACTTGGGCCCGCTCTTGCAGCGGGCCCTTTTTTGGCAGATAAATAGGCAGGCTGACGCATAGGATAAAGGCGCAGGCGGTCAGCGCGAACAGGCACGGTGGTCTGGTAATGCGGGATGCGGGCGAAAATCGCCATGTCGGACTGCCGCGCAGGCGGTACAAATCGGAGCAAGTGTTTCAAAGCTGAACATAACAAGAAGCGGCGCGGCCTGAAAACCGGATGCCGAACCGAACCACGACGGCAATCAACCTTGGCACAGAAGGAGACATCAATGCAAAAATCCCTCCATATCGATGCAGACAAATGCACCGGCTGCATGCAGTGCGAAATGGCCTGCAGCTATGAAAACTATGGCGTGTTCAATCCCGCCAAATCGCGCATCAAGGTCTTTGAATTCCATCATACCGGTAAAAAAGTGCCGTACACCTGCACCCAGTGCGACGAAGCCTGGTGCCTGCACGCCTGCCCGGTCGATGCGATCACGATCGACATGGTCTCCGGCGCGAAGCTGGTGGCCGAAGACATCTGCGTCGGCTGCAAGGTCTGCACCATCGCCTGCCCGTTCGGCACCGTGAATTATGTGCAAGACACCGGCAAGGTCCAGAAATGCGATCTTTGCTACGACAACGCCGCCGGCCCTGCCTGTGTCAGCGCCTGCCCGACCGCGGCGATTACCTACATCGACGCCGACTGGACCGGGCTGGACAAGATGCGCGCCTGGGCCGACAAGCTCGGCAACACCGACGCCGCCGCAACGGCCGCATCGGCGTCAACGACAGCTTAAGGAGAATCACATGTCCTGGACCGGAAAAATCCTGCGCGTCAACCTGACCGCCGGCACCTGCACTGTAGAACCCCTGAACATGCAATGGGCGCGCGACTATGTCGGACAACGCGGCCTGGCCACAAAATATTTTACGGAGGAAGTCGATCCGAAGGTCGATCCGCTGTCCCCTGACAACAAGCTGATCTGGGCCACCGGCCCACTGACCGGCACCATGGCTTCCACCGGCGGGCGTTATTCGGTCATCACCAAGGGCGCACTGACCGGCGCCATCGCTTGCTCGAATTCGGGCGGATATTTTGGCGCCGAGTTGAAGATGGCTGGCTGGGACATGATCATCTTCGAGGGCAAGTCGGCCCGCCCTGTCTATCTGAACATCGTCAACGACGACTATGAATTGCTGGACGCTTCCTGGTTGTGGGGAAAATCGGTCTGGGAGACCGAGCCGGCATTGAAGACCAAGCATCAGGATCCGCAGATCCGCGTCTCTACCATCGGCCGCGCCGGCGAAACCGGTTGCCTGTACGCCGCCATCGTCAACGACCTGCACCGCGCCGCCGGCCGCTCGGGCGTGGGCACCGTGATGGGCAGCAAGAACCTGAAGGCGATCTGCGTGCGCGGCACCAAGGGCGTGGGCAACATCCGCGATCCGCAAGCCTTCATGGCCGCGACAGTCGCCGCCAAGAAGGTCCTGGCTGACAATGCCGTGACCGGCTCCGGCCTGCCGACTTACGGTACCCAGGTGCTGATGAACGTGATCAACGAGATCGGCGCCATGCCGACGCGTAATCACCGCGACATTCAGTTCGAAGGCGCGAAGGACATCTCCGGCGAAGCCATGCACGAGCCACGCAAGACCGACGGCAAGAAAAACCTGGTCACCAACCAGGCTTGCTTCGGCTGCACGATCGCTTGTGGCCGCATCTCCAAGATCGATCAGGGCCATTACACGGTCAAGGACAAGCCGCAATATCACGGTGCTTCGGGCGGCCTGGAATATGAAGCAGCCTGGGCGCTGGGTTGTGCCAACGGCGTCAAGGATCTCGAAGCCCTGACGTATGCCAACTTCCTGTGCAATGAAGATGGCATGGATCCGATTTCCTTCGGCGCCACGGTGGGTGCGGTGATGGAACTCTATGAAATGGGCGTGCTGACCAAGGAACAGCTGGGCATCGACGCACAATTCGGCAGCGCCCACGCGCTGACGCATTTCGCAGAAATCACCGTCAAGGGCGAAGGCTTCGGCCGCGAAATCGCCATGGGCTCGAAGCGGCTGACCGCAAAATACGGCCATCCGGATCTGTCGATGAGCGTCAAGGGCCAGGAATTCCCAGCCTACGATGCGCGCGGCATCCAGGGCATGGGCCTGGCGTACGCGACCTCCAACCGGGGCGCCTGCCACCTGCGCGGCTACACGGTGGCCTCCGAAGTGCTGGGCATTCCGATCAAGACCGACCCGCTGCATACCGAGGGCAAGGCCGGACTCGTGAAGGCATTCCAGGATGCGACGGCGGTATTCGACTCGGCCGGCGTGTGCGTCTTCACGACCTTCGCCTGGACCATGGCCGACCTGCAGCCGCAACTGCATGCCGCCTGCGACGAGGAATACACGCTCGATGAATTGAATCTGATCGGCGAGCGGATCTGGAACATGGAGCGCGACTTCAACAACCGCGCCGGCTTCACCAAGGCCGACGACAACCTGCCAAAACGCCTGATGACCGAAGCCGCCAAGACCGGCCCGGCAAAAGGCATGGTCAGCGGTCTCGACACCATGCTGCCGGAGTACTACGCCGAGCGCGGCTGGACACCGGAGGGCACGCTCACCGAGGCAACCCGCAGCCGCCTGAGCTTGTAGGCGAGATCGGACATGGTGTCACGCTGGCACACCCCGGCGCGACACCGCGCGCAAATACAGCGCAGGCCAGCGGGATCATCCTGCCGGCCTGCGTTGCTGTTTGTGGTCTCGCGCAAGTTTTCGAATACGCTGACATTGCACCCGCAGGCGCATTCATCCTTCAAGTAGCTCACCGTGACGAGGTTCTCAATGCAACATGTCATCATCGGCAACGGCCCGGCCGGCGTGATCGCCGCCGAGACCATCCGCAAGCACCAACCCACCGATCGCATCATCCTGATCGGCGATGAGCCCGAACCGCCCTATTCCCGCATGGCGATTCCATATCTGCTGCACGGGAACATCGACGAGCACGGTACGCACCTGCGCAAGCGCGCCGATCATTTCTCACGCCTGAAGATCGAGCAGGTGGCGGCGCGCGTGCAGCGCATCGACATCGCCAGGAAATCCGTCACGCTCGACGACGGCAGTAACCTGCACTACGACAAGCTGTTGCTGGCGACCGGCTCGGTGCCCGCAAAACCACCGATCCCCGGAATCGACTCCCCGAACGTGTACAACTGCTGGACGCTGGCAGACGCGCGCAAGATCATGGCTTCGGCGCACGAGGGCACCCGCGTCCTGCAAATGGGCGCCGGCTTCATCGGCTGCATCATCCTCGAAGCCCTGGTGATCCGGGGCGTGCAATTGACGGTGGTGGAGATGGGTGAACGGATGGTCCCGCGCATGATGGGAGAAGGCGCCGGCAACATGATCCGGCGCTGGTGCGAATCGAAGGGCATCAGCGTGTTCACCGGCGCGCGTGTGGAACGCATCGAGCCGCAGGCCGGCGGCGCGCTGCGGGTGTCGCTTTCCAATGGCACCTTTCTGGAAGTCGATGTCATCATTTCCGCAACCGGCGTCAAGCCCAACATCGGATTCGTGAAAGACAGCGGCATTCCCTGCACCACCGGCATCCTCGTCGGAGCCGACATGCAGACCTCGGTGGCGGATGTGTATGCCGCCGGTGACTGCGCCGAAGCCTTCGACCCGGCCACGGGTCACACGGTGGTCTCGGCGATCCAGCCGAACGCCGCCGAGCAGGCGCGCTGCGCCGGCATGAACATGGCAGGCCATGCACGGGTGCAGCAGGGCGTGACGCAGATTAACGTGCTCGACACGCTTGGCCTGATCTCGACCTCCTTCGGCCAATGGGAAGGCGTGCCCGGCGGCGAGCGCACCGAGTTGACCGACAACGACGCCTACAGATACATCCGGCTCGAATTCCACAATGACCTGCTGGTCGGCGCCAATACCATCGGCCTGACCGAACATGTCGGCGTCTTGCGCGGCCTGATCGAATCGAAGGTGCGGCTTGGCCACTGGAAGGCGCACCTGATGGCCGATCCGTTTCGCCTGAAGGAAGCCTACATTGCCTGTACCCAGAAACAGGACAGCTGGCAGGCCGCTGCTTGAAAATCACGTTCAAGCTGTTTGCCACGCTGACCGACTACCTGCCGGCGGCGCGCAAGTACAATGCGGTCGACCTCGAGATCGCACCGGAAACCACGATCGGCGACCTGGTGCAGCGCTTCCAGGTGCCGCCTGCCCTGGTGCATCTGGTGCTGGTCAATGGCGTCTATGTGGTGCCTGCGGAGCGGGCCACGCGCACGCTGGTCGAGGGTGATGTGCTGGCGATCTGGCCGCCGGTGGCCGGTGGCTGACGCGGGGCAGTCGGTGCCTGCCGGACGCACCATCGACTCGCCGCTGGTGCGTGAAATGGGGTGCACGCTCGATGACTTCGCCCGCTGGCTACCAGGAGCGACACGGCATGCGCCGGTATCGACCGAGATCGCCGGTGAACTGACACGCCACTGCATCGATGTGGCCGGCGGCAGGGTCGAGATCGATCTGCTGCCGCTGCCGCCGCGGCGCATCGCTCTGTTTGTCTTGCCGGTACTGCAGGTGACGTTTCGCTTCATCGATCTCGCGCAGGTTGCCCGCGTCGATTTTTTAACCCGGTTCGATCATTACACCCGGCGCGGCGGCGGCTGAACTGCCTGCCGGCATGTTCAATATCTGAGCAGGCTGTTCCGCCTGCCGTTGCGCTTACGATCGATCCGCCGCGCCACTACCCCATGCTGATCGGGCCTGTCAGCGTGACAGCGCCGATGTCCGTCACATCGATTCTCGGGCGCAGTATTTGCTATGGATGAACTGCTGCACCATGCCAGCCATTCAACAATGGTTCCGCCAAGAGGGAATCGGCCGGAACCGGACAATCCATCAGGAGACATACATGAGCGTCAATATCCATCCAGCCGTCGACGGTGGCGTCAAGCCAGCCGCTGCAGGTTTCGCGGGCGGCACCCTGCTGTGCGACTGCGCCGACCACAAGGTCGAAGTGACCGTCAAGGCACAGACCGCGCACAACCATGTCTGCGGTTGCTCGAAGTGCTGGAAGCCGGCCGGCGCGTTGTTCTCGCAAGTTGCCGTCGTCTCGAAAGATGCCGTCAGCATCACCGCCAACGGCGACAAGCTGAAAGTGGTCGACCCGAGCGCCGCCATCCAGCGCCATGCCTGCACCAAGTGCGGCGTGCACATGATCGGGCGCATCGAGAACCAGAATCATCCTTTCTTCGGCCTGGACTTCATCCACACCGAGCGCTCGCCACAGAGCGGCTGGGCGCCAGCAGAATTCGCGGCTTTCGTCTCGTCGATCATCGAAGCCGGCGCGCCAGCCGACGGCATGGGCGCCATTCGCAGCCGCCTGACCGAACTCGGCCTGCCACCGTACGACTGCCTGTCGCCGCCATTGATGGATGCGATCGCCTCGCATGTGGCGAAGTCACGCAAGGCTGCCTGAAAACGCTGGCTGCCGACGGCAGCCGGGAGTCAGCTGATCACAAGCCAGGGTAGCGACTGGCAAGCACGAAAGAACCGGCCGGTGACCCCGCGCCGGTTTTTTACCATTGCAACAGCGGTTTTCCCAACACCGCACCAATTGCCGTCGGGACTGCCACGCCGAGCACGTACCAGATTCCCAGAAACGGCGCCGTCATCTCCGGACAATGCAATGCATACACGGCCGCTGCAGTTGCGCCCGCCAGGATGCCGGCCGTGCCGCCCGCCAGCACCGGTCGGGTCGGTGCCATTCCCCTGATTGCCAGAAAGCCGGCGACCAGGAGCGGCAGCGAAAGCACCGTGATGTTCAGCACACAAGTCTTCCACGTGCTGCCGAGGACCAGCGCAACACGTTCACCGGCTGGCGTGCCTGCAAGTGCCACGGCCGCGCCTGCCACCGCGATCAACAACAGCAGACCCAATGCGAACGGTGCGACCGTGATGCGATTGCCGGGAATCGCCAGTTGCCGGAGCAGGTGAAATGCCAGACCGCCCGCCAGCGCGGGCATCAGCAGTTTGGCCCAGAACATCGGCAAATGCGCCGCGTTTGCCAGATCCGGCCGCACGCCCAGCAGCAGCGCCATCAGCAGAATCGTTCCCGCCAGCCCCCATCCACAGCCGGTGACGAGGCGACGCGCACCGACAGGCTCCACTGCAATGGTGCCATTGGCCAGGAAGGCAATCAGTTCATCTGTCTTCACGTTTTTTCCCGAATCATTGCGGCAAGCGCCTTGAGCCCGCGATGCACGCCGATCTTGACAGCCGACACGGACATGCCCGTCAGCTGCGCCGTTTCGACCACCGACAGGCCATCGATCTTCATGTGCTGGATCGGCAATCGAAAATGGGGCGGCAGCCGGTCCAGCAGCCGGCGCACATCCCGCCGGGCCTCGCCTGCGTCCCCATCGGCAGTGGAGGCAAGTTCATGCGTGTCGTCCAGCGGCACGTTCAGCCCTTCATGCACGCCCCGCCGGCGCAGCAGATCGATCATCTTGTAGCGCGCGATCGCATGGACCCAGGCCGTGACTGGCTGCAACGGATCGTAGGTATGCCGCTGATTGTGCACTGCCAACAGCGCCTCCTGCACGAGGTCCTCGACCTCATCGGGAAGCCCGCCCATACGGCGCCTGAAATAAGCGCGCAAGTGTGCGCCGAGCTCAGTGAGGAACTGGCGATAGGCCACCTCATTCCCGTCAAGCCCAAGCACCAGCAGGTCGCGCAACCGGATTTCGCCTGCAAGCACTGTCGCTCCTTTATTCGTTCAAACGGTGCCATTGGTTACAGCATTGAACGGTTTTTTTTCAAGACCGAGATTCGATGATCCGCGAATCTTACAAGAATTTCACTGCGGGACGACAAGTGCGGGCACGGCCGATCGCCGGCGCGGAAATGAAATTAGATCAACGACGCTGTAACCGAATCGCAAGAGGCGCCGAACTAGCATGCACGACCCGCTTGATTGAATGGCACACCCATGAACCTACCGATTTCGATGATTGCAGGCCTGGCCCTCCTGAGCCAGCCACTGTCCCATGCGCAGACGCCCTGCCAGGTCAAGAGTGGACCGAGCCGGGCCGCCCTGGTCGAGCTGTACACCAGCGAAGGCTGCTCCAGCTGCCCACCGGCGGACGAGGCATTGCGCCTGCTGCACCGAGCCGCTGGTCCGGGTGCGGAAGTCATTCCACTGGCCTTGCATGTGAGCTACTGGGACCGGATCGGCTGGAAGGACATGTACGCGCAGAAGACATTCGATGATCGCCAGCAGTCACTGGTCAGTGCCGCCGGCGGCAAGCTGGTCTACACACCGCAATTTTTTGTCAACGGACGCGAACTGCGCAGCTGGAACGGATCGATGCAACGCACGCTCGCCGAGGCCGGCACCCGTCCACCGGGAGCCCACATCACTCTTACGTCGGCGCAGCCGAAACCTGGTGCCATCTCGCTGGATGCCGTCGCAATGGCACCACCGACCACCGGCCGTCAGGCCTTGTTCGTCGCCCTGACCGAAAGCGCCCTGGTGTCGCATGTCACCCGTGGCGAAAACAGCGGCGCCACCCTGCATCACGACGCCACGGTGCGCACCTGGATCGGGCCGGTTGCCCTGACTGCCGGGAAGGCATCGATCCGGCAGCAGGTCCCGCTGGCACCGGACTGGAACCCCGCTCATCTGCACGCCGTCGCCTTCGTCCAAGACATCGACGACGGCGCCATCCTGCAGGCAGTCAGCACGGCACGCTGTGCAATGCCTGGCCGGTCGTGATTGCGCGCGTTGCCTCTGCGCCGCAAGTAGATTCATCCCCATTACCCACCCACCGAAAGGAAGTAAAAATGAAATCATCTTCGATCGTCATGTTCTCGGCCCTCCTGCTGTGCGCCAGCGCTGCCTCGGCACAGGACACCATGAAGAAAGACGGCATGGCGCACGACACCATGGCGGCAGATGCCATGGGCAAGGACCACATGGGCAAGGACGCCATGAAAACCGACCACATGAAAAAAGACGCCATGAAAAAGGATGCGATGAAAAAGCACGGCATGGAGAAAGATGCCATGAAGACCGATGCCATGGGCAAGGACGGCATGGGAAAGGATGCGATGATGGCTGATCCAATGACCAAGGATGCAATGAAGAAGTAATTTCGCCGCATCGGCAGGCAAACCAGACCCGACCGGTCTGCCCCACGGGCCGGTCGCGATCAACAAGGATACAAGCATGTCCAATGCAGCAGCCGCCACCGGCGCCCCGCCGGCCAAGGTTCTTTATTACCGTCACCGGTTGCCGATCCGGCTGGTGCACTGGTTCAATGTACTCTGCCTGACCGTCCTGCTCCTGAGCGGATTCGGCATCTTCAATGCCCATCCGTCGCTCTACTGGGGTCATTCTTCCTATTCGGCCCGCCCTGCCGTCTTGCAGATCGGGGCAGTCAACACGGTGGCCGGACCACGCGGCGTCCTGCGCATCGCAGGGTTGGAATTCGACACCACCGGCGTGCTGGGCGTGTCGGTGCGCAGCGATGGCAGCATCAACCAGCATGCGTTTCCTGCATGGCTGACGATCCCGGGCAGTTATTCCCTTGCCGACTCACGGCTGTGGCATTTCTTCTTTGCCTGGATGCTGCTTTTCAACGGCATTTTCTACCTCGTGTATTCCATCGCCAGCGGCCACCTGCGACGCGACATGCTGCCGAGCCGCGCCGACCTGGCCGGAATCGGTGCCTCGATTCGCGATCATTTGAAATTCCGGCATCCGGTCGGTGATGCAGCGCGGCGCTACAACGTGCTGCAAAAGTTTGCGTACCTAGGCGTCATCTTCATCCTGCTGCCGCTGATCATCCTGATGGGCATGGCGATGTCGCCGACGCTCGACGCCTTCATGACCGGCTGGGTTGATCTGTTCGGCGGCCGCCAGTCGGCGCGGACGATTCATTTCATCATTGCCCTGCTGCTGGTCGCGTTCGTCCTGATTCACGTCTTTGAAGTTGTCGTCAGCGGACTGTTCAATCATCTGCGTTCGATGGTCACCGGGTATTACGCAATCGACGCTGCAGCGCCAGAAAAAGGAAGTGAAAAATGACGATCTCCCGTGACACACGTCGGCGCTTTCTTTCCCGTTCCCTGGGTGGGCTGGCAGCATTGCTCGGCGCCGGATGCGATCGCCTGAACCAGACGGAATGGTTTCCACGCGTGCTGACGAGCGGCGAAAAAATCAGCGCCGCGGTGCACAAGACACTTGTCTCCCGCAAGGCGATGGCGCAGGAATTCACCATGGCAGACCTGTCGCCGAGCTTTCGCAGCAACGGCACTTCGAACCCGGACAGTGCGCTGTATCAGGCGCTTGCCAAGGACCAGTTCGCCCATTGGGCGCTGCGGGTCGATGGCCTGGTCTCCGCGCCGCGCGAGTTCACGCTGGCCCAGCTCAAGGCGTTGCCGCCGCGAACCCAGATCACGCGCCATGACTGCGTCGAAGGGTGGAGTGCGATCGGCAAATGGACCGGCGTGCCGTTGTCGCAGGTGTTGGCGGCGGTGCAGCCGACCAGCGCCGCGCGCTATGTCGTCTTTCACTGCGCCGATCCGATGGAAAAGGATGGCTCCAGCCCCTACTACGAAAGCATCGACATGGAGGATGCCCACCACCCGCAGACCATTCTCGCCTACGCACTCAACGATGCCACGCTTCCGATCGGCAATGGTGCACCGCTGCGTTTGCGGGTCGAACGTCAGCTCGGCTACAAGCAGGCAAAGTATCTGATGCGCCTGGAGCTGGTCGACCGCCTCGACGATATTCACGGCGGCAACGGCGGCTATTGGGAAGACGGCAGTGGGTATCAGTGGTACGCAGGGATCTGAAGCAGGTGAATATCGAGACGCCCCAAGCAACAGCACCTCGGTTGCCTCCGGCCGGCTTGATTACTCTGAGGCCCCGTGCAAGCAAGTTTCTGTTCCCACGACGAGGCCGTTGGTGGGTTGGAGTAACAAGTCAAAAATTCCTATTCATTTGCATTTTTTGCAACGATTTGATTTCTGTTCTGTCTTAGCTAGCAAACGCCTCAACGCCGATGTCTGCCCATCGATACTGGCCTTTGCAAGACGACTTGTAGTCTCTACGACACCGACTGGCATGCACATGGATCCGCTCAGCCTTTCACGAGGCAACGTTGCTCGACTTGTATGTTTAGATCAATACAAAATACTGGATACACCTGCAGAGCCGTTGTATGACCGAATTACGTTCCTCGCAGCGCAACTGCTGCAGGTGCCGGTCGCCGTACTGGTCATAATCGATGCCAATCGTCTTTGGTTCAAGTCATGCCACGGAATCAAAGCCCACGAGATTGCCTTCGACTCAACTGTTTACTCTCGTAAAAAAGCGTTGATTGGAAGCGAATCGAAAATTGACCTGGAAGCAGCCGTCCGCTCCGAGCTCAAACTCGCGTTCGAGCAATCCTTCTGCGCCAGCGCTGTTTTGCAAACGCAAGACGGAATGATGCTCGGCGCGCTTTGCGTACTCGATGCCGAGTGTCATCAAGCCGGGCTGACGGACGACATCATTCTGCGCGAACTTGCAACCGTGACCATGGCGTTATTGGAAACAAAATTCGATAGAAGCAAGTTGATGCTGACCGATTCGGAAAAACAAGCGCAACAAAAAAGGGACACCGAACAAAAAATTAATGACAGTGAAAGACGACGACTGTTTGTATTGGAAGCGGCGCGAATCGGTGATTGGGAACTTGATCTCATCACCGGTGTTGCGCAACACTCGATGCTCCACGATCGATGCTTCGGTTATGTCACGCCAGTTGAACATTGGAGTTATTCAAAGTTTTTGTCCCACGTACATCCTTATGACCGCGCAACAGTTGATTGTTGCTTCATGACTGCACGAAATGAGAGCGGTCTTTATGAAGTCGAATTTCGCGTTTTTTGGCCAGATGGGTCGCTTCACTGGTTGTTGTCACGCGGATGCTTCTACCATGACAAAGCCGGTAATCCGATCAGGGCGGCCGGCATCCAGGTGGACATCTCGCATTCGAAAATGGCGCAGCAGCACATCGATCGTTTAGCGACCGCAATCGAAAGCGTCACGACTGCGGTCATCACGACCGACAGTCTTGGCCGTATCGACTGGACTAATAAAGCCTTTCTCGACATGACCGGATTCGATCGAGAGGAGTTGATAGGGAGTCTACCTAGCATCCTCTTGCAAGGCCCTGATTCAAACAGTGCAACGATCGAAATAATGCGGGACGCAATACGGTCAAATTGTGGTTTTGAAGTCGATATCCTCAATCACCGGAAAGACGGCACCTTGTTCTGGCAAAATATCAAAGCAAATCCACTGCCTACCGATCCGGGCGATCTCTCTTGCTACATATCCGTTCACAATGACATCACAGAACGAAAAAAGCTGGAATCACAGCTGTGGGAAAAAGCAAATTATGATGGTTTGACATCATTACCAAACCGGCGTCTCTTTTGGGATCGCCTGGCGCAAGAGATAAGGCATGCACATCGGTTGAAGAAAACCGTGGCGCTCCTATTCATCGACCTTGATCGCTTCAAGGAAATCAACGACCTGTACGGCCACGAAGCCGGGGACCTCGTCCTGTGCGAAGTCGCTCGGCGTATTTCTCGGTGTACACGCAATTCAGATATTGCAGCGCGCATCGGAGGGGACGAGTTCGCGGCGATCCTGACCGACTTTTCCACCGTTGACCAGATCGACATGGTGATCAGGAAGCTATTGCTCGTGCTTTCGGAACCAATCAATTGCGTTACCGCTGTTTGCAGTATTACTGCAAGCATCGGCATTGCCGTCTACCCGGACGATGCCTCTAGCCCGGAACAACTGTTGAAATACGCTGACCAGGCAATGTATCTCGCCAAAAGTGGCGGCCGTGACCGTTTCAGCTACTTCACGCCAGTCATGCAGAAACATGCAGAACGACGACTCAAAGTCGGCCGCGATCTCCGCGTTGCACTGAAAGAAAATCAGCTCACCCTGCATTTTCAACCCATCATCGATCTCGCCACCGGCCGGATCGTCAAGGCCGAAGCGTTGCTGCGCTGGACGCATCCAACACGTGGCGCAATCGATCCCGCAGAATTCATCCCGCTGGCCGAAGAACTCGGATTAATCGAAAGTATTGGAGAGTGGGTTTTCCATCAAGCCACACATTGCGCCGCCAAGTGGAACCAAGCGTGCCGCGATCCGATTCAAATCAGCATCAACATGTCTGCCATGCAATTTGTAAAGCACAATGCGAGCGAATCTTGGCCACAGTATCTCCATCGACTTAAAATTCCGTGCAATCACGTATCGGTTGAAATTCCCGAAGGTGTCTTGCTGAAAAATTCACAAATGATAATAGATACGTTGGCTGACTATCGTGCGGCTGGCATGGAGATCGCGATTGACGATTTCGGTACCGGGTATTCGGCAATGGGTTACCTCAAAAAGTTTAACGTTGATTATATTAAGATCGACCAATCTTTTATTCGCGATCTTGATTTTGCGAACAGCCGGACAATCGTGGAGGCGATCATCGTCATGGGTCAGAAACTGGGAATGAAAATTATTGCCGAGGGAGTGGAAACCTTGCAGGAACGACAGTTTCTACAGTCGGTAGGATGTGATTTTGGACAGGGATTTTTGTTTTCGAAGCCGGTGCCGCATCACGAATTTAGCCAATTTTTACAGAACAATGCCGGATATTGATCCCCTTGATCATTTTTACTTGATTGAAGATCGATGTGGTTGAAGACCGGCGAGCATTATATGTGTCGGTTGCATGGCTTGATATTAGGATTCGGCCAGTTTTGCTGCGATCGTCAAGCCTCGACTTTGCACGGCGCTTGAACGAACAGAAATTTTCTTTGCCTTACCGAAATCAATTGCAAAAGTTTCGTCACGTTCTCTGCGTTACGATCAGTTTCGCTACCCGCATTTATTCGACCATTTCAACACGTCGAGCGGGCGACCAAATCAAGCCAGGATATCGAAAATATTTTGGCGCCCCTCTGCCTTCCAACGAATCAGGCGCGTCAAGCCGCCAATCTGCGGCAGTGGCAGCAAAGGGCGTTCATGTCTCTCATGACGCAAGAAAAGATTTTCGAAGTGATCAGTCGTTGCCCACATTTGGCTTTTGAGCCAAATTGTCCGGATATGCTTGCGCACCATGTGGTGCAGCTTGCAACTACTTCATCGAAAATGTCAAACAAGCAGATGGCGGAATTCATTAGTATCGGGGTTGCTCTTTATCAGCCGAACATTGCAACTGACCGCGATGAAAAAGTTCGCGAGACGCTTTTTTCTGCGTTGCATCAAGCACTAGGCGATATCTAACGTCAATCGACGTTGTAGACCCGGATTGCGTCCGGCACCTCGCAAAGCGTTTCTGGCAATGCTTATCCTCCACGCCGCATTAGCCACCGGTTCTCTCTCAACGGGCTGCGTATCAGACGCGGCTCCGCAAGCGAATTCGCCAGTGCGCCCGCGCGCTTGCCCACGGCAGATGCGATAGCTGGGCAAGTGCCGTCGCGGCGATACTGCAGCGCCGCGGCCAATCGTCCTTCCGCCGGATCCCCGAGCATGCGCGTAAAGTCATCCGGCACGGCGCAGCCCGGCAGGTTGTCTGCAGTGGCGCCGCTGCCGCCAGGGATGAAGCCATCGGTGTAATCCCCGAAACCCGCCGCATTGACGCCCTTGAACTGGATCGCGAAATAGGTGGTGTCGCAGTTCTCGGCGGGGATGAATCCATACGGCTTGCCGCAGGTTGCCGAACCGACCTGGATCACCTGCACACCGGCGCCGCGCAAGCCGTTGATCACCGATTCGCTGGCCGAGCAGGTGCCCACGCCGGTCAGCACGAACACCCGTTTCAGGTTCAACTGGGGCAGTATCTGGCCACGGGCGCCGTCGCGTCCCGAAGTCGTGGCATAGAACGGCGTGTTGTCCCGGGCCGGATCGGTTGCGGTCTTGCTGTTGTAGGCCAAGCCTTCGAAAACCTTGCCGCTGGTGGCCGCACTGCCGCCGATCATGTACGCCAGTTCGGAGGCGATGTAGAGAAAGCCGCCGCCGTTGTAGCGGATGTCGAGCACCAGGTCGCTGATGCCGGCGCCGCCATCGGCTGCCTTGAACTGATTCACGGCGGCGACCAATTGTGATTCGGCAGTGGCAACATGGTCGTTGAAAAGCAAGTAGCCAACCGTGCCGTTCGCAGTTGGCAGGAGCGTGACGTCTTGCACCGGCGGCGTCGCCGTGGCAGCAGCCGTTAGACTGACCGTGCGCGTGATGGTGCTGCCCGGATCACGTACTTCAAACGTCGTGATCTTGCCGGCGGCCGGGCTCACCAGGCCTTTGTTGAGGGTAGCCACATCGCTGCCGCTGGCGAGATCGACGCCATCAACGCTGACGATCTCGGTGCCACGCACGATGCGGCTCGCTTCAGCCGGCGATCCGGCCGTCGTGAAGGCGACGATTGCCTTGCGCGGCGGCCTGCTCGACAACAGCGCGACATCGAAGCCGTAGCCTACCGCCACGCCTGCTTGTGACAAGGCGCTCCATTCCGGCGTCGGATAAATGAAATGGAACCGGTCCTTCGGCTTGCCGGATGCCGAGAGCAGCGGCGTGCGCTGGCTGTTGAAAAACGCTTCCGTGGCGTCGGCAGTCGTGGCAAGCGTGCGCTGGGTCTTGATGTTGTCGGCCGGCTCGACGTAATCAACGGTCGCGCCCACCACGTATTTTGCAAGATCGATCACCGGCACTTCATCGAACCAAAGATAGGTTTCATTGACGAAGGAGCGGATCCAGTTCAGCTCCGTGCCAAGGCTTCCCACGCGATCGTTGTAGACCGCGCCGGTATAGGCGTCGACAGTGCCTGCCGGGCGCGGGGCGATACACTGGCCGGCCACCGTGGTCGAGGCGGCGAAGACCGCATTGCCGACCGCGGTCGTGGCCGTGCTGCTCGGCGCGGCGCTCGCTTTTGCCGGACTGCAGACCGCCGCGCTACCGACACAACTGCCGCTGTTACCGCCACCACCACCGCAAGATGCCAGGAGCAGGGTGGCCGCAATGGCCAGCGGCATTGTCTTGTATCGTCGAACGAGACTTGCCGGGATCGTGATGGAGGTCGAAAATAGAGGCGTCATGACATGCGGATCGCGGGAGCGACAGGATCAAAAGTTTCTCAAGGATAAAACGATTGTCCCGTCAGTAACTGCAAATCATGTCATTCGTCGCCGATTCACCACTATTGGGCGATGACCCGCATCCGGCTTATCGTGGTGGCCGGCGGTTTTCCTTCATCAGCGTGCAGAACTTGGGAGGCATGCTAGTGGGCAGCGTACCGCCGTGCACGACGGTCACTGTGCCGGCACAGTCGGCATCTCCAGCGTCAGATCGACCGGGAATGCACAGGTCGCGCATGCCGGGATTGCCGCACTTGCGCCTGGCCGACGATCTCGACCGGCACCGATGCATCCGCCGGCAAAGTGACGATCAACGCCCTGGAATCAGCAGCGACAACGGCGGCAAGCGGGTGGAAGCACGGGTGGAAGCACGGGTTGGAGCACGGGTTGGAGCACGGGTTGGAGCGTGGGTTGAAGCATGGTGTGACGCACGCGGCGGTCGGCCAGCCTGCGCTGAGCTGGTCCTGGCGCGGCTCGGTGAAGTCGAATTCGAATTCATATTGCGAACGCGATTGGAGTTTGCAACACCTGTGGCTCAGTGCCCGATCTGCCGGCACTGCAGCGCAGCCCAATCCGCATGGCCAGCCCTGGCATTTCCGCCCTCCAGCATCACTGCATAGCAGCGCGATTTCGCATCTTCGATGGCGCCGGCCAAGAATGCCGGATCGTATGCCCGCAGCAGGTGCGACTGATGATTTTCCATGTAAGTTTTCACCCGCGCGATGTCACATTGCAATGGCCGCAGGTGTTCGTAGGTCCGCTCATCCCAATGCCAGCCCAGGCCGAGTTCGTAGAACGCGGCATTGTAGGCATTGCGATGCAGGTCGACGGCAGGCAACTGGCTGGTCTGGCTGTCTTGGCGATAGGTCATGGCGGTGTCCTTGAAGATTCGGTTGAGAACCGGTTGGATGGAGCATCAGAGTGACGAGATGGTAGTCCGCGAAAACGATTAGCACTAGTTAAAGATATTATGGATAATCATTACCTCTCATTTATGAATCAGCCGGAAGTTCTCCCTTGAAAAATGCGACCCTGCGTCAATTGAAAGTGTTCGAGACCGTTGCCAGGCGCTTGAGTTTTTCCCGCGCGGCGGAGGAACTGCACCTGACCCAACCGGCGGTCTCGAGCCAGGTCAAGGCGCTCGAAGGCCATGCCGGCGTGGCATTGTTCGAGCAACTCGGCAAGAAAGTGTTCCTCACGGCGGCTGGCGTCGCGTTGCTGGGCCATAGCCGTGCAATCATCAACCAGTTTCGTGAAGCCGAAGATGCGATGACCCAGTTCAAGGGCATCTCCGGCGGGCAGCTGAATGTGGCCGTCATCAGCGCAGGCGACTATTTTTTCCCGCGCCTCCTGGTGGAGTTTGCGCAGCGCCACAGCGGCGTGACGCTGAACCTGGGCGTCTTCAATCGCGAGGAACTGTTGCACCGGATGAGCGAGAACCAGACCGATCTGGCGGTCATGGTGCGCCCGCCGCATGGTACCGATACAGTGGCGCAATCCTTCGCGCCGCATCCCTATGTGATCGTCGCCGCACCCGGGCATCGCCTGGCCGCAAGCCGCGCAATTGCCGTGCGCCAGATCGTGCGCGAATCCTTCGTCGTGCGCGAAAAAGGTTCCGACACCTGGAACTCGATGGAGGACGGTCTTGGTCGCCATATCGACCAGCTCAACATCACCATGGAAATCAAGAGCACCGAAACCATCAAGCAGGCGGTCATTGCCGGCATGGGCATCAGCTTTCTGTCATCCCATACGGTCAGCCGCGAGCTGCTGTCGGGCAGTCTGGTGGTCCTCGACGTCAAGGGCTTTCCCCTGATGCTGGACTGGTACGTCGTGCACCGGCGGCACAAGGTCTTGCCCCCAGTGGCCGACGCGTTCAAGACATTCCTGATGCACGACGGCGCTGCCCTGATAAAACGATTCACCGGCATCGATTCCGCGGCACTGGCGCACCGTCCCGCCTGAATCCTGTAGCATTCGAAGCAGACTCCGATACAAGAATTGCATCGCGCCATCGACCTTTTTTCGAGGACCACATGACCACCATCGTCTACACCCACGAAGCCTGTCTTGCGCATCGTCCCGGCAATCATCATCCCGAGTCGCCCGAGCGCTTGAAAGCCGTGCTGCAAGCCCTGCGCGCACCGGAATTTTCCGGCATCGAATGGCGCGAGGCGCCATTGGGCAATCGCGAGCAGGTCGAACTGATCCACGACCCGGCCTTCATCGATGAAGTGGCCGACCTGGCCCCGACAGCCGGTTACGCGACGCTCGATGGCGGCGACACCGTGATGTCACCCGGCTCGTGGGAAGCGGTGATGCGCTGCGTCGGCGCCGCCTGCGCCGGCGTCGATGCGGTCATGGCCGGCGAGGCGCGCAACGTCTTCTGCGCCACCCGCCCTTGCGGCCATCATGCAGAGCCGGACCGGGCGATGGGGTTCTGCATCTTCAACCAGGCCGCAATCGCCGCCGTCCATGCGCTTGACACCTATGGCCTGTCGCGGGTTGCCGTCGTCGATTTCGACGTCCATCATGGCAACGGCACGCAATCGGCTTTCTACAACCGGCCCGAGTTGTTCTATGCGTCAAGCCATCAGTCGCCGTTTTATCCCGGTACCGGTGCGGCGGCCGAACACGGTGTGGCCGGCAACATCGTCAACGTGCCGCTGCCGCGCGGGAGCGATTCGGCCACCTTTCGCGAACGCACGGCAGCAGTGATCCTGCCGGCGCTGCGCAAGTTCGATCCGCAATTCATCATCATCTCGGCCGGCTTCGACGCCCATGCCGACGATCCCCTGGCCGAACTGAAGTTGCAGGATGATGACTACCGCTGGGTCACGGCCGAGCTGATGAAGATTGCCGATGCATGCTGCGACGGCCGCATCGTGTCGGTGCTCGAAGGCGGCTACAGCCTCGATGCGCTGGCCACTTGCAGTGCGATCCACGTCCAGACGCTGATGCAAGCCGTGCAGTAAGCGCATCGTCGACACCACCCTGCAGCCAGGACCTGACATGCCCAAGCCAGAAAGAATCACGCTGCTGTTTTGCATCAATGACCGTGGTCCTGACCGGCGCTCGTGCGCTGCGTCCGGCGCAATAACGCTGCGCAAGGAGACCAAGCTGGCCTGCGCCGACCAGCCGTGGATCAAGGTAAAGAAAAGCGGTTGCCTGGGCCATTGCAAGCACGGTCCGATTCTGCAGGTGCTGCCCTCGAAGGACCTGTACCGCTTCGATGGCGAAACGGACATTGCACGCATCCTGGCAGCACCCGCCGATGGCAACAAGGTGCTGGCCGACCTGTTGATCAAGCAGGGCAAGGCGAAGAAAAAGGCGAAGAAAAAAAACAAGGAGTAAAAGTCGGCCAACTGGCGTCAGCACTGAAACAAGCACTGTTTCGTCCTGGAGAACATGCATGGCTGTACAGGAAGCCATTTTCCAGAAGAGACAGTTCAAAGGCCTGTAAAAAAAACAATCTCGGTCAGAAAAAAAATCGAAAAAGTGTTGCAGGACGAGCCGGGCCGTCATTGCCAATACCAAGGCCGATGGCGACGAACAAAACGCCCTGCACTTGCCGGTGTTCAGATCAGGCCGAACTCGAGCATCTCGGTAAAACGGTCGGACGAGGCGGCCTTTGAAAAAAGAAAGCCCTGTGCATAGTCGCAGGTCATCGCCTTCAGCCAGTCGCGCTGCGCGGTCGTCTCGACTCCCTCGGCAATGACCTTCAATCCAAGTTTGTGGGCCATGACGATGATCGTCTCGGCAAACACGCTGTTTTCAGTGCTGTCCATCATGTCCCGGATGAACGACTGGTCAATTTTCAGAAAATCGACCTTGAATTTTTTCAGATACGACATCGATGAATAGCCAATACCAAAATCGTCAATCACGAATTGCACGCCGCCTCGCTTGAGGAGGTCGAGCCGCTTCCTGACCGTGCATGAGTCGTTGAGCAGAATACCTTCGGTGATCTCGATCGCAATCTGCTCGCGCGCCTGCCAGAACACCGCGAGGTCACTGTCCCAGGTTTCCATCATGGCGGCATTCATGAACTCGACGGGCGATTTATTGACGCTGATCTGGAACGGGCGTCCCAGCAGCGCACTCCATCGGCGGGCGTGCGTTACCGCCTCTCCGAGTACCCAGGAGTCGATTTTTCCGATGAGGCCGGCTTGCTCGGCAAGTCCGATGAAAACATCGGGCAATACCAGACCGCCTTGCGGGTGATGCCAGCGCACCAGCGCTTCGGCCTTGACGATTGAACCACTCGCAAGATCGATGATTGGCTGGTAGTAAACTTCGAGCTGACGCTGCACCAGCGCCTCGCGCAGTTCGTCGATGATCTTGAGGCGGGCCCAGGCGGAATCGCGCATTTCAGCGGTGAAATAGCTGAAACAGTTGCGGCCCGCTTGCTTGGCCACGTACATCGCCTGGTCGGCATTGCGCAACAACTCATCCGGAGTGCGTCCGTCCTGCGGGCACAACGTGATGCCCATGCTGCCTGAAATCAAATAGGTCGAGGCACCAATCAGAAACGGTTTGGCCAGTTCGGCGAGGATGGCTTGCGCCAGGATTTCGATGTGGAGAAGGTCGTGTATCTCGCTGAGGATGACGGTGAACTCATCACCGCCGATGCGGGCAACGGTGTCGCTGCCACGCACGCATGCCTGGATTCGGCGTGCACTTTCCACCAGCAATTCATCGCCTGTTGCGTGCCCCGAGAGGTCATTGACCTCCTTGAAACTGTCAAGATCGATGAACATCAACGCAAGCGGATTTGCCGTGCGTTCCGCATGCTTGACGTTCTGCTCCAGGCGGTCGTGAAACAGGACACGATTGGGTAGCCGGGTCAGGCTGTCGTAGTAAGCGTTTCTGTGGTTTTTTTCTTCGGAGGTCCGCAGTTCCGAGATGTTTTGTGCCGTTCCCGTGATCGAATCGACTTTTCCCGCGTCATCGAGCACTGGCAGAAACACGTAGCGGTACGTCACGTCGGCACCGTCCGGTCCAGGGGTTCGCGTTTCACCATGCAGCGGTTTGCGCGTGTCGACTACCTTGTACAGGTCAGACGTGATGCGCGGCACGAGCCCCGGGCAAAGGGCATCGAGTCTTGCGCCGACGACTTGCTCCTGCGACTTGGCGAGTTGATTGCTCAGCGCCTGATTCGCGTAAATCAGGCGGCTGTCGATGTCAATGATGAAGTGCAGGTCCGGCGATGACGACAGCAGGGTATCGAAGCGACGTGTGTGCTGATCCTTCTCGCGCATCAAGCGCCTGACGGACTCTGCCAGCGCCTGGTCGATTGCTTCGTTGAAGCGCGTCAGCTCCGCGCTTGTAATTGCCGGTGCGCCTATATTCGCTTCGTTCCACAATCTCAAAATGCTCGCACGCAAGGCGCGGAACTCGGAAATTGCATCATTGACCGTAAAGCCGAAGGTGTACCGATCGGCTCCGTGCAATTCAGCTTCGGTATCGCGCTTGCCCTCTGGCGCGTGCCCCTTTGATTTTTCCGACTGTTCGAACGGTGTCTGCGTCACCTTCAAGTCGGAAGCGATCGTGCGGAGAATCCCGACAGCATGGTCGCGCAGCGCACCGGGGTCCCGATGGTGCGCGGTTGGAATGCTTCTTGCAAATCGCTCCCACTGTTCGAGTATTTTTTCGTGATTCCGCTCGATGAACGTCAAAAGATTCGCTTCGTCTGGCGCTTCCCTTAATTTCATGACTGTCTCCATGAGCACGCTTTGCTAAGGCCCAGAAGACATCAATTGGTTCAGCGCCCCGCCAGTTAGGCTGCGAACGAACGCAGCGCTGCGCCCGGTTGTCCTGGCTGCAGGCGGAACAATCGATCAATCGGCAACCGGCGCACCAAAGCCGTGGCGCGCATCGGAAACGCCGACAGCTCAGCCATGCCAGTTGGCGCCCCCGTCGCGTACACCCGGCAGGCGACGTCGTTCGAGGCGCGGCAACCCTGCCAGCACCAAGCCGGCTGCGCCAAAAGTGACCATGCCGTAGATCATCCAGAGCGCGCCATTGCGACGTTTCCAATGGGCGGCGAGAACACCCACGGCAACTCCGGTGCCAGCCGCAGTCAGCAGGAGCATCCACCGCAGCAAGCCTGGCTCCATCTCAGGCAATCGCAGGCGCAACCTGCATCGTCCGGATCAGCTCGCGGCGCAGGCCTGCAGGGGCGGCGGCGGGACGCTCGCACACCTGCGCGATGTGAAAGCAATTTCGCCCTGCCCGTTTTGCGTCATACAACGCCTGGTCTGCGCGGGCAATCAGGTCAGGCACGGTCTCCGCATCGAGGCGATAAGCAGCGATGCCGATGCTGGCCGTAATCTGCAAATACAAGCCATTGATATTGAATGGCAAGGCCATCACGTCGAGCACCTTCAGTGCCGGGCGCATGACATCGTTCAGGTCGTCCAGATCGGAGAGCAGCATGATGAATTCATCGCCGCCGATGCGTGCAACCGTATCTTGCTGGCGCGTGACGCCGGAAAGTCGCTCGGCGACCATCTGCAGCAGGCGATCGCCACACGCATGCCCATGCAGATCATTGACCTGCTTGAACCCGTCGAGATCCAGGTAGCACACTGCCATCATGCGTTCGCTGCGGCGCGCATGATGTAGCGCGGTGTCGATCCGGTCTTCCAACAGCCGCCGGTTCGGCAATCCGGTCAGGGCATCATGCAACGCCATCTTTTTCTGGATGCGGCCCTGCTCGGCCACCTTTTTGTACAGCAAGCGTACTTCCAGCAGATTATGGATCCGCTGATGCACTTCTTCCAGCTCGAAGGGCTTGGTTATGAAGTCACGGGCACCGGCTTGCAGCGCCGCGATCTTGTAACCCGGGTTGGCAGTGATGGCCAGCACCGGCACGTAGGCCTCCTGCTCCACGTCACGCAGTTCCCGAATCACATCGAGCCCGTTCAGACCCGGCATCTGCATGTCCAGCAGGATCAGGTCATAACAATGGCGGGAATGCAGGTCCGCCACTTCGGTCGATGTCGAGGTCGCACTGACATTGGTGTAGCCGGCCTGCGCCAGCACTGCCAACAGCAGTTCGATATTGTCAAGATTGTCGTCGACGACGAGCAGACTGGCCTCGCGAATTTCGGCGTGGTCGATCATTCGGTTCTCCCTTCGCAGCGGCACTATCGCAGCATGGCCGGTTCGGAGGGAAACGGCGTCGACGGGATTGTATGACTCTACGTACAACCTTTCTGTACGGTATCGCGCACAGATGGTGGGTAGGCAGCAGCGGGCCGCTGCAACCTCAGCGACGTTGCGTGTCCAATTGCGAAACCCACTGCGCATCCTGGCGCGAATGGTCGAGGTAGTCATAGACGATGCCCAGGCGATCGAGCTCCGGCCGCAGAAATTCCCACTGTCCCGTTGTCAGCGCCGGAAAATCCGTGATGCAGCCCAGCGTCTCATGCTGTTCCTCGGCGCTTGCATCAAGCGGCATGCGCACCGTCGAGCGGACCGATTCCCAGTCGTTACAGCGCAAGCGCAGGTGAATGGTGTTGCGCAATGATGTCTGGTCGATGTTCATGGTTGCGCGCTGCGGTCGGCCAGGGTTCGTGCGAAATAGGCTTTCACGACTT
>JAYTLK010000117.1:0-4735 GCA_043729515.1 Herminiimonas sp.
CGCTGCGTGCCGCTGGCTCATCGGATCGCCCGGAATGTCGCAGCCGACGACACGGCGCCGGAAAACGCGCTCGGCAACACCAGGTTGACGACCCGGCTCCAGGTAGTGAGCGCAGTCGCGTCGACATACACCACATCCTTTGGCCTGAGTTCGAATTCCTCGGCCAAAGCGAGCTCGGTCGGCGCACGGGCGTTCAGGTGATACACCAGGGGCTGGGCATCGCCGCCGTTGCGTATCACGTAGACTTGCCGACCGTCGCCACTGTTCGGATTGATGCCACCGGCCTCGCCCAATGCTTCATTCAAGGTCAGGCGGCCGTTGTGCATGGTCAGCGCCCTGGGCGTCATGACTTCGCCGGACACGAAGACCTTGCTCTCTTCACGCGACACCACGCGCACGACGTCGCCGCTGGTCAGCATGATGCCGGCGGGATCGACGCCGTGCTGCACCAGCTGCATCAGATTCACCGGATAGGACACGCCATCGCGCACGATCACGATCCGGCTCTGGTCAGCTGCAGGCAGGGCGCCACCGGCGCGGTTCAATGCTTCGACCAATGTCATCGGCAGGTCGTTGATGGCAACCATGCCGGGGGTGCGCACCTCGCCATCGACATAGACCCGCTTGCTGCGGTAGGACTGCACCCGTAGCGTCACGTCGGGGCGGGTGATGTAATAGGCGAGCTTGCGCGAGAGCTCATGGCGTGCCTGATCTTCCGTCAGCCCGGCCAGCTTCAGCATGCCGGCATAGGGAAACTGCACGTTGCCACGGTGGTCGACCATGAAGCCGGCCGGCGTCGCGTTCGCTGGCAGGGCCTCCAGTGCGGCGCCGCTGACCGACTGTGCGCTGGTCAGTTCGGGATGATCCCAGACGGTAATCGAAAGCACGTCGCCGCTGTCGATCGTATAGGGTCGGCTGGTGGCCGTCAGCGTGCTCAGGTTCGCCATGCTCTGCTGCTGGCGCACCTGCTTTTCCTGTTGCACCAGTTCTGGCGTGATCGGCCGAATGATCGGGTCCTTGGCCTGCACTGGCGTGGCGGGTATCTGGGATTGGTCGAAATGCATTCCTGGCGCCATCGCCGTGCAGCCGGCCAGCATGACCGGCAACAGGCAAGCAGTAGCCAGCGCGCGGCCGCACGAACGCAGCCGGCCGGCAGGTGCGCGCCAACGTATTTGTGCCGGCGCGAACACAGGCGGAAAAAAAGGGCGGGCTGCTGCGTCGGCGGGCATGACGATCTCCGGTGGGAAGGGGTGATTGATGAGACAAGTTGACTGTAAGGCCATCATTTCTCAACGGTTTTGACAATTCTCACCGGGGTTGACGCTGGCAAACCGTTTTGCGTCCTGGGGATTCTCGTGCGCCGATCCGGATTCAACCGTGGTGGACCGGACTACGTTGAGAAACGCATCATGCTGGTGCAGCTTCCCGATAAAGACGCGGACGATTCGCGATTTGCTCGCCGATTGCACCAATAAATGATGATGGAATAAAGTTTCTTTGAGGAAATTACGGGCACTAAAGTTGCTTCTCATGAGGAACTTTTACTTCCGGTCACTGCCATGCCTTCCCGCCTTTCCCGCATCATCGGCAGCCTGAACGTCGGGCAAAAACTTGCACTGATCTATTTTCTCGATTTGACCACGGTCATTTTCATTTCCGGAATTCTGATCAATGAAAAATATATCGCGATCAATTTCACGGACAAGGAAAGTCTGGGCAACGAATACATCGCCGAGGTGCGCGATGCCTTGCTTGCCGTTGTCGAACGCACCGGCGCCGCACGGGGCGACGCAGCGGCCGGCATCAGTGCGACAGGGCAGGCCCCGGCCGCTGCAGCAATTGCCGCCGCAGCCGTGCGCGTCACGCAAACGCAGGCACGCGTCGGCGCAGACATGGGAAGCGCCACGCTGGCGGCGCGCTTTGCCACCGCACTCGGTCAACTGGGCCGTTCGGCAGGCAGGATCCCGACGAGCAGCACCAGCGTTAGCGCCGTGCCGCCAGCGCAGCCGGTGGAATCGGCCTTGAGCGCGGGACGCGCATTATTGACGCGGATCGGCAACCAGTCGAACCTGATTCTCGATCCGGACCTCGACAGCTATTACACGATGTCGCTGGTGGTGCTGCGCTTTCCCGAACTGCTGGAGATCATCGACAGCATCGATCGTCTGAGCTGGGAGATGGCAGCCGTCCCCCAAGCCGCGCGGGCGCGTCAACAGACGGCATTGCTGATCCTGGAGGGACGGATCGACGCCACGTTGTCAGGCATGCAGAGTGACTACCGGGAAGCATTTGACGCCAGTGGCCCGTTGCTCAATGCACGCCTGGCGCCAGCCGAAGTCGCGCTCCTGGCTGCCGTCAAAAGTTTTCGAGCGGAAACGCAGCAACGGGCAGGCATGCATGATGACGGGGATACCACGATCGGCATTCCAGCCGCCGGCACCGCCAGTACGGTCGTGCATGCGCTCGGCGCTGCCTGGTCGACTTCGCAGGCCGAATTGCAGCGTCTTCTGCAAGCGCGAAACGACCAGGCTTTCCACCGCATGTGGCTGCATCTGGGCACGGCATTGCTGCTCATGGCCCTGATTCTCACGCTCGTGTTCCTGGTGGCGCGGCAGATCGCGATTCCGATCCGTCAGCTGGCCGGGGTGGCGGCGCGGGTTCGCAGTTCGGGCGACTATCGCCTGCGCGCCGGTTGGGAGAGCAGCGACGAGATCGGCCGTCTGGTGACCGGCTTCAATGGCATGCTGCAGCAACTGGACTCCCAGCGCATCGATCAGCAGGATCTGGTGGCGCAGACCAGCGCTGCCGAGGCGCAGCGCGCCCTGATCGAGGCAATCCCGATTCCGCTCATGGTCACCTCGGTGCCGGACCACCGGGTCCTGCATGCCAATGAAGCAGCAACGGCCTGGCTGGGCGGCGCGCAGGTCAATCCATGGCAGCGTGGCATGGCGCCGGCCCTGCGCAGTCGGTTTTTCCAGATGTTGAGCGACACCGGCATGGTCGATGAATTCGAGCTCAGCTGGGGCGCCGGCGACACGCCCTCCTGGGCGCTGGTATCGGCCCGGCGTCTGCATTATCAAGGCCAGCCGGCGGTGCTGACCACATTTACGCCGATTAACCGCATGAAGCAGATGGAGTCCGGCCTGGCACTTTGGGCCAAGGTCTTCGAAGCCTCGTCGGAGAACATCGTGGTGCTCGACGAATGCGGCCGCATGTTGACGGCAAATCTCGCATTTCGGCGCGGCTCGCAGTTCGACATGCATGATCTGGTCGGGAAGTCACCGGAGTTCCTGATGGCCGCATGCAATCCCCCGGATCTGTTCGACACGATCCGTCACGCCAGTTCCGTGAAAGGCTCCTGGCAAGGTGAAATCTGGCTCAACCGAAAAGACCGTGATCCCTATCCCGCCTGGCTGGTGATGAATGCGGTGCGCGACGCCGACGGCCAGACGCGGCATTTCATCGCCATGTCGCTCGACATCACCGAGCGCAAGGCCAGCGAGCAGCGTATCCATTATCTCGCACACCACGACGCGCTGACGGGCCTGCCGAACCGATTCTCCTGCGACGAACGGATGACGCTGTCGATTCAGCAGGCGCGGCGGGCCCGGACCCGCATCGGCGTCCTGTTCGTGGACCTGGACCGCTTCAAGAACATCAACGATTCGCTCGGCCACCAGGTCGGAGACGATCTGCTGCGATCAGTCGCCAACCGATTGACCGGGGCCGTCCGTGAAGGCGATACCGTGGCGCGTCTCGGTGGCGACGAATTCATCGTCATCCTGAACAACATCCAGAATGCCGAGGAGATCGGTCGAATCGTCGAGCAACGGCTGATCCCGGGAGTGCGCCAGTCGCACCTGGTCGACGGCGCCGAGCTGTATGTTTCCTGCAGCGTCGGCGCGGCGATCTATCCGGATGACAGCGACAACATCGCCGGCCTCATGCGTCATGCGGACTCCGCAATGTATCAGGCGAAAAAACTGGGTCGCAACAACGTGCAGTTCTTCACGCCCGAGCTGAACACCCGCGTGACCCGCCACCTGCACCTGGAAAGCGATCTGCGCCATGCAGCGGCGCGCAACGAGCTGCTGCTGCATTACCAGCCTCGCATCGACGCCCGCAGCGGCCGCATTGCCGGCGTCGAAAGCCTGGTGCGGTGGCAGCATCCGACCGAGGGCATGATTCCCCCTGGTCGGTTTATCCCGCTGGCAGAAGAGTCCGGCCTGATCGTCGGCATTGGCGCCTGGATCATCGGCCAGGCCTGCCGCCAGCATCAGCTCTGGCGCGAGCAAGGCGTCGGCCCGATGCCGATTTCGATCAACCTGTCGGCAATGCAATTGAATGATGACCAACTGGTGCCGCTGCTCTTGCGCACCATCGCACGGCATGGCGTGCCGGCCGGGCAGATCGAACTGGAGCTGACCGAGTCGCTGCTGATGGATAACGTCGCCGCCACGATCCTGGTGCTGGACCGAATCAAGGCGCACGGCTTTTCATTATCGATCGATGACTTCGGCACCGGCTATTCAAGCCTGAACTACCTGCACCGGTTCCCGATCGACAAGCTGAAGATCGATCGCTCGTTCATCCAGAACATGCACTTGTCAGCCGACAATCTGGCAGTGACCAAGGCAATCATCGGGCTGGGTCATACGCTGGGCCTGGAAGTCGTGGCCGAAGGCGTGGAGCATGCAGTTGACCGGCATGTGCTGCAGGAAGCCGGCTGCGATGA
>JAYTLK010000118.1:0-4935 GCA_043729515.1 Herminiimonas sp.
CGATCTGTTGAATCGATAGCGGCCGGCCGCTGGCATCGCGCACCGTTCGGGTCGCCGCGATCAGCATGCCATCAGACCGCAGGCGCGTGGTCTCGGTCAGCCGGCCCAAGCGGTCATAGCCATAGCGCACATTCGTCTCGCCGCAGTCCTGGCAGCCGGCGCCGCGTACTTCCAGCAGACGGAATTCGCCGGCGACGATGGCATGTCGGTAGACGGTTTTTTGGCCAAGGCTGTTGCTGGCAATCGTCGCGCCGGGTCCTGAAAAATCCAGCGTGACCTGTCCGATGCCGGTGCCTTCAACCAGCCGCGCCGGCGCGATCGGCTTGTCATCCTGGCCGGTCTGCAGGCGTGCGGGCATGCCGCGCACCGTCAGGATCGCGCGGCCGTCGCGGTCGTACAGATAGGTGCCGATACGCCGTGCAGCAGGCTCGCCAGAAATCGGTTCCAGCAGGCTGATGCCGCTCAACAAGGTCGGATGCCGCGCGTCTTCGTAGTGATAAAGACGTCCGGTCCCGGCGACAGGATAGGACACCGAAACGAGATTTGCCCGAACGTTCGCTGCGTCGGTCGTCGCGCGATTCGTCACGGCAGTTGCCGTTTTTGTTGCCGCATCCGGTGGCAGAGCGCTGCCGTAGCGATACCCGTAGACACCGAGCGGGCCGGTAATCGTCACCACGCCGCGAAACGATCGGTTCGCCGATGCCGTCGCGCGATCCGGATACTGCAGCCGCAACTGCCGCCCCTGCGGATCGGTCACCTGCTGCAGGATGCCACGGTGATCGCGCTGCAGGCTGACGAATTCACCGGTCGGCACTGCGATCTGCACCAGCTTGCCATCGCTGGTGAACAGCAACGTGCGTCCGTTGCGCCAGGTCCAGGTGTATTCCTCGCCGCGCCGGGTGCGCGCGATGCGCAGCTGGCCATTGGCAGGATCGGCAGTCGAACAGTTGCCAGGGTGATCTGGGTCGCGCTGAAAGATCACCCGGGTGCCGTCGGCTTGCAGAATCTGGATCGTGCGGCCGATGACGTACAAATCAGTTTCGTAAGAAAGTTTCCAGCCGCGGCCGACGATGCCGGAGGCTGCCTGCGGCGTGCTGTAGGCGCTGTTGTAATGCCGGACAATTTCGAGGCCGAGCACGCCGGGCAGCGCCGGCATGTCTTCTTCACGCTGGGTCTTGTTGCCGTTGATGACGTTGATCGGATTGCCCGCTCCCTGATTGGTGCCGGACTGGTTGCCCATCGTCGCCGGGCCACTGCCGCAGGCGGTCGCGCCGCCCGCGCCGGGGCCGCAACTGGCCGTGCCGGAAGGCTCTGCGACCGGCGTACCCGGCCCAGACGTGCAGCTCTGGTTGCTCGGGTCGCAAGCGGGCAGGGCGGCGCCAAGTGCGCCAGGCAGCGCAGCCCGTGCCATGCCGATTGCGCCGGTCGAACTCGGCAGCCCCAGAGCAAGCGCAAAGGACACGGCAAGGAAAAAGACAAGGTGCAGCACGGAGGACAGGAAACGCCGGCACGGCTTCCAACCACGGGAAAACGAGTTGCAATGCATGGGCGCAGGAGGTGAGACGACCACGCCGCAGGAGCAGGAAGAAAACCGGGTTTCGACGTGGGCTTCAGGCTGCTCGCCACCTATCAAGACCAGATCTGATGCGTCCCCAGACCGATCATCTGTTGAAAAAATGTCAACAGAGATGGTCGAGAATGTTCGTTGGCCTGTCGATTTGTATGTGGAAGATTAGCGCTGCTGCGAAAGATCAACCAGGCGGTTGCGACTTCGCTCGTTCCTCACACAGCAACATCAGCTTGAAATACTTGTGATAAGTAGTCTCGGCCGCAGCGATTGCCACCATCACGCCGGCGGACCCATCCAGAAATCCTGCTTTGAACACATAGCTGCGCAGGAACGCCGCCAGCCCATGACCGAGCGCGCCGACATAACCGCTGCGTTTGCCAGCGGCAAAAGCCTGCTGCGCGCCGAGAGTGGAATATTGTTCGAGCTTGCGCAGGTAATCTGCATCGCTGCGGTAGCTGTAGTGGATGATCGGCTCGCTCAGGCGACCATGAGCGCCGCTGGAATCCGTGACGATCCGCTCATGCACCAGGTGATCCGTGAAACGCGCGCTGCCGCGCTTGAACAGCCGCAGCACATGATCCGGATACCAGCCCCCATGCCGGATGAAGCGTCCGCAAAAGCTTGACAGGCGCGGCAGCGCATACGCATCGAAGCCCGGCGAAGGCGTGGCCAGAATCGCCAGAATCTCGTTGCGGGATGCGTCCGAAATCCGTTCATCGGCGTCGATCGAGAGAATCCAGTCTCCCGTGGCCGCGGCCAGCGCGCGGTTCTTCTGCGGCCCGAAACCCGGCCAATCAATGGTCTCGATCACGGTCGCGCCAGCAGCGCGGGCGATGCCAACGGTGCCGTCGGTGCTACCCGAATCCACTATAATCCACTGGTTCGCAAAAGCGACACTGGCCAGGCAGTCGCCGATGTTGTGCGCTTCGTTGCGGGTGATGATGACGACCGAGAGATTCATGGCGGAATTGTAATCGGTTCCAATGCACCGCCAGCGTAATCGCGCCAGTCCCGGCATGCCAACGCTCCTTTCACCGGTTCTGCCACTGTCCATGCGCCTGCCACCGAATCTGAAACGCCTGCTCGGCATGATGCTGCCCTACCGTGGCCGCATCGGTCTGGCCATGCTCGGCATGCTGATGACGGCGTCCACCGAACCGGCGTTGGCAGCACTGATGAAGGCGCTGCTCGACCGCGGCTTCACCGGCAAGCTGACCTTCAGCCTGTGGCTGGTGCCGGCGGCGGTCATCGGCATCTTCGTCTTTCGCGGCATCTCCACCTTCATGACGACCTACATGATGCAGTGGGCGTCGACGCGCCTGTTGAACCGGTTGCGACAGCTGATGTTCAACCGCATCCTCGACGTGCCGGTCGGTTTCTACGCCGGCATGCCGGTCGGCCGGGTCATCAATTCCATGATGTTCGAAGTGCAGCAGATCATCGACATGATCCGCAACGTGCTTACCTCCATGGTGCGTGATTCCCTGACCGTGATCGGCCTGCTGGCTTACCTGTTCTACCTGAACTGGCAACTGACGCTGATTGCGATCGTGCTCCTGCCGATCATCGCCATCATCGTGCGCCAGACCGGACGCCGCCTGCGCGGTCTCACCAAGACCTACCTCGAGATCAACGGCGAGCTGACACAAGTAATCGAGGAAACCACCCGCGCCCAGCAGGTGATCAAGGTCTTCGGTGGCCAGGAATACGAGCGCCGGCGCTTCGAGGCGCGCGCCGAACGCCTGCGCCGCTATTCCATGAAAATGAGCAGCACCTTCGCCGCCACCGTCCCCATCACGCAGGTCATGGCTGCCTGCGCGCTGTCGATCGTGATCGTGATCGCCCTGATCCAGACCAACCAGAACCAGACCACCATCGGCGGCTTCGTCTCCTTCATCACCGCCATGCTGATGCTGATCACGCCCTTGAAGCATCTGGCCGAAGTGAATGGCCCGCTGCAACGCGGCCTGTCGGCGGCCGAAGCCGCCTTCACGCTGATCGATGCGCCACCCGAGCGCACTGGCGGCGTGGTGCTGCCCGGACGTGCGGCGGGCCGCCTGGAATTCATCGATGTCGGCTTCAGCTATCCCGGCCAGCAACATGCGGCGCTGCGCGGCATCACGCTTACCATCCAGCCGGGCGAGACGATCGCTTTCGTCGGCATGTCCGGCGGCGGCAAGACGACGCTGGTCAATCTGGTACCGAATTTCCATGCGGTCGATGCCGGCGAGATCCGGCTCGACGGCCAGCCGATCGAATCGATTTCGCTCGCCAGCCTGCGCGGGCAGATGGCAATGGTCAGCCAGAACGTGGTCCTGTTCGATGACACGGTCGCCGCCAACATCGCCTATGGCGACGATGCACCGGACCGGGCCCGGATCGCTGCTGCCGCCCGCGCCGCCCACCTGGATCAGGTGATCGCCCATCTGCCGCAGGGGCTCGACACCCATATCGGCGACAACGGGTCGCGCCTCTCCGGTGGCCAGCGCCAGCGCCTGGCGATCGCGCGGGCGATCTACAAGGATGCGCCGATCCTGATCCTCGACGAAGCGACCTCGGCCCTCGACTCGGAATCGGAGCGCGCCGTGCAATCTGCGCTCGATGTCCTGATGCAGGGCCGCACGACGCTGGTCATTGCGCATCGCCTGTCCACGATCGAGCGCGCCAGCCGGATCGTGGTGCTGGTCGGTGGCGAGATCGTCGAAGTGGGTAGTCACGCGCAGTTGCTGGCGCGCGGTGGTGCCTATGCCAACCTGCATCAGCTGCAGTTCGCGCAGGAGGCGGTGGCGTGAGCGTGGCGGCGAATGGCGCGCCGGTTCGCGCGTCCGAAGCCACGGCGCGTACGCTGATCGTGTCGCCGAACTGGATCGGCGATGCGGTGATGGCGCAGCCATTGTTGCAGCTCCTTTCAGCGCGCCCGGGGCAAGGGCCGATCGACGTCATGGCGCCGCCGGTGGTGGCGCCGGTCTGGCGCGCCATGGCCGAGGTCGACACGGTGCTGGAGACGCCATTCCGGCATGGCGCGCTGCAGTGGGGTGAGCGGCGCGCCTTTGCCGCGATGCTGCGCCAGCGTGGTTATGCCGATGCCTACGTACTGCCGAACACGTTGAAATTTGCCCTGGTCCCGTGGCTGGCAGGCATCCGCCGGCGGGTCGGATATCTGGGCGAGATGCGCCATGGCCTGCTGAACACGATCCACCATGATCCGAAAGATGCACCGCGTCCGATGGTGCCGTTTTATGCGGCGCTGGCACGGCCACCCGCCACGCAGGTGCCTGGGCGGGATGCACTGCCGCGTCCGCGGCTGCAGGTGCCGCGGGAGCTGCGTGCCGCCGCCCTGGCCCGGCATGGCGTGGCAGGCGCCA
>JAYTLK010000119.1:0-6631 GCA_043729515.1 Herminiimonas sp.
TCCCGGGCCGGACGCGCCGTATTGGCAAGAGCCAGAGCATCGGATGATGTGACGTCGATAAGATGCGCCGCCTTGACTGTTTGCGGTATTTTCGTCATCGCCAATCCTCCTTTTTCGCTGATTTATACCCCTCCCCTTAGTCCAAAAAATACGGATCAAACCAATTTGGATACGGCATTGATCGGGAGCGAACTACTTACTGATCCTAGGCCTGATGATTCCCCTCGATCATTGTCTTTACGAAATAAATCTTTGTGGACCGTAGTGCGGCTACCAACCCGGGCACGATGGCTTCGAACTGCCTTGGAAAAGCGGTCAGAAATAACGGGAATACTTGAATACCGAGGGTTATCGCCGGGCGCTGCCGGTAGCGGATAAAAGAATGCCGGCTGCAATGAGAAGAAACGCCATTGCATGGAAAGGCTGTGGTGTTTCATGCAGAAACGCCGACGACATCACTGCCGCAAACAAGGGCGTCAAGTTACTGAATATCGCAGCCAGGGTCGGGCCGACGCGCTGCACGCCGGCGCCCCAGCAGCGATAGGCCAGGAGCGCCGGCCCGATGCCGACGAACAGCAAGGCAACCAGCAGCGCACCACTCCAGACGATCTGCGGCCGGGTGATGCCCCACTCCACTGCCGTCGACAGACCCGACCACAGCAGCCCGAAAGCAACTTGTGCCAGCAGAAAGCGGGCCCAATCCCGGCGGATGTCGACGGGCTCGTCGCGCCGTGTGAGGAGCCAGCTGTAAATCGACCAGCAGATGGTGGCGACGATCATGAGAACATCACCGGCGACCAGGCGCAGGGACGACAAGGCCGTCCACTCACCACGACACAACACGATCAGCACACCGGCTATCGAGATCAGCGCGCCGGCCACCTGCCGGGCATAAATTGGCGCAGAAAAGAAGAGCCGGCCGGTCAGCAGCATCCAGACCGGCATGCCGGCTGCCACCAGCGTGACGTTGATCGGCGTGGAACTGCGTAACGCCAGATATTGCAATGCGTTGTACATGCCGACTCCGAGCAGACCCAACAGGGCGAAGCGGCGCCAGTGCGCCCACATGCCGCTGGACGGTCGCAGCACCGATCCGGCCAGCGGCAACAGGATCAGGAATGCGATCGCCCAGCGTAAGAAATTCAATGTCATCGGCGGCACGAGATCGTGCACCAGCCGACCGACGATCGCGTTGCCGGCCCACAGAAAAGGCGGCAGGGTCAACAGGCAAATCGTGGAAAAATTCAGGCGGGGCGATGTCATGCGGCAATGATACCGTCTTGCTCTGTTGCTTCGCCATGCAGATGCGACTCGATCCGCAATGCGCGGTGGCGGTCATGCCGTGCCGGAAACCGCTCGCGCTCATTGCAGCGAAACGACAGCCGGAACCTGGATGCACCACTGCGCCGGTGTAGAAGGCCGGCCATCGCACTACCTACAGATCGGCGGCGAGGACTGCAACCGTCATCGACGACAGTGCGTCTGCCACGGCAATCCCGTCAATCCCGGCAGTGAGCCTGGCTCCCGTGAAGACATTGCGCCAGACATGCGCGACCTCGGCAGGTAGCACGACCATTGTCTCGCCCCACTGCAAGGGATCGATTCGTGGCGTCGGATTGCCAGCCACCAGGTGCGCCGCCCTGCATGCCACGATGACAACGGCGCAGATCGTGCCATGCCGACGCAGGAAGGCAAATACGGCATCGGACCGTGCGCCGATGACCGCAAGCGGAAGATATTCGCCATCGGCAAAAAGCGCCGGCTGCAGTTTGCGAAACCCAAGCGTCGCACCGATGATGTGTTGCTTGATGGTGCCATCCTGCCACCCGCCTGGGCTCCCGGCCTGCCCTCTCGCATGCGCCCGTCCCGGCCATGCGTCTGGCGCGACATTGGCGTCGGAAGATTCGCCCTTCGGCAGTGTCGGGCCGGTTGCAAGGGCCGCCGCGCGCGCCGTGAAATCCACCGGGCGCCGGTTGTCCGGATCGACCAGGCTGAAGTCCCACAGGTCCGCACCCTGATACAGGTCCGGCACGCCGGGCGCAGTCAGGCGCAGGACGGTCTGCGTCAGGCTGTTGACGATGCCGGCACAGGTAATTTGCCGGACCCAGGCGATCAACTCGGCAATGAATGGATGGTCCGTTCCCGGATCGAGAATGGCATGCAAGAAATCATTGCAGGCTTGCTCGTAGGACGTGTCCGGTTCGACCCAACTGGTGTTGGTCTTGGCTTCGCGCAGCGCTTTCTGCTGCCAGGCAGCGACACGCTTCCGCAGTGCCGTGATGCCGGTGGCGTCATCTGCCTGCAAGCCGATCGGCCAGGCACCGACCAGGGTCTGATACAGCACCGACTCGTCGGCCGGATCGGGCGCGGCGCCGGATGCGGTGCGACCCGGCTGGTCCGGGAGACGCACGCGCTTGCCGGCGTTCATGACGCGCCAGCGCTGCAGGCAGGCGCGCCATTGCTCCGGCACCTCGCTGAGGACCGCCAGACGCGCGGTCACATCCTCGCCGCGCTTGTGGTCGTGAGTCGCGGTGGCCAGCATCGCATGCGGATGCGTTTCTGCGCGCAGCTTGCAGGCAGCGTGGAATGCCGCGCTAGAGAGGGCGAATTGGCCCGGGTCGGAGCCGACCTGGTTGCGGGAGAGCAGCCGGCCATACCGATAGAAGGCCGTGTCCTCGACCGATTTTGCCACCAGCGGCGGCGTCAGTTGCTGGAAGCGGCGAATGGCGCGGGCACCGAGCCGGGCCCGCTGGGCGGCTGCTTCACCCGTGACAGGCGATGTCACTGCGATGTCGCGTGTGACGCTTGCTGCACTGTTACTGCTGTCGGCGAATTCGCCGAATGCACCGGATGGAGTGGCACGGGCGACATGGGCGGCCCCGCCAAGCCATGCATCGAGTGCGTGCAACAGTTCCAGGTCGGCGACACCGACATTGATTTCGGCACGCTCCATGGCCAGATCGAACGCAGCCTGATCTTCGGCACTGCGGCTACCACCGCTTACATAGGTCCGATACACTGGAAACTGCACCAGGAGTTCGGCAAACACGCGCCGAATCGCATTGAAGGAATAATCACGCGTGGCCAGGTCACTGCGGGCCAGGGCCAGCAGAGCGCGGCTGGCGGCGTCATGTTCTGACGCCAGGTTATGCACCAGCAGCTGACGCCGCGCCGCCTGGACTTCCTGTGAAAACGGCATTGCATCCGGGCGCACTTCCGCCCAGGCCAGATCGAGCACCGCCTCGCCCTGCGGCGCATGCAGGAACGCGCCGACCTGGTCCATGAAATCATAGCCGGTGGTGCCATCGACCAGCCAGTCGCGGCGCAGCCGCTCGCCGGCGGCCAGGATTTTTTCCACGACGACGTAGGCCGGGCCGTCATCGCCCTGCGGACGCTGGGCGACACGTTCGGCCAAAGCCTGGCGCAGACGTAGACAATATGCGGTCGGATCGGCCAGGCCGTCGACATGGTCGACCCGCACGCCGTCGATCAAGCCTTGCGCATACAGGCGCAGCACCAGCGCATGGGTGGCGTCGAAGACATCGATGTTTTCAACGCGCAGGCCGGCCAGTTCGGTGACCTCGAAAAAGCGGCGCCAGTTCAAGCCGTCTGCCGCGTAACGCCACCATGCAAGGCGGTAATGCTGGTCTTCCAGCAAAGCGTGCAGGGCCGCCGCGCCGCCGGGGCGTGCGACTGCATAGGCGGCAACCGCCTCGCTGATTGCCGCCTGCGCGTCCGGCACGGTCGCGGCTTGGGTCAGCATTGCGAACAAAGGTGCACAGGCAGCCGGCGAGGTCACCTGGGCCGTATCGAAAGCGGCAATCACCGCTTCGAGCGCCGGTGACGCGCTCTGGCGCAGGATCGTCGAATAGGCCCGCACGTTGATCGGAAAGCGGTTGCCGGGATAGCCGACGTAGAGCTTGCCGATCCCGGCATCGAAACAGAGCTCCAGCTCGCCATCCTGCAGGACGCGGCCATATTGCGCTCCCAGGAATGGCAGCAGAACCTTGCCGTGCAGGGCGTCGTCCTCGCGTTGCCAGTCGATGTCGAACCAGGTGGCGTAGGCGCTGTCGCGACCCCATTCGAGCACGTCCTGCCACCAGGCGTTGTTGGCGCCGGCGATGCCCATGTGGTTGGGCACGATGTCAAGGATCAGCCCCATCCCGTGTTCGTGCAGGCGCGCCACGAGGCGACGCAGGCCGTCTTCGCCGCCAAGTTCGGGATTGATGCACGTTGGATCGACGACATCGTAGCCGTGCGTCGAGCCGGGTTGGGCAGTGAAGATCGGCGAGGCATACAAGTGGCTGATGCCCAGCGCGGCATGGTAATCGACGGTGTCGGCAGCGGCATCGAAATCGAAATGCCGGTGCAATTGCAAGCGGGCGGTGGCGCGGGGGATCGGCATCTGGCGCAATCGCGACCATCAGCCCGGCGGGTGAATCGCACGGCTGCGGTTCAACAGCGCCAGGCGTTGCCGCACGGCAGCATCATCGAACAGGTGGGCGGTGGCGCGCGGCATGCGCCGGCGCCAGTTCGGATGGGTGTCGACGGTGCCGGGCAGGTTCGGTTGTTCGACGATGCCCAGCAGGTCTTCGATCGGAATGACGACCAGTGGCGCCGGTGTGGCCGCAACATACGCCAACGCGCCATCGATCACCGCTTGCGGGGCATCGGGAGCGGGCAAGTCGCCGCCGGCGGTGCCATCGCGGCACAATGCCTGCCACAGGCGCACTCTTTCATGAGCGCGCTCTTCCTGCGCCTGCTGCAGGCTCTGGCTCGCCGGCAGCAGGTCGAGCCGGTCGCGCCAGTCGTTGTCGCGCCCGATCCACCAGCCGGCAACAGTGGGCAGGTCGTGCGTGGTGGTGGTGGCGATCGCCCGGTCGGACCAGGTCCAGGGCGGCTTGAAGCCGTCATAGCCGGTTTCAAAATACAGCACGCGAATGCCGAGCACGCCGGCCTCGGCCAGCCGGGTATCGAAACCGGCCGGCACCGTGCCGAGATCCTCGCCGATGACGATGGCGTGATGCCGGTGTGATTCAAGCGCAATCAGCCGCAGCAGATCGTCCATCGGATAGCGCAAATAGGCGCCATCGGCGGACGCTGCGCCATCGGGCACCAGCCACAGCCGCGCCAGCCCCAGTACATGATCGATGCGCACGCCACCGCAATAGGCAAACACCGCCCGCAGCATTTCGATGTAGGCACGAAAGCCGTTCGCCTGCATCGCATGCGGCGAGAAAGCGCCCAGGCCCCAGTCCTGGCCGCGGGAATTGATCATGTCCGGCGGCGCGCCGACCGACAGGCCGGCAATCATCTCGTCATGCCGGCTCCAGGCCTGGCTGCCGCCGCGATCGGCGCCCACCGCCAGGTCAGCGATCAGGCCGATCGGCATGTTGCAGGCGCGCGCGCTGGCCTGGGCACCGGCCAGGCCGCGGGCGGCCTGCCATTGCAGGAACGCGTGGAATTCGATTTCCCGGACGTGTTCCTGTGCCAGCGTAGCAACTTCAGCGCTGCGCGGGTTGCGCAACGGCGCAGGCCAGGTGCGCCAATCGCCGCTCTGGCCACGGGCCAGCATCGAGGCGTGAATCGCCTCGAACCGTGCATGATCTTCCAGTGCCTGGCCCGCATTGCGTCGGAAGTCATCGAACTGCGCAAGGGCCGCAACATCTGCCGGGTTGGCGCGCGCCGCCAGACGGTCGAACAGGGCGCGCAGGAGCATCAGCCGCAACTGGCTGGCCACCGGCCAGTCGACGAAGTCTTCCTGTGTCAGGCGGCCGATCTTGTCCGAGAGATCCGGTTGCGTGCCGCTCAGCTCTGCCAGCACCGCGTCGAGCGCCTGCTGGCCTGCCACTGCCGCCGGATCGACGTACACCGCGTTCAGAAACAGCCTGCTCGACGGACCATAAGGACTGAATCGGTGTACGTCCGCAGAAAACATCGCATGCACAGGACTGATGGCGACCGTGGCTGCACCGGCTGCTGCAGCTTCTTCCACCAAGCTGGTCAATGCCTTGAAGTCGCCGATGCCGAGGTCGCCCGGGCGACGCAAGGAGTACAGCTGCACGCCGACTCCCCAGCAGCGCGTTGCGCCGGACCCGGCCGTGTTTTCAGTGAGCTTGCCAGCGGCATTGCCGGGCGCGCCTGCCGCATGCAGCGCATCGCCGACACCGTAGCAACTGGTTGGGGCGACGGCCAGCGTGCAGGACAGCGCACCGACCGTGAGCTGGTGATAGCCGGGCAGATCGACGGCTGCGATCCGGATGACGCCATGCTCGTCCGCCGTCAGGACCGTGTCGACGCTTGTACCGAGCTCGAATGTGATGTGGCCGCTTTGTCCGGCGCATGTGTCAGGCAGCGGCAGCGCAATTGGCTGGCCGACAGTGGCGGTGATCAGCGGTGGCAGGCGGGAAGCATTCGGCATTTGCAACGCTTCCAGAAATTGCTGGCTTGCCAGGCACTGTTCCGGCGTGTCGCAATGCAGGCCGAGCCCGGCCAGGATCGCACGCAGGTTCGGTGTCTCGACCGTCTTGCCGACGCCTGCCGCGTCGGTCCAGTGACGCACCACGCCGGCGGCCTCGGCCAGGGCCCAGATCGATTCATCGGCGACGGGCGTACTCATGACGCCTCCAGG
>JAYTLK010000120.1:0-14972 GCA_043729515.1 Herminiimonas sp.
TTGGCAGTCAGCCAGAGCAGTCGGTATTGGCCAAAAGTGGTGGGGTCCAGGCGACGCACCAGCAGCATCGGCAGGATTGCCTGCAACCCGAATTCGATGGCGCCGGCAGCGGCCAGCAACATGGCGTTGCGGCGCAGGCCGGCTTCAGCGGGCATGCGGGCTTTCCAGCGCCGGCACCGGCTTGTGACACAGGTGGCTGAACAGTTGCGCGTAGGCGGCGACCATCGTCGGCAGTGAATAGGACATGACCACCCGCTGGCGCGCCCTGGCTCCGAGGCGATGCGCCAGATCCCGGTCGTGCAACTGTCGGATCGCGTCGGCCAGGCGGATGACGTCTCCTGCCGGAAAAAGAAAACCATTTTCTCCATGGCGCACCTGTTCGCTTGCGCCACCGATGTCGCTCATGATCATTGGCTTGGACATGGCCATCGCTTCGAGGGCAGCGATCGAAAAGGTCTCGACGCTGTGAGAGACGATCGCCATGGCGTCACACAGGCCGATGGCCGATCGCACGTCACCGAGGTAGCCGGTGATCGTGACCTGGCGTTGCAACTGGCGGGCGGCGATCTGGCGTTCGATCAGGTCGCGTTGCGGACCATCACCGATCAGCAAGGCATTCACGCGCAGGCCGCCGGCGCGCAAGCGCACCAGGGCATCGAGCAGGTCGACATGCGCTTTCTCCGGTCGCATTGCAGCGCATAGCCCGATGAGCAGGTCGTCGGCCGCGAAACCATGGCAGGCCCGGCCAAGCTTTTTTTCCCCCGCTTCGGCATGGTCTTGAAAATGACCGACGTCGACGCCGTTGTGAATGACCGCTTCCTGCCGGGCGTGCAATGAACGGGCGCGCCAGAACCGGCGTTGGCTGGCGCAGACATAGACCAGCATGTCGGTGCGGGCAATGACTGGGCGGTAGAAAGCCATGTGCAGATGGTCGCGCAGGCCGCTGGGCAAGGTCGAATGGAACAGCTCGACGATCCGGCAGCGGCTACCGGCGATCCTCTGCGCCAGGTGGCCATACAGCAGGGAAAATGGATTGACACAGACCAGCAGATCGATGGCGCCGCGCTGCAACTGGTCGGCGATGCGGCGCACCGCGCCGAAATCAATTCGGCGCCGCACGCCGGCATGCGACAGGCCAAGCTCGAGCTGCCGCAGATCGAGTTGTTCCAGCAGGGCGTGGTCCGGTTTCAAATAGGCCAAGGCAAGCCGGAATCGCGCCGGGTCGAGCTGATTCACCAATGACACAACCTGCTTTTCAGCACCGCCGATACCGAGCGAATTGACGATGAACAGCAGATTCATGCGCTGCCCGGTCATCGGCTGTTCTCTGGCTGGGTGTCGAGCAGCCGCAGATAAGGAGCGAGCACCTGATCTTCGCGATAGGCAAGGTCCATGTAGTGCCGACAGCGGGCGCTGGCCGCGCTCCAGGCGGCATCATCGGTGCCAAAGTGATGAATCGCTGCGAGCATGGCGTCGATGGAATCGACGGCCAGGCCCAGGCCCTCGCGCCGGATCACGCCATCCGGATCGAAAAACGAGATCACCGGCGTGCCGCGGGCCCAGGCCTGCAAAAAAGAATTCGGGAATCCTTCGGTGGAGGAGGTGTTGACGAACAAGCGGGCACGCGCGTAATACCCCGCGACCGACTGATATGAAACCGGACCATGAAAATGCAGGTTAGGCAACGCATCTGCCTGCCGGGCAGTGTCGTTGTAGAGACCTTGATGGTGCGGTTGCGGCCCGCCGATCATGTCCAGGCGCAGACCTGGAAGTCGCCGTGCCAATGCCAGAAATAATCCGGGGCGCTTGAAGTCGCGCAGGTTGTTGACCCAGAGGACGTCGATGTCGCGCGCCGCTGCCGTCGCGATTTGATCGGGAAATTCGACCAGCATGCCCGCGATCTCGCTTGCCAGGCCATAGTTGCGCAACAGTGCCTGCTGCTGCTGCCAGCTTTGCACCAGGATCGCATCGGCCCGGCGCAGGCCGTATTCATACAGCTTTCGATCCCGCCAATAAGTCACGAGCAGCGCGTCGGGCTGGCAATCGGCATCATGTGCAACACGAAACACCACGCGCCGGCGGTGGAGGCGGCAGAACACGGCAGCCAGACCAAGCTGCATGCCGGCGCAGCTGAGGTAATAGACATCGGCGTCGGCCCGCGCCATGGCCGACCAGATACCCGTCAAGCGTGGATGCAAGAAGCGCAGCACCGGTGTTCCTGCATCCTGCCGGTACGCCTTGTAGGTCGTGACCCGGCTCCAGCTGGCACGGTCCGGCTGGCCATAATCGTAGACCACCATGCTGGTCTGATGACCTCGCCGGGCAAGCGAGCGTGCCAGCAAGGTGTGCTGCACCTGTTCTCCGCCGACGCCATGCCGGTCGAACTCCGGCGCCAGGACCGGCAGGTCGTCGAGCCCTAGAAAACAGATTTTCTGCATCGCCATTCAGCGGGCCGCCTTTCCAGGAGACGGCACCTTCGGTGCTGCCGGCATGCTTGGCGGGTGGGCAAAGCAGCTCGGCATCGTCGGCGCCGGCGCCACCGCCGTGGCTGGCACGCTTCCGCCACCCGGTCCGGCCGATGCCGTTGTCGCCCTGCGTCCGAGCATGCCGAGCGCGATGCCATAGGCGAGCCACAGATTGGACTGTGCCACCGTCGGCGTGGCACGGTCATCGGTGACGCCCTGCACCAGAAGCACCAGCAGGCATGCCGCCGCGCCGCTGAAAAAATCCCGCCACAACGCATCCGGATGGCGACGGGCAAGCAATATAAAACTGCGCCACATGTGGCTGAAGAACAGGCAAATCACGAGTGTGCCTAGCAGACCGAAATCGAGCAGCATGCCGAGATAGGCGCTGTGTGGATGTCCGACGCGGCCCGCCATGAAAAAATTGCTGGTGCGGGCCGGCTCCGACCACAGCACCGAGCTGATTCCCTGGCCGATCAAGGGACTTGCCGCGAATTCCGGCAACAGCGGGCGCCAGATGTCGTTGATCCTCCCGGCGCTGATGGTATCGACGTCGCCGTTGCCCAAGCCCGTCGCGGCGCGCTGCATCACCGCTTCGGGCAGGAACAGCACCGCCAACGGCAGCACCAATAAACCGAGCAACATGAAATCCAAGCGCTTTTTTCGATACAAGAAAAAAATCAGCACCGTCACCAGACCGAGGTAGGCGCCGCGCGAGAAGGTCAGCAGGATGCCTGCCGCGAGAACCGCCAGCACCAGGCCAAGCCACCAGCGGCGGGCTCCGGCGCCGCGGCTGAAAAAACAGAACAGCGCCAGCGCGAAGGCCATGTTGAACATCAGGCCAAGCTCGTTGACGTGCACGCCTGACAATGATTCGCCGCCGGAGACCATCGACGAGAGCGTGGTGCGCGTCAGCAGCACCTGGGTGATCAGCAGCAGTGGCAGCACGGTCGCACTCAGGAACAGCGATGCCAGAAGCGCCTTGGGTTGGCGGGCATTGGCGACTGCGATCGCAACCAGATAGGCAGCCAGAAGGATCATTACTGGCTTGACCAGCATCTCCAGCACATAACCCAATGGGGAATCGAAGCTGATCACTTGCAAGGACCTGAAGTAGGCGGGAATTGTGCCTGCATGCAGCAAGCCATTTGCCGCCCCCAGCAAAAGGCACAACAAATAAAGGCAGGCCGGTAATGACACTGCCGGCAAATGAAGCTTGCGCGGCTGCAGCACGCGGGTGATCAGCACCAGAAACAGCGTCGTCAGCAAGACCAGGTTGAAGGGATTCAGCCCCGTGAGTCCGAGCATTTCGCGCGGGACCACGCGCGAGGCGCTCAACGGCAGCAGAAGGATGGTCATGAGCACGCCGTATTTGTACTTGTGCAGGGTGAGCACCAGCACGAACGCGAAGAACAGTCCCGCCACTGCGCGCACCGGGTCGACCGCTTCCGATGTCATCCACGTGACAAGCGATACCACGACAGCGCAGCCCGCCATCAGGGCAGTCGGTACGGGCTTGCTGGCGGGCGGGAAAACCATCCGACGAAGTGTATGAAAACACCGCGGACCGGCATTGATGCATGTTGAGGATTCAACCGATCAGCATCAACCGTTTTTCTACGCTGCATCTCTGCATCTCTGCATCTCTGCATTGCGCCTTGCAAGAAATTCCCAGTCGCCCACCGACTGCATTTCTATAACAGCGCCGTCTGTTTCTACAAATGGTTTTCAAACAGAGAAAACTTTTTTACCAAATATCCCCGGATGGTTTTCGCCGTTCCACTACGAACGGTTTCGATTCTTTCCTTTTCTCCTTTACTTTCCGAAGTGACTCAATTTCCACAAGAAAGTTTTTACGCATTAAGTGTTTATTTAGGGAACTATTTCACAATGCCAACTCTCTGACTGGCAGCTTTTGCGAATGAGATTTGAGCTTTATCAAATTCTAATCACGAGAAATAGGAACTTAAATGATCGAAGTTCAACTGCCAGGCTCCTTACAAACGTTTTCCAACACGACGCGCAAGATGCTTGCCGTCACCACCTCTGGAAGCATGATCGTTGCTGCATCCGTTGCCATTGCGTTCGCTGCCATACCGACAGCAAGTACAGCTGCCCCAACTTGGGAAAAATGCGCTGCCGAAGGCGGTTCCTGCAACTTCACCGGATCGAAGAACCTGCGTTACGGCGCAAATGGCATTTTTTCCTACAAAACCCTGAGTGGCCCGGTTGCCTGCACCAATGCCGTGTTCGGCGATCCGATCTACGGCGCTGTCAAGACCTGCGAGATGTCCGGCGACGTCGCCGCGCCGGCTCCCACCGGCGGCGCTCCGGTTGGCCGGGATGCGCTGAAGTGGCCTTTCGCCAGCAACAGCATCTGGAACATGCCGATCGGAAGCGGCGCGAAGTATGTCGCCGCCAACCTGCCGGCCACGCCCGGCGGTGACGTCTGGTCGCCAATGCCGATGATCGATGACGAGCGGATCGTCCTGCGGCCGAAAGCGACCATGACTCCAATCAATTACAGCAGCGCCGGCTGGTCAGGGGCAAATCGGTGCAACAGCACCGGCGGCCAACTGGTGAGCGTGCCGATGCCAGGAGATTATGTTGTCCCCAACAGCAATACCAACGAGTCCTCGGTGTTTCTGCAGGCAGATGGCCGCACGCTGGTACAAGTGCAACCCCTGGCGCGCTGTGCCGCCGGCGGACCGGCGACCGCGATCGTCAAATTTCCGTCGGTCGATCTGTACGGTGACGGCGCCACCGGCGCACATGGCGGCTCCGGCCTGTCGGCCATCGGCGGCTCGATCCGGGTTGGCGAACTGCGGCCTGGAGACCAGGGTCCGCGGCATGCGTTGAAGCTGGTGGTCTATGCCAAGCAAGTGCTGTATCGCTGCACCAGCGGCGCGCAGTGCTACCGCTGGCCGGCGACCACCGGCGACAGTTATGCAGTCGGCTTTTACGGCACCAATGGCAACAATGGAAATTACGCCATGCGCATGGGCGCCCTGCTGGCCATTCCGGCCAGCCGCGACATCGGCGCCCTGGGTCTGGAGACTGATCCGGGACGTCAGCTGGCCTGGACATTGCAAAATTACGGCGCCTACATCGTCGATGATTCATACGGGCCGAGCTTTGGATTCGCCGCTGAAAACGGCCCGGATGGATCAGTGCGCAACCAGTTCCAGGGTGACTACGGTTATCCCCTCGCGCAGCGGGTCAATGGCAACACCGCCTGGACACGTGACGTGCAGCGACTGCAGCAAGCCCTGTTCGTCGTTGACAACAACGGTCCTGGCAGCATCGGTGGCGGCGGCACGCCGCGCCAGCCGCTCGCACCTGCTTTCTGAAGCACAGCACCTGCGCTTGTTGCAAAACAGGGGGGAATACCGGCTGCACGACCTGGCACCGTAACGAACCGATCAGGCCGCATGTCCCCATGAGCGAAAGACCAGCGCCGCGAAAAATCTTCGTGGCGTTTTTTTCGTTCTCCGTTCACCGTTGCGCACTCTTGCACATTGTTACCTGGTGATATGACACTCCACCACTCCACCACTCCACCACAAGACTTCCTCACTCGCACTCCTGTTTTTTCGCCGGCGCTGTGCCACATCAATCCTGCACACCTCCAGCTTGTTAAGGTGATTTTCATTTGCTGCGGGGAGTCATGCATGGATGTCAGCGTGTTTGGTCTTGGGTATGTGGGTACCGTGTCTGCGGCTTGTCTGGCGCGCGATGGCCACCGTGTCATTGGCGTCGATCCAAATTCTGCCAAGGTCGATCTGATCAACCGGGGCCACGCGCCTATTGTCGAAATCGGGCTTGGAACGATCATCGCGCAAGCCGTCGCTCGGGGCACGTTGTCGGCGTCGAGCGACCATGCGCACGCGGTGCACGCCAGCGCAATGTCCTTGATTTGCGTCGGTACCCCATCACAGACCAACGGCAGCCTCGATCTGGCACATGTGCATGCGGTCTGCGCACAGATCGGCGACGCATTGCACGACAAGTCGGCGCCGCATGCCGTCGTCGTGCGCAGCACCATGTTGCCGGGGTCGGTCAAGGCGGTGGTAATCGACGCGCTCGAAGAACATTCCGGGAAATGCGCGGGCCGTGATTTCAGCGTGTGCATCAATCCTGAATTCCTGCGCGAAGGAAGCGCCATCCATGATTACGACCATCCGCCCAAGACCGTCATCGGCGAAGATACCGCGCTGGCCGGCAGCCATGCCGGCGACCTCTTGGCGGAGCTGTATCGACATCTCGACGCGCCGCTGGTGCGCACCGACATCGCCACGGCCGAGATGGTCAAGTATTCCGACAACGCCTGGCACGCCTTGAAAGTCGCCTTCACCAACGAGATCGGCAATTTCTGCAAGGCCTGCGGCATTGATGGCACGAAAGTGATGGACATCTTTTGCCGCGATACCAAGCTCAACCTTTCGCCTTGCTATCTGAAGCCCGGCTTTGCCTTCGGCGGCTCCTGCCTGCCCAAGGACCTGCGCGCATTTACTCACCGCGCCCGCACCATGGATCTGGAACTGCCGTTGATGAACGCGATACTTCCGTCGAACGCGCGCCAGGTGCGGCATGGCCTCCAAATGATCGTCGACAAGGGCAGAAAGCGGATCGGTTTTCTTGGCCTCGCCTTCAAGGCAGGCACCGATGATCTGCGCGAGTCGCCATTGGTAGAGGTCATCGAAACGCTGATCGGCAAGGGGTACCAGATCCGTCTCTACGACGCCAACGTCAACCTGGCCAGCCTGACCGGGGCGAACCAGGACTATCTGCTGCATCACATACCGCATGTGGCCAGCCTGATGCTGCCGTCGATGGCGGATTTGCTTGCCTTCGCCGAGACCATCGTGGTCGGCAATGCAGCGCCGGAATTCCGGACTGTGCGCGAAGCGATCGGACCGGGGCAGACGGTCGTCGATCTGGTACACATTGGCGCCGGCAGAAGTGAATCGGGTTATGACGGCATCTGCTGGTAAGCAGGCAGAGCGGCGCATGATGCACCCGCCTGCGCTGGCGCGACGCATCCTCATGTTGGTGGAAAACCTGCCGTCGCCATTCGATCGGCGCGTCTGGCAGGAGGCCACGACCTTGCAGGAGAACGGCTATCAGGTCAGCATCATCTGTCCGACTGGCAAGGGCCATGAAGCCAGGCATGAAATCCTGGACGGCATCCACATATACCGTTATCGGCTCCATCTCGAAGCAAGCGGGCCGCTCGGGTATCTGCTTGAATATGCGCAGGCATTGTTCTGTACCGCAGTGCTGACATGGCGTGTCTGGTTCACGCGTGGCTTCGACGTGATTCATGCCTGTAACCCGCCGGACCTGCTGTTTCTGATCGGCGGCTTCTTCAAGCTCACCATGGGCACGAAATTCGTCTTCGATCATCACGACATCAATCCGGAACTGTACGAAGCGAAGTTCGCCCGCAAGGATGTCTTTTATCGCTGGCTCCTGCGCTGCGAGCGCTGGACCTTTCGCACCGCCGATCTGTCGATCGCCACCAATGATTCCTACCGCCGGATCGCCGTCGAGCGCGGTGGCATGACGCCTGCTGCGGTGTACGTGGTGCGCAGCGGCCCACGTCTGGACCGGATGCGGCGCATGGCGCCGTCGGCGCCGTTGCGCTGCGGACGCCGGTTCCTGGTCGGATATGTCGGTGTCATGGGTGACCAGGAAGGCATCGATCTGTTGCTCCTGGCTGTACAGCACATCGTCCTGAAACTGCATCGCACCGACATCCAGTTCGGCCTGGTCGGCGGCGGCACTGCGCTCACGGCCATGCAGGCACTGGCACAGGATTTGGGCATCGCGGCCTACGTCACATTCACCGGCCGCGTACCGGATGCCGAGATGCTTGCCATGCTGAACACGGCCGACGTCTGCGTCAATCCCGACGTCGCCAATGCAATGAACGACATGTCGACCATGAACAAGATCATGGAGTACATGGCACTGGCCAAACCGATCGTGCAGTTCGACTTGATCGAGGGCCGCGTGTCGGCGCAGGATGCATCGCTTTATGCGCTGCGCAACGATCCGGTTGATTTCGCATGTCGGATCATCGCCCTGCTCGACGATCCCCGGCGTCGCCGCAGGATGGGACAGGCGGGGCGTCGGAGAGTGGAACGGGAACTCGAATGGAAATACGAGGCACCGAAACTGTTGCGCGCCTATGCCGATCTGTTCGATGCCGTGCCTGCCGTGGGCGCAGTCCGGCAGCGTGAGGTCTGACGGCAACGGTGGCATGGAGAGCGGCGAGCCGGCAGTCCTGTTCGATGGCACCGCTGCTCCAGGGCCGGCGCCGGCTGCGCCGATCCTGCGTGTCATCAGTACGCATGCAACCGCGGCTTCGCCCTTCTCGATACCGATTCTGTCTGCAGATTTTCACGTCGGGCGCGTGCCGATTTTCGTGGAAAATGAACTGGCGAGACTGTATGGTCATCTTTATTCGTCCCTGCCCTTCATCCGGCTGTTCCGCCCGATGCAGGACGTCAGCACCTATGTCAGCCGAAAGGATGATCGGGTCGTCGCCGTCTTGTTATATCGAAAACGGCGCGGATGCGTCACGGTCCTGAATGAATATTGCACGCTGGACCAGGCCGCACTGCAACGCTTCACCACCGATGTCTTCGACACCTTCGCAGATGTCGACGTCGTCCGGCTGCATCATCTCGACACTGACTTGCGGGCTTTGGCCATGCCGTTCCAACGGCATGCCTGTTCAGAAGATTACGTTCTGGCGCTGCCGGCGACGGTCGATGCCTACACCGGATTGTTGGGCAAGTCGACCAGGCGCAATATCAAGCGCTACTCCGCAAAGTTACTTGACGATCATCCGTCCTTCACGTTGCGCTTTCATGCGGGCGCAGAGATCGACATCCGGCAGCTGCGCATGTTGCTGCGCATGAGCGAGGCAAAGATCCGCAGCAAGGGGCGCTGTTTTGCGGTCGATGCGGATTTCGCCGAGCGCATGCTGATCCTGGCAACCCAGTGCGGCTTCGTTGCCGTCGCTACCATTGACGGAAAACTCTGCGCCGGCCTGATCTGCTTTCGCAACGGCGCGCATTACGTGGCCAAGGTCGTGGCGCATGATTCCGCCTTCGACGATTACTGGCTTGGCACGCTTTGTTACTACCGCACCATCTGCGAGGCGATCCGGCGCGGCGGCAGCGTCTTCAATCTCGGCATGCAGCGCTATGACTACAAGACCCGGCTCCTGGGCATTCGCCGGGATCTCGACAGCGTTGCCATTTACCGCTCCCGTCAGGCACAGCTGCGCAGAATCGATCATGTGCTCGACATGGCAAACGACGATTTGCTACGGCGCGTCAAGCTGCACTTGCTGGCACGGCAAGGCAGTGTGTTGACTCATTCGGCCATGCAAGTGGTAAAAGGTTGGCGTTGGCTTCGATCGCGTTGAATCGCTTTTTACGCTTGTTGACTGTTGCCAAATTCCGTTGAACATGGGTCGCACCTTTCCACGGTCATATAATGTCGGTGATCAGATTGCCTCCATTGAAACCACCCATGCCCATGTCACCACGCCGGATCCTGACCCGATTGCTGCTTGCGCTGTCGGCGCTGCTCGCCGCTTGCGATCGCGATGGCCGGCCGGTCGCCGAAATTGGCCTGGAGCGGCTGGCTGTCGGAACCTCGTCCGAGGCCGACGTGCGAACGGCGATGGGATCGCCGGAGACAACGTGGGAAGAGGAGGACGGCACCCGCATTCTTGAATACCCGAAGGCACCCGAGGGATCGCGCACCTGGATCTTCACCATCGATGCGCAAGGGCGGCTGACCGAATTTCACCAGGCGCTGACTGCCGAGAACTTTGCCAGGATCATGCCGACGATGTCACGTGATGCGGTGCGCCGGCTGCTCGGCAAACCGCGCACCGTGGTGCAGTTCGCGCTGTCGAAGGAAGAGGTCTGGGATTACCGATTCCTCGATCACCAGCAAAGCAGGCTTTTCAACGTGCATTTCGACCAGGCAACCGGCAAGGTCCTGCGCACCTCGACGAGTGAAGTGGCGTATTGATGAGGCTTGCATGAGCACCCGGACGCTGATTCACTGGACCGAAAACGATGCACCGCACAGCGCGAGCTGGCGTTCGGCAGCCGGCCTGCCGCCACCGCCGAGAGTCATGGTTGCCGATGATCGGATGAGCGCCGACGCTGCATATCGGCTCGCCTCGGAAGGCACGGCGCTGTTGTGGCGCGGTGACTTTCAAAATGCGCGCCAGCTGTTGCAGGCAATGGCCCGCCGCATCGATCGAACGCCGCGGCGCGTGGCGAAAGAGGCAAAATTGGCACCGGCGGTAACGGCTGGACAAGGAAGGAAAGGAACGAAAGGAATAAAAGAAGACCCAGGGGCGCAAGCAGGGGCAATCGCCGGCACTGCCACCCGGATCGACCAGTTCAACCGCCATCGACAGGCGCAGTCGCAAAGGGCGCGCACACTGGGCATGCTGCTTATTCCAATGCTGGCCGACGGCATCATTCCGCTGCGCCGGGCGCCGGATGTGTTGCTCGCCTGCAGCGAGGCCTATGGTGCATTCGGTGGAAATGGAAATCTTGCCGCCAAGGCCGGCATCGAACATGAAAAGGCCGCGCACGGCATCGCCTCGGTGCTTTCCCTGCGCGAATTGCAAGGCGTGATCGGTGCACATGAATGGCGCAAGAAAGGCGTGGAAGTGCCGGCGCTGGCCGCCCGCATCCATCCGCATTACGGCGTCTTCGCACCGATTCGCAGCGAATATCTCGATCTGGTGGCGAATACGCCGCTCCCTGCCACCGACCGCGCGTTTGACATCGGCACCGGCACCGGCGTGCTGGCGGCGATCCTGGTGCAGCGCGGTGTGCGTCAGGTAATTGCCACCGATCTGGACGCCCGGGCCCTGGAATGCGCCCGCGACAACTTGCAGCGACTGGGCCTGGCACAGCAGGTCGAGGTCCGCAGTGCCGACCTGTTTCCCGAGGGCCGGGCCGGCCTGATCGTCTGCAACCCGCCGTGGCTGCCGGCACGGCCGAGCTCACCGCTCGAGCATGCAGTCTTCGATCCCGAGAGCAGGATGCTGCGTGGCTTCCTGACCGGTTTGCCGTCGCATCTTGCAGCCGGTGGCGAAGGCTGGCTGATTTTGTCGGACCTTGCCGAGCATCTCGGGCTGCGGTCCCGGACAAGCCTGCTGGAGCTGATCGCCGGCGCCGGCCTGCGGGTGCTCGGGCGCACCGACATCCGCCCGCGTCATCCGCGCGCCTCCGATGCGAGCGATCCGCTGCATGCGGCGCGCGCTGCCGAAATCACGTCACTCTGGCGCCTGGCAGCGCTGGCTTGATGGCTGCAAGTCCTGCGGTGGCATCTCATGAAGGCCGGGCTGGCGGACCACGTGTGCACTAGCTGTTCCCATAGAACCGGCGCCATCGGATTCGCTGGCAAAAGTTCCGATCGGCATTAAAGAACACGGATCGTCCTGCCGATAATGGCAAGTGACGGGAAGTTTCCGTCCGTGGCCTTCGACTGACACTTGTGCGACGCAAGGCTGAACCAGCAGTATCCGTGGCCTTGCCGCGGCGCAGGAAGAAGCCCGTGACGATTCGTTGCGGGCTTCGTTTTTTCAGGCGCCGTCTGGGGTGCGCAGAGCGCCGCCGGTGTCGCCTTTTTTTGTGAACGAACGTGACAGGTCGGATAGCACCTGGCAAGTCATTGCAGAATCAAGCGACCGATGACATTCCCACGCCAGACGCACCGTCTCGCGAACTCACCATTCCCGGAAATCACATGCATGCCGCCACCCTGACCATCGAGACAATTGTCGCTTTCGTAATCCTGCATCTCGCGGTCGCGGCGTGGACCGGCGTGCTGGCGGCGCGCTGGAAAAGGCGTAATGGTTGGCGCTGGTTCGTCAGCGCCCTGCTGGCGCCCGGCGTCGCCGTGGCCGTGCTGGCGATGCTGCACCGGCCGCGCACCGGTGGCATCGAAGCGGACATGGAAATGCAGTATCTCGATGGTACGCGTCTCTTGCGATAGCGACCACATGCAGGGAAGCGCGGCAAGCTGCGAAGACTGACGAAAAAGGCTGCGAGAGACATTCAACGCAGCCTTTTCCTTGATGGTCGTGCAGCGGTCGTACGGGCGAGCGGAACGGCTCAGCCGAGCAGTGCCGTGGTCGGGCGTGCCGGCTTGCGCGCGGCGGGTTTTCTTGCCGGAGCCACGACCCGTCGTTGTGCCATTGACGGCGCTGTAATGGCAACAGCAACGGCAACTGCAGCACCACCGGCGAGCCGGAACACGCTGACGACCTTGGCCAGATGAGCCGCCTGGTCCTGCAGCGAATCCGCGGCTGCTGCTGCTTGCTCCACCAGCGCAGCGTTCTGCTGCGTCACGTTGTCCATCTCCACGATTGCCTGGTTGACTTGCTCGATGCCGGTGCGCTGCTCGTCGCTGGCCGCGGTGATCTGCGCCATGATGTCGGTCACCCGGCGCACGCTGCCGACGATTTCTTCCATCGTCACGCCAGCATCATTGACGAGCCGGCTGCCGGCATCGACCTTGTTGACCGAGTCGCCGATCAGCATCTTGATTTCCTTGGCCGCACCAGCACTGCGCTGGGCCAGGTTGCGCACCTCGGCGGCGACGACCGCAAAGCCCCGGCCCTGCTCACCGGCCCGTGCCGCTTCCACGGCTGCATTGAGCGCGAGGATATTGGTCTGGAACGCGATGCTGTCGATGACGCCGATGATGTCGACGATCTTTTTCGAGGAATCGTTGATCGACGCCATGGTCTGCACCACCTGCGCGACTGCCTGGCCGCCTTTTTGCGCCGTGATCGACGCGGATTGCGCCAATTGATTTGCCTGCCGGGCATTGTCTGCATTGTGCTTGACGGTGGACGTCAGTTCTTCCATGGTCGCTGCGGTTTGTTCCAGCGCGCCGGCCTGTTCTTCGGTACGTGATGACAAGTCAAGATTGCCCGACGCGATCTCGCCCGAGGCACCTGCAATCGATGCCGATCCGGCCTGGACATCGCGGATGATATCGACCAGCGACGTGTTCATCGCCTTCAAGGCAGTCAGCAGTTGCGCGATCTCGTCCTTGCCCTCGACCCGGATTTCGTTGGTCAGATCTCCCTGCGCCACGCGCGTGGCGATCTCGACTGCGGCATTGATCGGACGGGTGATGCTGCGGGCGATCAGGACCGCGCACAACACGCTCAAGGCGACGATCAATGCGCCCAACAACAGCATGAGTTGCAAGCTGGATTGATAGGCGCGGTCGATCGATTGCGCAGCGTCGTCGATATCCCTGCGTTGCATCTTGAGGAATTCAAGCACCTCGGAACGGTAGGCTTTCGACGAGGGAAGAAAATTCTTTTCGAAAGCGGCAGCGGCCTCAGCGACGTTTCCGGACAGTCTGGCTTTCATCGTTGCTTCCTTGTCGATCTGGTAAGCCTTGCGCAGGACGCCGATTTTCTGGAACGTGGTTTTTTCAGCATCGCTGGTGAGCAACGGCTCGATACGCTTTTGCAATTCGCCGCCCTGCCTGGTGCTATCGGCGATGTCGTCGGCAAATGTCTTGGACAGTGTGTCATCGCTGCTGCGGGCAATCAATGCCGTGCGGGCAATGGCGGAATAGATGAAGACATACCAGTCGGCGACCAGACGTTCCTTCGCCAGCGGGCCATCCATCATCAGCCGAGTCGCTTCTGCAGCGCGGCGGGAGTTGAGCAGCCCGATCGACGTCGACAGGATCGATAGCGCCAAGACGATGGTAAAGCCGATGCCGAGCCGGGTGCCAATGCGGGTGTTCTTGAAAAAATTCATTGTGGGAGTCCACTGGTAGAAAGGCCCCAGGGACATCGAGAACGGCGTTCGTCGCAGCCACGGGGCAAGCATGCCGATTATGGCGGCGATGAACAAAATTGCATCCAGGCAATTTAAAATCTGTGGCGAGAACGCGACTGCGTTGTCTGCATCCCAACCCATCCAGGCGCCATTTCCGTCAGAATGCGCGTGTCGGTTGCCATGCGGTGTCGGTTTGGCAGCTGCATGGGGGTGCCCTCTGCAAATGAGACGGCGCAAGTGGCATCGATGAACATCCGGGAAAAATGATGAAATCAACAAGACGTTTTGCCATGATCACGCTGCAGGTGGCGACAATCCTCGCTGTCGTGGCAAGTGCAACTGTGGCGAACGCCGCAGTGCCGGCAGGCGCGAAGCAGTCCTCCTCAGGCAAGACACCATCCGGCGCCCTGCATGCGCCCGAAGCCGCCCCGAAGGCAAAGGCGCCACGTTCGGCAGCCAGCCTGCAGGCGCAAAAGGTCCGTGCGCGGGCCCATCGCAACGCCGCGCGTGCACGGGCGCACGCGCGCGCCCTGCGTGATGGAGAAGCCAGGAACTGATTGCCTCAGGCGGCTTCGGCGCGGTGTGCCGCAAGCCACGTCACGAACTGGTCAGCCGGCATCGGACGCGCAAAATAGAATCCCTGCAG
>JAYTLK010000121.1:0-15643 GCA_043729515.1 Herminiimonas sp.
GCGATCTCGAGGTCGGCGGCGATGTTCGCCACCATGGCGGCGACATGCGGCGCCATCTTCGGCGCTTGCGCGATGATGGTCGCGTCGACGTTGCCCACGACATAACCGGCCGCACGGACGCGCCGGCAGGCGTCGCGCAAAAGCACGCGAGAATCGGCGCCTGCGAATTGCGCATCGGTGTCCGAGAAATGTCGGCCGATGTCGCCCAGTGCGGCGGCGCCGAACAGCGCGTCCGTGAGCGCATGCAGCAGGACGTCGGCATCGGAATGGCCGAGCAGGCCGGTCGGGTGCGGGATCTCGACGCCGCCGATGATCAGCTTGCGGCCAGTTACCAGGGCGTGGCAATCGTAGCCCTGGCCTATGCGAAATGGAAATGGAAATGGCGTGGTCATCGTTTCTTCGCAGTCGTTGGCGTATCGGGCATGTTGTCCATGGTTGCAATGACGTCCTGGCCAGCAGTGCGCCGGGCAAACATCGCTTCGGCAGTCACCAGGTCGGAGGCGACCGTGATCTTGAAATTATCGGGACTGCCGACCACCAGTTTCGGGCGCAGCCCAAGCGCTTCCACAGCGCTGGCCTCATCGGTGAAATCGCCCGCGCAGGCCAATGCCTCGCACAACAGGCCATAGCGAAACATCTGCGGTGTCTGGGCCAGCCACAGGCCGTTGCGCGGCACGGTCGCGCTGCTGCGGCCATCTGCATCGGCCCGTTTCACGGTATCGACCACCGGCAGCGCCAGCAGGCCGCCGACCGGATCGTCCGCAACGCGCGTGATCAACTGCGCCAACAGTGCCGGTGTCAGGCCCGGGCGGGCGGCGTCATGCACCAGGACCCAGTCGTCATCGGCGACCTGGTCGCGCATGGCCGCCAGACCGTTGCGGACCGTGTCGCGCCGGGTCGCGCCGCCGCTGGCAACCAGCGTGATGCGTGCAGGGCCGCCACCATCTGACGCAGCAGGGCCTCGCCCACCCACCAGCGCCCGCGCCTGCTGGTCAGCCGGCGACACCACCAGATAGGTCCGCCGTACCGCGCTGGCGTCGAAGACATCGAGCACATGTTGCAGGACGGCCTTTCCCGCCAGCAGCAAGTACTGCTTCGGCTGCTCGGTGGCCATCCGCGAACCGCTACCGGCTGCAGGAATCAAGGCGAATAAATTTGGCATGGAACCGGTAGGAAGAGAGTCATGGTGCACGGTGCGTCGGCGGCCGACTTCGCTGGTCGGCAATTGGCACGGGCGGCGCATCGGCCTGCGGAGGCGCTCGATCGGGTACAAAATTGTTTCACCTGCAACGACATGAGCAGCGGCCCGATCCTGCCGAGGGCGCTGGTCATCGGCTCCAGGCACGTTGGTTTATAATCGCATCATATATTTTCAGTGACAATGGAGCAAATCCGGGCAGCCCCGCGAAGCGTTCACTCCGTCACGCGACCCCCCGCACTTTCTTCTCTCCAGCCCTACCCGGCCGGCTACCGATGTCATTCGACCCGAAAAAAACGCTTCCGAAACCGTCCACCCGTTTTGCCGTCCCGTCAGTGCATGGATCGTCCGATGCCTATGCTCTTGCGCAGGCGGCGCTGACACTCCAGGCGCAAGGACGCATGCTGACCATCGTCGTCGCCAATCCGGGCGATGCCCAGCGTCTGCTGGCGGAAATTCCCTGGTTTGCCGGCAGCGCCCGAACCGATGGCAAAAGCGCCGACGGGGCCAATCCGGACACACCGGCACTGCGCTGCCATTTGCTGCCCGACTGGGAAACCCTGCCCTACGACGCTTTCTCGCCGCACCAGGACCTGGTGTCCGAACGCCTGGCAACACTCTACGAAGTGCAGAACGGCCAGTGCGATGTCCTGATCGTGCCCGCCACCACTGCGCTGGTGCGCATGGCGCCCCCGTCCTTCCTGGCGGCCTACACGTTCTTCTTCAAGCAGGGCGAATCGCTCGACGAAGCGCGCCTGAAAACCCAGCTCACGCTGGCCGGTTATTCCCATGTCGGCCAGGTGATGTCGCCGGGCGAATACTCGGTGCGCGGCGGCCTGATCGACCTGTTTCCAATGGGCTCGGCCCTGCCTTACCGGATCGACCTGTTCGGCGACGTCATCGAAACCATCCGCACCTTCGATGCCGATACCCAGCGCTCGCTCTATCCGGTGCGCGAAGTACGCATGCTGCCGGGCCGCGAATTCCCGATGGATGAAGCGGCGCGCACCGCCTTTCGCAGTCGCTGGCGTGAACTGTTCGAGGGCGACCCGAGCCGCTCGGCCATCTACAAGGACATCGGCCACGGGATTGCCTCGGCCGGCATCGAATACTACCTGCCGCTGTTCTTCGATGACACGGCCACCCTGTTCCGCTATCTGCCGGACGACGTCATGTTTGCGCTGGTGGGCGACATCGACGGTGCCATCAAGCGTTTTTCGAACGACACGCAATCGCGGTTTCGCTTCCTGAAGGCCGACCGCGAACGCCCCCTGCTGGCGCCGGACCGCCTGTTCCTCTCCGACGAGGATTTCTTCACGCTGTTGAAGCCCTATGGCCGCTGGGTATTGCAGCGTGACGACGTGGCGTCAGACCTCTCGGCACCGGTACCCAACATCGCCGTCAACCGTCGTCTGGACGATCCGCTGGCTTTTTTCCGCGCCTACCTGGCCGACAGCCATGCCAGCGGGTGTCGCATCCTGATCTGCGCCGAGACGAATGGCCGCCGCGAGACGCTGCAACAGTACTTTGCCGATCATGACCTGGCACTGCAAGCCTGCGATAGCCTGGCCGACTTCCTGACCGCTTCCGCGCCACTGATGCTCGGCGTGGCGCCGATCCACGAAGGCTTTGCCTTGCCGGCCGCTTTGGGCAATCTGGCATTCATCACCGAAACCGAGCTGTATGCCGGTTCGGGCCGGCGGGTCGGCAAGAAAAAACAGGAAGCCGTCACCCAGGTCGAATTCATGGTGCGCGACCTGTCGGAGCTGAAGATCGGCGACCCGGTGGTGCACGTCAACCATGGCATCGGCCGCTACATGGGCCTGACCAGCATGGACCTGGGGGAAGGCGAAACGGAATTCCTGCACCTTGAATATGCCAAGGACACCAAGCTGTACGTGCCGGTGTCGCAGCTGCACGTCATTTCGCGTTATTCAGGCGCTTCGCCCGAAGACGCGCCCCTGCATTCACTCGGTTCCGGCCAGTGGGACAAGGCGAAGCGGCGCGCAGCGCAGCAGATTCGCGACACCGCGGCCGAACTGCTGAACCTGTATGCCCGACGCGCCCTGCGCGAAGGCCACAGCTTCGCCTTTTCCGCGCATGACTACGACGCCTTTGCCGAAAGTTTCGGTTTCGAGGAAACGCCCGACCAGGCCGCTGCCATCACCGCCGTCCTCAAGGACATGACCAGCGGCAAACCGATGGACCGTCTGATCTGCGGCGATGTCGGTTTCGGCAAGACCGAGGTTGCTCTGCGCGCCGCCTTCGTGGCCGTCCTGGGCGGCAAGCAGGTGGCAATCCTGGCGCCGACCACGCTGCTGGCCGAGCAGCATGCGCAGACCTTCGCCGACCGCTTCGCCGACTGGCCCGTCAAGATCGCGGAGTTATCGCGCTTTCGCAGCACCAAGGAAATCAACCTGGCGATCAAGGGCATGGCCGACGGCACGCTCGATATCGTCATCGGCACCCACAAGCTGCTCTCGCGGGACATCAAGTTCACCCGCCTGGGGCTGGTGATCATCGACGAGGAACACCGCTTCGGCGTGCGCCAGAAGGAAGCCCTGAAGGCGCTGCGCGCCGAGGTCGATGTCCTGACGCTGACGGCGACGCCGATTCCCCGTACGCTGGGCATGGCGCTCGAAGGCTTGCGGGATTTTTCGATCATCGCCACGGCGCCACAAAAACGGCTGGCAATCAAGACCTTCGTGCGCAGCGAAGACGAGTCGATCATCCGCGAAGCCTGTCTGCGTGAATTGAAGCGCGGCGGACAGGTGTACTTCCTGCACAACGAAGTCGATACGATCGAGAACCGGCGCGAGATGCTGCAGAAAATCCTGCCGGAGGCGCGGATTGCCGTCGCGCACGGCCAGATGCACGAACGCGATCTCGAAAAAGTGATGCGGGACTTCGTCGCCCAGCGCTTCAACGTCCTGCTCTGCACGACCATCATCGAAACCGGCATCGACGTGCCGACCGCAAACACGATCATCATGCACCGCGCCGACAAGTTCGGCCTGGCGCAGCTGCACCAGCTGCGTGGCCGTGTCGGCCGCTCGCATCACCAGGCCTATGCCTACCTGATGGTGCATGACCTGCAATCGCTGACGAAGCTGGCGCAACGCCGCCTGGAAGCAATCCAGCAGATGGAAGAACTCGGCAGTGGCTTCTATCTTGCGATGCACGACCTGGAAATTCGGGGCGCTGGCGAAGTGCTGGGTGAAAACCAATCGGGCGAGATGCACGAGATCGGTTTCCAGCTCTATTCCGACATGCTCAACGAGGCCGTGCGTTCGCTGAAAAACGGCAAGGAACCGGACCTGGCGGCGCCGCTGTCGACCACCACCGAAATCAACCTGCACGTGCCGGCGCTGCTGCCGTCGGATTATTGCGGCGATGTGCACGAGCGGCTTTCGCTGTACAAACGCCTGGCAAACTGTGCCAGCACCGAAGCGGTCGATGACCTGCAGGAAGAATTGATCGACCGCTTCGGCAAGCTGCCCGAGCCGGCCCGTGCGCTGGTCGAAACGCACCGATTGCGCATTGCGGCGCGCCCGGTGGGAATCGTCAAGATCGATGCCCATGCCGAATCGGCGCTGCTGCAGTTCGGACCGAATCCGCCGATCGATGCCATGCGCATCATCCAGCTGATCCAGAAGAACCGGCACATCAAGCTCAACGGTCCGGACAAGCTGCGCATCACGGTGCCGATGCCGGACCTGGCAGCGCGCGTGGCGCAGGTCAAGACCACGATTCGCGCACTGGGCGCGCCGGAAAAGGCAACCACATGAGCACCAGGCTGATCCTGCAGACGCCGTTGTCTTCCGCGTCGGCCCTGGTAAAGACGTTTGCTTCGGCCGCGCCGATACCGGAGCCGATCGGCCGTATCGAAGATCTCGTCAACCGGGCAGCGCCGGGAGCATCCGGCGCATTGCACCGGATCACGGAGAACGCCTGGCGGATGGACTGCATCGAGATTACGGCGACGACGCGGGCGCACATTGCTGCGACGGCCGAAGCGGCCGGCATCGACGCGGCTTTTGTTGCCGCCGGCCGGCGTCTGTCCGACTTCAAGCTGCTCGTCATGGACATGGACTCCACCCTGATCACGATCGAATGCATCGACGAGATCGCCGACATGCATGGCTTGAAGCCGCAAGTCGCAGCAATCACGGAAGCGGCCATGCGCGGTGAACTGGTCTTTCGCGAGAGCCTGCTGCGCCGGGTCGCGCTGCTCGAAGGCCTGGACGCCAACGCCCTGCAACGGGTGATCGACGAGCGCTTGCAGCTGTCGCCTGGCGCCGAAACGATGCTGGCGGCAGTGCGTGCAGCAGGGTTGAAGACACTTCTGGTCTCGGGTGGCTTTACTTTTTTCACGCAGCGCATGCAGGCGCGGCTTGGTCTCGATTACACCCGCGCCAATGAACTCGACATCGTCGACGGCAAGCTGACCGGCCGGGTGCTGGGAGAAATCATCGACGCCGATGCGAAGCGGCGCACGGTGGAATCGACTTGCGCATTGATCGGCGCGATGCCGTCACAGGCGATCGTGATGGGCGATGGCGCAAACGACCTCGCAATGATGGGCATCGCCGGCCTGTCGGTCGCCTATCGTGCGAAGCCGGTGGTAAGGCAGAAAGCGGACGTGGCCTTGAATTTTGTTGGTCTGGACGGAATATTGGCCTTGTTCGACTAATCTTCCGCAGCATGGCCTGGGCGGTTGCCCTATGATGCAGTCGCTCCCTTACCCCTGAAAGGTTGTGCCATGAATGGTGAACTGATGCTCGACACCCGCCTGCAATCCGAAAAGAACATCGCCTTCTGGTTATACATCGCCCACGGCTTGAGTTTTCTGTTCACCCTCACCGCCTTGTCCTGGATCCCGCTGATCATCAATTTCGTCAAGCGGGGCGATACCGCCGGCACCTTCGTGCACAGTCATCACACCTGGCAGATCCGCTCGTTCGTCTGGTTCCTGGTGTGGATGGTCGTCGGTGGCATTCTTGCCGTCACCATCATCGGCCTGCCGCTGGCCTATCTGGTCTGGGGCGTGGCATGGCTCTGGAAAGCGTATCGACTGCTGAAGGGATTGCTGGATCTGAATGCAAATCGCGCGATGCCGGTCTAGGGCCGCGCGAGATCGTGCCGCTCAGGACACGATTGCGCAAGCTCAGGCCAGCATGGCCAGGGCTTGCGTGATGTCTGCAATCAGATCGGCCGGATCTTCCAGGCCGATGTTAAAGCGCACCAGTTGCCCCGCATGCGGCCAACCGGCGCGCATCGACTGCACCCGGTACGGCACGCACAGGCTGTTGGCGCCGCCCCAGCTGAAACCGATCTTGAACAGTCGCAGGCTGTCGACGAAACGGTCGGTCTGCGACTCCGAAAAGCGGGCGTCGAATACCACGGAAAATAGTCCGCCGGCACCGGTGAAGTCCCGCTTCCAGTGAGCGTGGCCAGGACAATCAGATAATGCCGGATGCAGCACGAGCGCGATTTCGTCACGCTCCCGTAACCATGCCGCCACTGTCCGCGCGCCAGCATCGTGGGCCGCGAAGCGCAGCTTCATGCTCGGCAAGCTGCGCAGCACCAGGTAGGCATCGTCCATGCCGACACCGAAACCCAGCCGCATGTGCGCCAGATCAAGTTTTTGCGCCAGGGTAGCGTCCCGTGTGATGACTGCACCCATCAGCACATCGGAGCCACCGGACTGGTATTTTGTCAGCGCCTGCATGACGATGTCGACGCCATGTGCGAAACCGTCGAAGGCGATTCCGGCCGACCAGGTATTGTCCAGTGCGACGGTCGCACCGGCGGCATGCGCGGCTACACAGATGGACGGAATGTCCGGCACTTCCATCGTCACCGAACCTGGCGCCTCGACCCAGACCAGCCGGGTGTTCGGTTGCATCAGCGCCGCAATGCCGGCGCCGATCATCGGATCGTAGTGACGGGCGGTAATGCCGAAATCCCGTTGCAGCCAGTTCCCCAGTTCCCGATTCGGGTTGTAGACATTGTCCGGCAGGAGCACGTCGTCACCGCTTTTGAGCAGCGCGAAATCGACCAGCGTGATCGCCGCAAGTCCACTGGGGGCGAGCACGCAATGGGTGCCACCTTCGATGTCGGCCAGTCGCGCTTCGAGCGTGAAACTGGTCGGCGTGCCGTGCAGGCCATAGGTATAGGCGCTCTTGTCTTCCCAGCTCCGCGCCCGCATCGCTTCGACGTTGCGAAACAGGACAGTCGACGCATGATGAATCGCCGAGGGAAACGCCGCAAAACCCTCCGGCGCCCGATAGTCGCTGTGGATCAGGCGGGTCTGCAGGGATTTGTCTGTGCTCATGCGGTGTCCGTGACGGCGTAAGAATAAGGCGTGCGGCGTGCGGCGTGCGGCGTGTGCCGCGAGAGACCCGGCTATTCGCGCTTCAGGCCTGGCCCCACAGGTCGTGTGCATCAGCCGCGGTGATCTCGACATCGACGAATTCACCGACCTTCAGCTTCAGATGCGGCTCGTACGGCGGGCGCACGTACACCACGCCGTCGATCTCGGGCGCGTCGGCAGCTGAGCGGCCAACGCCACCGGTGCGGTTGACTTCATCGATCAAGACCCGCACGGAGGTGCCGATGCGTTGCTGCAGGCGCTGCGCGGAAATTTTTTCCTGGAGTTGCATGACACGACCGCGCCGCTCTTCCCGCACCTCTTCCGGCACCGGATCGGCCAGCTGATTGGCAGTGGCGCCCTCGACCGGCGAATAGGCGAAGCACCCCAGGCGATCGATCTGCGCTTCTTCCAGAAAATCGAGCAGGTACTGGAACTCGGCTTCGGTCTCGCCCGGAAAACCGGCGATGAAGGTCGAGCGGATCGTCAGTTCGGGGCACATGGCGCGCCATGCCTGAATCCGCTCGATGTTGCGCTCGCCGCTGGCAGGCCGCTTCATGCGCTTCAAGACGTCGGGATGCGCATGCTGCAGCGGCACGTCGAGATACGGCAGTATCCTGCCCTGCGCCATCTGCGGAATGATCGCGTCCACATGCGGATACGGATAGACATAGTGCAGTCGTACCCATGCACCGTAACCCGTCGCCAGTTCGCCCAAAGCTTCGACCAGCTGGGTCAGGTGGGTCTTGACCGGCTTGCCGTTCCAGAAACCCGTGCGAAATTTCACGTCCACGCCATAGGCGCTGGTGTCCTGTGAAATCACCAGCAGTTCGCGCACGCCGGCCTTGAACAGGTTCTCGGCTTCCAGCATGACATCGGCGATCGGCCGCGAGACCAGGTCGCCCCGCATCGAAGGAATGATGCAGAAGCTGCAGCGATGATTGCAGCCTTCAGAAATCTTCAGGTACGCGTAATGGCGTGGCGTGAGTTTGATGCCATGCGCCGGCACCAGGTCGATGAACGGCGCATGCGGCTTGGGCAGGTGCGCGTGTACCGCATCCATGACTTCGCCCAGAGCATGCGGCCCGGTAACAGCCAGCACCTTCGGATGCACCTTCAGGATGATGTCTTCGCCGGACGCGTCTTTCTTGGCGCCCAGGCAGCCGGTGACGATGACCTTGCCGTTCTCATGCAGCGCTTCGCCGATGGCGTCCAGCGACTCCTGCACCGCTGCATCGATGAAGCCACAAGTGTTGACGATGACCAGATCGGCGCCGTCGTAGGACTTGGCGGTGTCGTAGCCTTCTGCGCGCAGCTGGGTCAGGATCTGTTCGGAATCGACCAGTGCTTTCGGGCAGCCGAGCGACACGAAGCCGACCTTCGGCGCAGGGCGAATAGGGGGTGTGGACATAAAATCAAGCGACTCGAACCGGAAAGGGCAGCCATTGTACCGCTAGAGCCGCCACTCCCGAAGATGCTGGCAAACGCAAGCGTGCCTCCGCCTGATGCAGCGACCTTGCAGCCAGTGCGCAGCTGTCCTACTTCTCAGGCTCGTCGGTCGGTGGAACGAAGGGAAAGGCCGTAAAAATCGTCTTTGCCTGGGTTTGCATCTTTTCCTGCATCTGGATGAAAAGCGACTTGCTTTGCTCGATGTAGTTGCCCATCATGCCCTGCATCATCGGCCCCTGCACGTTCATGAACTGAGTCCACATTTCCGGGCTGAAGGGCTTGCCTTCATATAGGCCTTTCGAATTCTCGGTCAGCTTGTTCTGAATGTCGATGAAAGCCTGGATGTTCTTTTCCAGGTAAGAGCCCATCATGCCTTGCATGGCATGTCCGTAATAACGGATGATCTGCGACAGCGCGCTGCTGGAAAACATCGGCGAGCCGTTCGATTCTTCTTCCAGAATAATCTGGAGCAAGATGCTGCGGGTCAGATCTTCATCCGACTTGGCATCGACGACGCTGAACACTTCATTATCGAGCACCAGTTGCTTCACATCGGTCAGCGTGATGTAGGAGCTGGTTTGCGTATCGTACAGCCGGCGATTTGGGTATTTCTTGATCAGACGGTCGGCACTTTTCTTGTTACTTGTCATCGAGATTCCAGTGGGCTACGGTGGATACGGCCAGGTGCAGTCGATTGCAGGGAAGCGGAACATCCCACTCGCGCGCATGTCTGTTCCCCGATTATATTGCCTAAAGCCGGACTTTACGCGACGCCATCCCCACGCCGGAATTTTTCGCCTGGCGCGGGGTCATGCCGAGAGTGTCGGTCGCGCGCATCAGGCCATGGCTGTTTGACCATGATCGCCAGCCCGTGACCGTCGCACCTCGCTCGTCAAGCCATCTTCGTCAGGCCGCCAGCATCAGGCAAGCTTCGCCTTGACGTAGCGGCCCGGCGCGGGCTCGATCGGCTGGTAACGCGCATTGCCCGGCTTGCGCGGCGCGGCGACCTGCTTGCCGCCGTGGGCGTCGAGAAATGCCGACCATTCGGTCCACCAGCTGCCCGGCTGCTCGGTGGCGCCATTGAACCAGGCCTGCGCATCGCGCGTGACGGCGCGGTTGGTCCAGAAGCTGCGTTTGTTCTTCGACGGCGGATTGACCACGCCGGCGATATGGCCTGATGCGCCGAGCACGAACTGGTTGCGGGACGGTTTCTTCGGATTGATCAGCGCCTGGGATTCGAAGGCCGACTGCCACGGCACGATGTGGTCCTCGCGCGAGGCATACAGGAAGGTTGGTGTATCTATCTTGCCGAAATCGATCGGCACGCCCAGCACGCTTACCTTGCCCGGCTCTTTGAGATTATTTTCGAGATAGGTATTGCGCAGGTACCAGCAAAACATCGGCCCCGGCAAATTGGTGCCGTCCGCATTCCAGTACAGCAGGTCGAACGGCGGCGGCTCCTCGCCTTTCAGGTAATTCGAGCCCACGTAATTCCAGATCAGGTCGTTCGGCCGCAAGCTCGCAAATGCGGAGGTGAAGTCGCCGCCCTTCATGAGCCCACCGCCACCGATTGCCTGCTCGCGCAGCTTCACCTGCATCTCATCGACGAAGACATCGATCACGCCGGTGTCCGAGAAATCCAGGAAGGCGGTCAGCAGCGTCAGGCTGGCAACCGGCTTTTCACCGCGCGCGGCCATGACCGCCAATGCCGTGGAAAGCAAGGTACCGCCGACGCAAAAGCCGAGCGCATTGATTTTTTCCTGTCCGGATATCTCTTGCGCGACCTTGATCGCTTCCATCACGGCCTGTTCGACATAATCATCCCAGGTCAGGTGGCCGAGGGAGGCATCAGGATTACGCCATGAGACCAGGAACACGCTGTTGCCCTGCTCGACCGCGTAGCGCACCAGGGAATTGTCCGGCTGCAGATCCAGGATGTAGAACTTGTTGATGCAAGGCGGCACGATCAGCAATGGCCGCTCGGCCACCGTCTTGGTCAGCGGCTGGTATTGGATCAATTGGAACAGCTGGTTTTCATGCACCACCATGCCGGCCGTCGTGGCCACGTTGCGGCCGACTTCAAAGGCCGTCTCGTCGGTCTGGGAGATACGGCCCTTGCGCATGTCGCCCAGCATCTGCGTGATGCCCTTCTGCAGGCTCTCGCCCTTGCTGTCGACGATTTTCTGTTGCGCTTCCGGGTTGGTCGCCAGAAAATTTGCCGGCGACATGGCGTCCACCATCTGCTGCACTGCAAAACGCACTTTCTGTTTTGCCTTCGGCGGCGCATCGATGGCATCAGCCATGGCGTTCAAGAATTTCGCATTCAGCAAATAAGCAGCGGCATTGAAAGCGTGCATCGGATTCGATTGCCATGCCGGCGCCTTGAAGCGTTTGTCGCCCAGTGCTGGTATCGTCGATGCCGTCAGCTGCTGGACCAGCGCATTGAACTGCGTCATGTAGTCGGATTGCAGCACCGAGAGTTGCGCCGGATCGATGCTGGCGGCCAGTTTTCCGAGGTCGCCGAATCCGCCGCCAGCAGGCAGGGACCCGGCCTGGCTCGCCATCGCCGTGAAATCGATCGGCGCTGGCATGGAGAAACCTGGAAACATTCCAGATGGGGCGGAAGTAGCCTGCTGACCTTGGCTTGCCTGCGCAACCTGCATCTGATGCATCCAGGTCTGCCAGTTTTTCGGATCGGCCAGTTGCGTCATCCAGGCCGGCATCTGCTGTCCATTTGGCGTCGAATTCATGTTCTTCGTCTCGCTGTGTCGTTGTCTTTTTTGGCGTATCGTCTGCGTTCGACCGAGGGTCGCCGCACACCGCTTTCATGAACCTTCGAGAGGTCCACACCACATGTATATCGTCGCAATCGCCTGGGGTTACGTTGTCCTGATGATGTCGATCACCGAAGAGTCGATCATTGCCGGCGTCATGACATTCGTATTGTATGGGATTCTGCCGCTGTCAATTATCTTATACATAATGGGCACGCCGCAACGCAAGCGCAACCGCGCTGCGGCAGAGGAGCAGGCACGGCAGGCAGCGGCCGAGGCGGCGCCACGAGAGGGCGACGTGGCCGCGACCGGGCCCGGTCATGTCGATCCGTGAAACATGCTCATTCAAGCCAGATCAACGACGCCATGCGGCCGGTCCGGTGATCCCGCCGAAAGGAATAAAAACGGCGGGCGTCGCCAGCGGTATCGAAGCGCCCGCCGGCGATCCGGGTGACGCCGCAGTCGGCCAGGATCAACCGCGCCAGGTGGTAGAGGTCGGCAAGATATTTGCCGTCCTTTCCCGGCATGCGTCGAAACGCAGCGCCCGCACGGGCATCCCGCTCGACGAACGTCGTGAAGACATCATGACCGACTTCGAAGTGCGCCGGCCCGATCGCCGGGCCCATCCAGGCCAGCAGGCTACCGGCGCCAGCTGCCTGCATGGCACCGACCGTCTGTTGCAGGACTCCACCTGCCAGGCCGCGCCAGCCGGCGTGGGCAGCCGCAACCACCCGTCCGGCGGTGTCGCACAGCAGCACCGGCAGGCAATCGGCAGTCGTCACTGCGCAGACCACGCCGGGACTGGTCGTGAAGGCGGCATCGGCAACGATCGGTCCCTTGTCTTTCTGCGCGCGTGCAGCATCGATCACCTTGTTGCCATGGACCTGCTGTAACCAGACCGGCTCGGACGGGCATTTTCGTGTCAGCAGCAAACGGTTCTGCAGCACCGCATCCGGCGCGTCTCCGGCGTTCGCACCCAGGTTCAAGCCACCACCGCCATCGGCGCTGCCATCGTCGAACGGTGACTGGCTCACGCCACCGCTGCGGCCAGTGGCGAACGCCCGGACCCTGGCCGGCGCCCCGATCCAGTCGGGTTCGATCAGGTCGATGCCTGCAGTCATGCGGCAGACGGTACCGTGATGCCGGCACGGGCCAGCAGGGCAGCAAAATCATCTGGCAAAGCGGAACTCCAGCTGCACGGCTTGCCCGAGGCCGGGTGCACCAGGCCAAGCCGCCAGGCATGCAGCGCCTGGCGTGGAAACACCGTCGTCAGATGCTGCTTGCCGTACAGCGCATCGCCGACCAGCGCATGGCCGATCGACTGCAGGTGCACGCGAATCTGATGCGTGCGTCCGGTCTCGAGTCGGCAGCGCACCAGGCTGACCGGTCGGCTGTCGAGCATGCCGGCGGCGAGCCGATCGTAATGCGTGACAGCCGGCTTGGCGGTCGCATTCTCCGACACCGCCATGCGTACCCGGTCGCGATGATGCCGGCCGATGGCGGCATCGATCCGGCCCGCTGACAGCGGCGTGCCCCAGACCAGCGCCAGATACTCCCGGCTGACGGTGCGTGCCTGCAACTGGCGCACCAGATCGGTCTGCGCCACCAGTGTCTTCGCCACCACCAGCAAGCCGGTCGTGTCCTTGTCCAGCCGGTGCACGATGCCGGCACGCGGTACGCCTGCCAGCGCCGGAAAATGATGCAGCAAGCCGTTGAGCATGGTGCCGGACCAGTTGCCAGCGGCCGGATGCACCACCACGCCAGCATCCTTGTCGATCACCAGCAAGGTTGCATCCTCATGCACGATCCGCAGCGCCATCGGCTCGGGATGAAACGCCAGTTCATCCGGCGCGGCCTGCGGCAGGATCGTGACCTTTTCGTCACCGAAGGCCGTGCTCTTGGCACGCGCCGGCGCACCGTCGACCAGCACGTGGCCGGCTTCCAGCCACTGCTGGATGCGGCTGCGGGAATATTGCGGCACCAACCGGCCGAGCACCTTGTCGAGACGAATGCCGCAGTCGACCGGCGACAGGGCCAGGGTGATCGGCGCCAGCGCCGCCTCATCCTGGTCAAGATCGATGTCGGTGTCGAGCTCGGCGGTAAGGCCGGGGTCAAGGTCCGTGTGCAGATCGGAATCGATGGCAGGCTCCGTCACTGCCGGGCCGTGCAAGTTTGGTTCAGTGTCACGCATCATCAAGGTTTCAGGAGGGTTCCGTGGGAGAGGCATCAGCTATAATCGATCATTGTTCAGGTGCACCCGGTTAAAAACGACATGCCAAAAAAATTCTTCAGACTCGTACCACTTGCGTTCGCATTGCTGATTTCGGCGTGTGGGCTGCTCCCCGATAAATCCGACGAGACAGCCAACTGGTCGGCTAACAAATTATACGCGGAGGCGCGCGACGAATTGGCCGGTGGCGGATACGACAAGGCCATTCGCTACTACGAAAAACTCGAGTCGCGATATCCGTTCGGCACCTATGCGCAACAGGCGCAGATGGAAATCGCCTATGCCCACTACAAGCAGGCCGACCAGCCGCAGGCCCTGGCAGCGGTGGAACGCTTCATCAAGCTGCACCCGAATCATCCGAACGTCGATTACATGTATTACCTGCGCGGGCTGATCAACTTCAATGATCGACTCGGGCCATTCAATTTCGCCGTTCCACAGGACCCTGCCGAGCGCGATCCGAAAGCGGCGCGGGAAGCCTTCGAATCCTTCAAGCAACTGGTCGAGAAATTCCCGGACAGCCCGTACGCCAAGGATTCCCTGGCGCGCATGAAATATCTGGTCAACAACCTGGCGCAACACGATGTCTATGTCGCCCGTTATTATTTCCGGCGCGGTGCCTACCTGGCGTCGGTCAATCGCGCGCAGTCGGTGATCAAGGATTATGCGGATGCGCCAGCCGTCGAGGAAGCGTTGTATCTGATGGTGCGCTGCTATGACGCGCTTGGCCTGACCGATCTGCGCGACGACACGACACGGGTATTGGGCAAAAATTATCCGAAGAGCCGGTTCACCAATGGTGACGGCTCGGTGTCCAGAGCATGGTGGAAGTTCTGATCCTAGCCTGATTCCGCAACCCGACGCCGAAAACGCCACACGGTTTCGGTGGAGGCGGATGCGTCGAAACGGTAGCCGTCCACGTCGAACTGCTGCAGCCCTTCCGGTTTCTTCAAGCCGTGCCGTGCCGCGTACCTGACCATTGCCCCACGCGCCCGCTTGGCGAAGAACGAAATGATCTTGTACTGGCCGCCTCTCCAGTCTTCGAACACCGGCGAGATGATGCGCGCCTGCAGGCGCGCCGGCCGCACGACCTTGAAATATTCTTCCGATGCCAGGTTGACCAGCGTGCGATCGCGTTGCCCTGCCAGCACCTCGGCCAGTGCATCGGTGACTGCCTCACCCCAGAAAGCGTACAGGTCGCGCCCGCCGGAATTGTCGAGCCTGATTCCCATTTCCAGGCGATAGGGCTGCATCAGATCGAACGGCCGCAGGACGCCGTAGAGTCCTGACAGGATGCGCAGATGGGATTGCAGGTAGGCCAGCTGGTTGTCAGTCAGGCTCGACGCTTGCAGGCCATCGTAGACGTCGCCATTGAATGCCAGCACGGCCGGCCGGGTCACGCGGGCCGCCGGGCGGGCCGACCAGTCACGGTAGCGCTGCACATTCAGGTCGGCCAAGGGGTCGGAAATTTTCATCAGCGAGGCGATGTCGGCTGGAGAACGTTTGCGCAACACGTCGATCAGCTCCGCCGACCGTTTCATGAAAGCCGGCCTGGTCAGCTCGGGCGTGACCTGTTCGGAGGCATAGTCGAGTGTCTTGGCAGGCGATAAAACAAGCAG
>JAYTLK010000122.1:0-3742 GCA_043729515.1 Herminiimonas sp.
TGAGCGTCCGCGACACCCTTGGTGTGAGGTGTCTTGAATTGGGCTTGGCATCCTGAAGGGATGCTGGCAGGTTCCCGATCCCCGCCAGATGGAACCGTGCTGGCATCCCTTCAGGATGCCAAGCATTTTGTCGGAACTCGTCCGGGGGTGTCGCGGACGCTCAACCCCCGGCTAATGGCGGTGATCCCTCCGGGATGGGCTTCCTCTGAAGTCATTGCGTTTGGGAGCGCTCGCCCTCGCTGACGCTGCGGGTTACTTGGGGTGCCGATCACTGAATCTGTCAGCCTTGAAGTTGGACGGTCACGTCCGGGCGGGCGGCTTTGAATTGGTCCAGATTCGCTTGCGTGGTTTTGATCTCTTGCAGCGTCAGGGTTTTCAAATGGGGGATGCGTTTCAGTTCTTCAAAGTGCTCGGGGCTGAGTTCGCCCTGGTAGATGTGCAGGTAGGTGAGATTCGGTGCCGCGACCAGCCCGCGATAGTCGGCTGGTTTGAGCTGCGCGGCTCCGTACAAATTCATCGTGGCTAACTTGGACAGACCCTTCAGCGAGATGTTGTGGTCGGCGGCGAAAAAATGCGGAACAATTACGGTCAGTTCGGGAAACTCGGCCAGCGCGCGGACCGAATCCGTGGTCAGCAGGCGAGCATCGATATCGAGAGTTCGCAGCTTCTTGAATTCAGCCAGCCCGGCCATTTGCGTTGGTTCCAACTTGGCACTGCTCAGTCTGAGGTTAATCAACGGCGACCCCTGCCCGGCGGCCAAGCCGGCACCCTGAATTCCAGGGACATCGTTGATGTACAAACTCAAGATCGGCAACTTCACAATCTGCCGGAGCGTCTCGTCGGTGATCGCTGTATGTTGGATCGACAGCGTGCGCAGTGATTGCAGTCTCGCAAACGCGACGGCGCTGGCGTCGGTCAGTTGTGGGCTGGCTGCAACGGAACCGATGATCCACAGAGTCTTCAGCGGCAGGTGGCTGATTCGATCCAGCGTGAAGTCGCTGATCCCCGTGTCGTGCAGATGCAGAGACGTGAGCGACTTGAGATTGCCCAACGCTGGGGCGATGCCATCGGTGATGGCGAGACCTCGGAGGTGGAGGAAACTCAGTCGCGGCACCTTGGCCAGTTGCTCGGAAATCGCGTTCGTGATGGGGAGGCCGTCGAGGTTCAGCGCTTCCAGTTCGGGGAAACCGTCCAAGTGGATGCCAGCTTGGGTGAGGATCGAGTAGTGCATTTGCAGCACCTTCAATTGCGGATGCGAACCGACTTTGGTTAGAGCCGCATCAGTCACTTTCTGACAGCCCCAGAGACTCGGGTAACGGAGCGAACGAAGCCCGACGAGGACTTCCAGATCAGAGTCCGTCACCGGCGCACTCTGGAACTCGACCTCGCGGACCTCGAAGGGAGTGGCTGGGATGTCGTTCACTTTCTGAACCAGAAGCGTGCGACCATTGATGCGGACGCGGACCCAACCGCCCAGCGCGACGACCTTCTCGGCGGCGAGCCGATCTTGAGCGAACAACTCGGGCGCGGGAGGAGCGGGGCTGGGGGCGGGTTCGTTGTCGATCGCGGCCAGCGTCGCTTGAGCGGGATCGTTGGTCCAATCGAACTGCTTGCGGAAGGCGGAGGGTGAATGCGTCGTCTGGCGTCCGTCGGCAGTGGCGGTGACGTAGACCAGTTGCGGCTCGGTCGATGCCGAGGCTTTCAGATGTCCCGTCGGGCCGATGACGACTTGCTGGCGACCGGTCAATTCGGCCACGACGGTTCCCAACTTGCGGTTCAAGCGAGCGGACTCGACGCGCGTGACGCCACCCGGTTCGATGACAATGCGGCGGTCTCCATCGGGCAGCGCACCCGCAGGCCGGACGAGCGGCGCTGGCGGCGGGACTGGTCCTTGCAAGCGTTCGAGGATGGCTCCCGTGTCGGCATTCACTCGCAGCGACAATCCATTGGTGGATCGCACCAGCAGTTCCTTGTTGTCCGCTTGCCAAGTGACATCGCGGTCGCACTGATCGGACAGTGTGAAGGTGCTCACCACTGCGCCGGTCGAAGCGTCCCAAATTCGTAGCAACTTATCGGCTTCGACGGACGCCAGACGCTGGCCGTCCTGCGTCCAACTGACTGCGTAGACGTGTTCCTTATGGCCGGGAAACTCGCGCAGCTTGCGTTCCGTGGTTGAGTAGAACGCCAAACGTGATCCAGCCGTCAAGGCGATCGTCCCGGCGACAGGCGATGGAAACAGCGCCGGCCAGTCCTCCAACGGAACACGTTCGACGAGCTTGCCCGATTCCGTGTCGAACGTCAGCAACTCGGCGTTTTCGCAAACGAACAGCAGACGACCATCCGCAGAGGGCACGATTCTGGCTCCGCCGCCGGTGACACCCAGCGTGGACGACGACGCCAACTCCGCACCGCTGATGAGATCGAACACGAACACTCGGCTGCCTCGAATCCCGGCCAGACGCTGGCCGTCGGGTGAGAGATCGACCGCTCCTGTTCCTGAGGTCGGGACCGAGGCGATCACACGGCGCGTGGCTACGTCGTAAACGTGTCGGCCCGCCGACCCCGTCAGCACTCGCGAACCGTCGCGCGAGAAACGGCAACGCTGCGGGTAGAGCGCCGCAGGCGAATTGCCTTCGCCAAGATATTCGCCCGTCGCCGCGTCCCAGAATCCAATCCGTGAAAGGTGAGCGCCGAACATCCCGACCAACACGTCACCCTGTGGCGACCACTCCACAAATCCAATCGCATTCAAATCGGCGGGGAGCGTCAATTCGCGTGCTGGCAGCAACGTGTCCGCATCGAACACGTTGACACCGTGATAGATCGACACTGCAAGCCACTTGCCGTCCGGTAACCACGCGGGCCAATGCACCGGATTGTCGGAATGGAACGAGATCTCTTCCGCTCGTCCTGTCGAGATGTCGATCAGCCAGCATCCGCCGACGACGGCCACCGCGAGCCGCTTGGCATCGGGAGACCACGCGAGATGCTGCGGGATCACGGGCAACGCGATCTCGCGCAGGCGGCGCTGGCCGGGGACATCCCACAGCCGCACGACGCGATCGTCTCCCGCTGAGGCCAGGAACTGACTGCTGCGTGACCACGCCAGCGTTCGCACGGGACCGCCCGCGCCGACCAGCACGCTGACCGGACGACACGCTTCATCCCACAGGCGCATCGTGCTGTCTTCGCCCGCCGTCGCGATGATTTTTCCTGACGGGCTGTAGGCGAGCGCATGCGCGGCTCCGCGATGGCCCGCTGTTTCAACCGTCCAACTCGCCACGTTCGGGATCGCGGCCGGTCGCGCGACGAGCACGCGATCACTGAGTCCGCGCTCCGTCAGAGAATTGGCAGCGAGCGATTCCGCAGGCAACGGCGATTCTTTGAAGTCCGCCAACGGTGCGAGCAGTTCGGCGACATTCGGTGTCGGTGACGACGGCTCCTCGGCGGTGACCGGTTTGAGGAACGAGGCTTGGTCGGGATCGTTCTTCCAGCCGAAGGCTTTCTCGAACTGAGCCTGCGTGAAAGTCCGCTGCTCGCCCGAGGCCAACGACGCGGCATAGACGACCGTGTTCGCGGGACCGCGCACATGACCGGTCGCACTGATGCACAGCGACTGACCCGGCTGATTCGTCAGCGCGGGAATCAAGATGCCCGTGCGTTGTTTGTGAGCCGCGTCGTAGCCGTAAAGCTCGTGGCTGTTCAGCAAGTCCGACATCAACCGCCGACCATCGCGGTGCCA
>JAYTLK010000123.1:0-20478 GCA_043729515.1 Herminiimonas sp.
CCATGGGTGCGTCTTTCGGTGGCGTTGCCGGCTCGATGTTCGCATCCTTCCAGGGCTTCGTCTCGCCGGAGTCCTTTTCGCTGACTGAATCGATTGCAGTACTGGCAATGGTGGTGCTTGGTGGAATGGGGCATATCCCTGGCGTGATTCTCGGCGGCGCAATCCTCGCCGCATTGCCCGAAGTGCTGCGGCATACGGTCGAGCCGGTGCAGCAGGCGATTTTTGGCAAGATCCTGATCGACGCGGAAGTGCTGCGCCAACTCTTGTATGGTCTGGCGATGGTGCTGATCATGCTCAAGCGCCCGGCAGGCTTGTGGCCAGCGCCGAAAACCGAAAATCGGCCGGACGCCGACATCGACGCGCCGACGAAATCGACTGATGTCGTCGCCGTTTAAGGAATCGATGGCGACTTCATCCGACCCCCGCGCATCTGTGGCAATCGTGTCGACGGTCGATGCCGGCGCGATTGCCGATGCACGCGGCGCAGCATACGCCGGCCCGAGTGCCGACGCCGGCGCGCCCGTCCTGCTCGATATTGCCGGCGTCAACAAACGCTTCGGCGGCTTGCAGGCGCTGTCGGATGTGAATGTGCGCATCGGCCAGAACCAGATCTATGGCCTGATCGGCCCGAATGGCGCTGGCAAGACCACCTTCTTCAACGTCATCACTGGCCTGTATCAGCCGGATTCAGGCAGCTTCGTGCTGGCGGGCAAACCTTATTCTCCATCGGCGCCGCATGAAGTGGCGAAGGCAGGCATTGCCCGCACATTCCAGAACATTCGCTTGTTCAACGAGATGACTGCGCTGGAGAACGTGATGGTCGGGCGTCATGTGCGTACCCACCAAGGCGTGTTTGGCGCAGTCTTCCATCACAAGGCTGCGCGCGCCGAGGAAGCAAGCATTCGCCAGCGTGCCATGGAGTTGCTCGATTTCGTCGGCATTGCCCGCTTCGCGCAGCGTACCGCGCGGCATCTGTCTTATGGCGACCAGCGCCGGCTTGAAATCGCCCGCGCGCTGGCGACCGATCCGCTGCTGCTGGCGCTGGACGAACCGGCGGCAGGCATGAACGCGACCGAGAAACTGGGCCTGCGCGAGTTGCTGGTCAAGATCAAGCGTGAAGGAAAAACCATTCTCCTGATCGAACATGACGTCAAGCTGGTCATGGGATTGTGCGACCGCCTGACCGTGCTCGATTACGGCAAACGCATCGCCGAGGGTATTCCCGCCGACGTCCAGCGCGATCCGGCCGTGATCGAAGCCTATCTTGGTGGAGCGCACGCATGAGCGCCGCCGAGAGCGTGCTGAAGATTACCGGACTGCAGGTCGCCTATGGCGGCATCCAGGCCGTCAAGGGCATCGACCTCGAGGTCAATCGCGGTGAATTGATCACCCTGATCGGCGCCAATGGCGCCGGCAAGACCACTGCGTTGAAAGCGATCACCGGAACCCTGCCCAGTTGCCGGGTCGAAGGCCATATCGAGTACGTTGGCAAGTCGATCAAGGGGCTGAATTCCTTCGAGCTGGTCAAGCGGCGCCTGGCGATGGTGCCGGAAGGGCGGGGTGTCTTCACCCGCATGTCGATCCATGAAAACCTGATGATGGGCGCCTACACGCGCAACGACAAGGCCGGTATTGCCGAAGACATCGACAAATGGTTCGGCATTTTCCCGCGCTTGAAGGAACGCGCGGCGCAGATGGCCGGCACGCTCTCCGGTGGCGAGCAGCAGATGCTGGCGATGGCGCGCGCGCTGATGAGCCATCCGGAGTTACTGTTGCTGGATGAACCTTCGATGGGCCTGTCGCCAATCATGGTGGAAAAGATTTTCGAGGTGGTGCGCAATGTCTCGGCCCAGGGCGTCACGATTCTTTTGGTCGAGCAGAATGCCAAACTGGCCCTGCAGGCCGCCAACCGTGGCTATGTGATGGACTCCGGCATCATCACGATGCAGGGCAATGCCGCCGAGATGCTGAACGATCCACGGGTGCGGGAAGCGTACCTGGGCGAAGTCTGAACGGCCTGCATGTCCGATCAATCAAGGAAGTTGATGGACTACGTCATACCCACGTCGATTGCATCGGTGCCTGTAGCCGGTAGCGATGCGCACTTTCCGGTCAATCGCATCTATTGCGTTGGCCGCAATTATGCTGACCATGCGCGAGAGATGGGCCATAGCGGCCGCGAGGCGCCGTTTTTTTTCATGAAGCCGGCAAATGCGGTGCTGCCCCTGGCGCCGGCGATGGTCGGACAGATGCATTACCCGAGCCACACTGCAGACCTGCAGCATGAAGCCGAACTGGTGGTCGCCATCGGCACGGGCGGCAGCCATATCGCTGCTGCCGAGGCCATGCAGCATGTCTGGGGTTATGCGGTCGGCATCGACATGACGCGCCGTGACCTGCAGGCAGAGGCGAAGAAGTTCGGGCGTCCCTGGTGCGTGGCCAAAGGTTTCGATGAGAGCGCACCGATCGGCCCGATCCACCAGGCGCAGGATTGCAAGGGAATCGAGAAGGCCGGTATTCGGCTGCGGGTCAATGGCATCGAGCGCCAGTGCGGCACGACCGACATGATGATCTGGAATATTGCAGAAACAATCGAAGTACTGTCCGGCTACTTCGCATTGCAGCCGGGCGACCTGATCTATACCGGTACACCCGCCGGGGTTGCAGCGGTCAGGAAGGGGGATCTGATTGAAGCGGAAGTCGATGGACTGGGCATGATCGCATTTCACTTGATCTGATTGCCGTGGCGTCGTCATCAGGCCGATGCTGACGGATGAACGTGAAAAAGCCCGCAATCGCGGGCTTTTTTGCTCTCATGGGCTTCGCCGTCAGGTCCTGAATCAATAACGGAACACGCGCCCGCCATCGATCCGAACGCGATTGCCGATGCCGAGGTCGGCCGCGCTATCCTGCGTGACGGTGGTGTAGGTGCCATTGTCCAGACGAATGCCGATCTGGTACAGGTTCGCGCCGGCGCGTTGGTTGTTTTCCAACCGGTTGCCAACCACGCCACCGCCGACTGCGCCAGCCACGGTCGCAACCGCACGGCCATTGCCGCCGCCGACCTGATTGCCCAGCACGCCGCCGACGATGGCGCCGGCAACGGTGCCCAGACCCGGACCGGTGTTGCTGTTGCCCTGAACCACCTGGATTGAATCGACCACGCCGTACATCGTCGAATAGGACTGACCGGACGACGAAGGGTAGGATTGTTGGGTCGGGTAGGCCTGAGCGTTCTGGTTATAGCCCGGGCTGGCGCAACCCGCCATCAAGCCAATGACAGCGGCGGTGGTGGCAAAGGTGGCGAATGCTGGTCGTCGAATGGTTTTCATGTTTGCTCCTTGAAGTTGTCGGTCAGGTTAATTCGGCTGACAAAAGACGTCCGTACGTTGGCGCACTTAAATAAAAGACAGAAATTTGCTGATCGCCGGATCAGGCAGGATGTGGGCATGAAAAGACCGGCGGCGCCGAACAACCGGCTTCGCCGCCCTTGTATTGTTCATGACGTGCAAAATTTACGGGCGCGGGGTCACGGCAACATGGAGACGCACCCGCTGACCTGGATCGTAAGGCAGCACGCTGGTGAAATTGCGTCCATGGTATTCATAGGTGACGTTGTAGCCGTTGGTGCGGGATTCCCAGTGATCGACCATGCGGCATTGCTGCACCGCCTCTTGCGACGGCCCCTGGAATTGCTGACCGTTGTTGTCGAGGCGATCGCCGGTGATGGCGCCGGCGATTGCGCCGGCAGCCGTTGCCGCAGTTCGCCCGTTGCCACCGCCTACCTGGTTGCCAAGCAGGCCGCCGGCGATGCCGCCGATGATCGAGCCACCGACGCTGCGCGACTGCTGGCGCTGCACCTGCACATATTCAGTGCGGCATTCCTGGCGCGGCTGATTGAATTGTTCCACCTGCGGCGCCACGCTCAGCACGCGGCCAAAGTCGTCGTAATCGGCTGCCTGGGCACTGGCTGCGCCGCACAGGGCGGCCATGGTTCCAACGACGGCGGCAAAGACGGCGTGCCGGGTGTGCTGCGGAAAACGCATCGTGTTCATGAGTACCTCGTGAGTGGTTGGACGATGGTGAAGTAAACGCTGGTCACCTGCTTTCGAGCTACAGGAAAGTTGTAAATTTCTGTTTCCATACGGCTTTTTTTGGAACTGCTGGCATGGCGGCCAGGATTAAATAATTTCTTTAATGCCAACATAATCATCGCATTTCCGCATTTGCATTCCATGCTTCGCGCCGGGCGTGTCGTTCCGTGGCACCAGCCTGTACAATACGGCCTCGCCCGCGTGACCATAGTTCAACGGATAGAACAGGGTCCTCCTAAGACTCAGATACAGGTTCGATTCCTGTTGGTCACACCACACCGGTTTTCATCGCCTCATATCCCCGCAGGCGCCAATGACGGCGCCATCATGACCATCGACAGGCAATCCAATGGCAGTCATTTCTCTCTCCAATGCGCAACTGGCGTTCGGCCATGTTGCGCTGCTCGACCATGCGGAATTTTCGCTCGAAGTCGGCGAACGCGTCGGCCTGATCGGTCGTAACGGCACCGGCAAGTCATCACTGCTGAAAATCATTTCCAGCCAGTCCAGGCTCGACGATGGATTGCTGGTGATGCAGCAGGGTATCAAAATCGCCTATGTTGATCAGGAACCGCATTTCGATCCGAGCACGACGGTGTTCGACGCCGTCGCCTCCGGCCTGGGAGACCTGCCTGGCCTGTTGCGGGAATATGATGCCTTGACGGGCCAGTTCGGCGAGGGCCGTGACGACGAGATCATGGAACGCATGCACGAGATCCAGACCCGGCTCGATGCCGCCGATGCCTGGTCGATCAACCATCGGGTTGAAACGACGCTGGACCGCTTGAATCTCGATGCCACCTCAACCATGGGCACCTTATCGGGCGGGATGCAGAAACGCGTGGCCCTGGCCTGCGCGCTGGTCGGCACGCCGGACGTGCTGCTGCTTGATGAGCCGACCAATCATCTCGACTTTACCTCGATCCTGTGGCTGGAGGGCCTGCTGCGCGACTACAAGGGCAGCGTGCTGTTCATTACCCATGATCGGAGTTTTCTGGACAATGTCGCCACCCGCATCGTCGAACTCGATCGCGGTCGGCTGCTCTCGTTCCCAGGCAATTTTTCTGCCTATCAAGTGCGCAAGGCCGAGCAACTGGAGATCGAGGACATCGAGAACGCAAAATTCGACAAATTTCTGGCACAGGAAGAAATCTGGATTCGCAAGGGCGTGCAGGCGCGCCGCACGCGTGACGAAGGCCGGGTGCGGCGGCTCGAGGCCCTGCGCCTGACGCGATCGGTGCGGCGTGATCAACAGGGCCAGGTCAAGCTCGACGTCTCCTCGGGTGACCGCTCGGGCAAGATCGTGGCTGAACTCGACGGCGTCAGCAAAGCTTTCGGCAGCAAGGTGATCGTCAAGGACTTCAGCGCCACGATCCTGCGCGGCGACAAGGTCGGCCTGATCGGCCTGAATGGCGCCGGCAAGACCACGCTCCTGCGCTTGATCCTTGGCGAAGAAAAAGCCGATGCCGGCAAGATTCGCCAAGGCACGAAACTGCAGGTCGCCTATTTTGACCAGATGCGGGCGCAGCTTGATGAGGAAGCCAGCCTGGCGGACACCATCGCGCCAGGTAGTGATTGGGTAGAAATCAATGGCCAGCGCAGGCACGTCATGACCTACCTGAATGATTTTCTGTTCGCGCCGGAGCGGGCCCGCTCGCCGGTCAAGTCGCTCTCGGGTGGCGAGCGCAACCGGTTGTTGTTGGCGCGCCTCTTCGCGAAACCTGCCAACGTGCTGGTGCTGGACGAGCCGACCAACGATCTCGACATCGATACGCTGGAGTTGCTGGAAGAACTGCTGGAGGAATATGAAGGCACGGTGTTCCTGGTCAGCCATGACCGCACTTTCCTCGACAATGTCGTCACGCAGGTGATCGTGGCCGAAGGTGGCGGCGCATGGCGTGAATACATCGGCGGCTACAGTGATTGGGAGCGGGTGCGGCCGAGCAATGCAAGTGCTGCTGCTGCCGCGCGCGTGGATGCAAGGCAGGCGGCCGGCGAGAAGTCGGGGCAAGCGACAACGAATAACCCGGACGCCAACGTGCCGGCAGGGTTACATTCCGCAGCAGCCGCTGGCGCCACCTCTGCTGCAGCGGCGGCGCCGGCAGCCAAGACCCGCAAGCTGAGTTTCAAGGAGCAGCGTGACTTCGATGCCTTGCCGGCGCAGATGGCGGAGATCGAGGCAGAGCAGGGGCGTATCTCGGCCCGATTGGCCGACCCCGATCTGTACCGACAGGGGCCGGGAGAAGCGCAGCGGCTGCAAGCGCGTTATGCCGATCTCGATATCCAGCTGATGGCGGCGTTGGAAAAGTGGGAAAGCATCGAGGCACGCGGCCAGGCGTAGAAAGCGTTGCGGACAACGACGCCAATCGGGCGGCCAAGCAGATGATGGCGTGTTTTAAAAAGTAGCATGTGAAGCAAGCGGTCAATCAACCTGCAGGGCCGCAATCAGCCGGCCTAGTTCAGGCGTTTCGCCGCTTCTCGCAATTCCGGCAGGCGTCGGCGCAGGGTTTCGGCATCGGCTGCATAGGGCCGCTGCGCCAGATACAGTTCAAGGTCCTGTAACGCCGCCTGCGGACAATGCAGGCGGGCATAGGCCAGGCCCCGGTCGCGACGCTCGATCAGATCGTCCGGCAGCAGCACCACCAGTCGTTCCTGGATTGCCAGCAGGCGCTTCCACGCATGCTGCTCCTGAAATACCGATTTCAGGTTGCGCAGCATGCGCACCAGAATGTCCCGTGGCGCCGCCGGCTGCAGGTAGAAGCCGAGCGGCGGCTCGGCGCCGGTTGCGCGTGGCGCGATGTATGGCTCCAGCCGTTCTTCCAGTTCGTCACGCGAGAGGCTGCTGCCGTTGAACGGGTCGAGGATGATGTCGCCCGACTGCACCGACAGCTTCATCAGAAAATGCCCGGGAAACGACACGCCGCGAATCTGCAGGCCGATCTGCTGCGCCAGTTCGATGTACACCATCGCAAGTGAAATCGGAATGCCGCGGCGGGTGCTGATGACCCGGTGCAGATAGCTGTTGTCCGGATGGTAGTAGTCGTTGACGTTGCCGCAGAAGCCAAGCTCCTGGTAAAAGAAATGATTCAGCATGCGCAGCTTCTGCACATGCGAGGCATCGGCAGGCAGCCGTTTCTGCAGTTTCACGGCAAGCTTGTCGAGCTCCATTTGCGGCCCGCCCAGGTCGAGCGCCGAATCCACATCCTGGCCAAGCGACAAGGCAGCTTCGAACAGCAGGATCGCATCGTCCTGCTGAACCAGCGAGGCGAAATAATCGAGTGAATTGATCGTCATGTTGAATCCATCATATAGCGAACATGCGGCCAGTCAAAGGTCGGCACCACGCATTTGACGCGCCATTCGACGATGTAATTCGGCTTCAGCTGGCCGTGCGGCGAAATATCCGCGGGTGAAATCCCATGATCAGCAGCGCACCAAAATAGGTAATGCCGCATAGCGCAAGCACGATCAGCAATGCCAGCACCCGCTGCAGCGGATGTGCCTGCAAGGCCAGCCAATCGACCTTGCCGGCGCTCCAGAGGGCGACGGCGGCCATCAGACACAACGCACCACCGAGCTGCACCAGGAACAACGGCCAGCCGGGGCCTGGCGTGTACAACTTGCGCCGGCGCAGTCCGAGATAGAGGCAGACGGCATTGATGCAGGCGCCCAATCCGATCGACAAAGCCAACCCGGCCAGGGCGATCCAGGGTACGAACAAGAGATTCATCAGCTGGGTTGCAATCAGGACGCCAACTGCAATCTTCACCGGTGTACGGATGTCTTGCTTGGCATAAAAACCAGGTGCCAGGATCTTCACCAGAATCAGGCCGATCAGGCCGACGCCATAGGCGATCAATGCCTGGCCTGTCATGAGCACTGCCTGCGCATCGAATTTCCCGTAGTGGAAAAGCGTCGCCGTCAGCGGCACCGACAGGGTTGCCAGGCCGACGGCCGACGGCAGGGCCAGCAGAAAGGTCAGTCGCAGGCCCCAGTCCAGCAGGGAGGAATATTCCGCGTCGTTACCGTCTGCGTGCGCTTTCGACAAGCTGGGCAACAGGATCGTGCCAAGCGCCACGCCCAGCAGCGCAGTTGGAAACTCCATCAACCGATCTGCATACGACAGCCACGACACACTGCCCTTGGCCAGATGCGTGGCGATGTTCGTGTTGATGATCAGACTGATCTGCGCCACCGACACGGCGAAGGTCGCCGGCACCATCTTTTTCAGGACACGCCGCACGCCCGGGTCTTGCAACGCCCGTCGCGGCGAAAGCGAGATCCGCGGCAACATGCGAATGCGCAGCAACGCCGGGATCTGCAGACCCAGCTGCAGCACGCCGCCGAAAAATACTGCGAAGGCCAGCGCATAGACCGGCTGGGCAAGATGCGGCGCCACCAGTAGCGAGGCGGCAATGAAACTGAGGTTCAACAACACCGGCGTGAAGGCAGGAATCCGGAATTCCCGCCAGGTGTTGAGAACGCCACCCGCCAGCGCTACCAGGGACATGAACAAAATGTAGGGGAACATGATGCGCGTCATGACGACCGACAGATTAAAGGCGATCGGATCGTCTTTCAGGCCGGTGGCGATCAAATAGACGATCCCCGGTGACGCGACGATGCCGACGATGCAGGTCGCCAGCAGCACCCATGTCAACACGGTGGCGACATGGTCGACCAATGTGCGGGTTGCGCGGTCGCCTTTCTGATTCTTGTATTCAGCCAGGATCGGCACGAATGCCTGCGAAAAGGCGCCTTCGGCAAACAGGCGGCGCAAGAGGTTGGGAATCCGGAAGGCGACGAAAAAAGCATCGGTGTAGCCGGATGCGCCAAAAGCGCGGGCGATCAGGAAGTCGCGCAGGAACCCGGTCACACGGGACAGCATGGTCATGCCGAAGATCGTGGCAAGCGTCTTGTGCAGGTTCATCATGGGCGCGTCGGCCAGGGCAGGCACCGGCACTGGGAATAAGTCGAGGAGCGCGATTATAGCCGCTTGCTCGGGGCCGGCGGCATCCTGGCCATTCATCGGCGCCGATGTGGCTCGCCGATTGCCTGTTTCAAAAAAGGCCGTTATAATCCGGGGCTTCGCAGAATTTTGCCGGTGCCGAATCGGCAACCGGCGCCCCGACTTCGTTTAGGAACAGCAGACATGGCAAATACCGCACAGGCACGCAAGCGCGCGCGTCAGGCAATCAAGCAAAACGCACATAATTCCAGCCAGCGTTCAACGCTGCGCACCGCGATCAAGGCCGTACGCAAGGCGATCGGGGCCGGCGACAAGGCCGCGGCGGCTCAGATTTACGCGACTTCAGTGTCGACCATCGATCGTATCGCGGACAAGAAAATCATCCACAAGAACAAGGCTGCTCGTCACAAGAGCCGTCTGGCTGCTGCCCTGAAGGCGCTGGCCTGATCGTATTGCCTGCGTCGGGCAATCTTCCCTGACGCAACGCTGCTGCTGCAGGATCCGGCACGCTGCGCCTGATCCGAAATAACCCGCTGGCGCGAACCTAGCGGGTTTTTTATTGCCGGTTCGGCGTTTCCTCGTGGCGGCGCAGTGCGGTGCGGGTTCCGTTTTCGCTGAGGCGCTCAGCGCACCTTCGGCAGACCGTCGACGATGGTCCCTGGCTTGATGTTCTTTTGCTTGAACCAGCCGAGATTCATCTCCAGCGCGTAACGCACCAGTTTTTTCGCGCAATGCGAATCCAGCGTCTGCGGTTGCATGTCTTCGATATTGACGATCCTGCCGTCACCATCGATGAACGCGACCGACAATGGCAGCAGCGTGTTTTTCATCCACATGCAGACCTCGGCCGGACCTTCGAAGACGAATACCATGCCTTCATTCGGCGCCATCCTGTCTCGAAACATTAAACCCTGTTCCCGCTGAGCGGGCTTTGCCGCGACTTCCGCCTTGATCAAGTTGATGCCGGCATTGAGCGAAACAACGTCGAAACGTGGTGGCTGCTGCGCGATGCCATCCAGTGCCCAGCAGGCGGCACCGGTGAACATTGCGGTTGCAGCAATGCGACGCATGCGTCCGGCAGGGAATCGGAAAAGAGACCTGGGAAATGAAATGACTGGCATCGTCGGAATCGAAATGGAATGATGAGACGGTAGATGGTAAGTCAGCTTTGCCTGGCCCACATTAGTTTATCGCGGGCATGAAAAAAGGCAGGACGCGCCTGCCTTTTTTACGATTCGGGTAAAGCGATTACTTTGCAGCAGCGTCAGCAGCAGGAGCAGCAGCGGCTTTCTTTGCTTTCTTTGCTTTCTTGTGCTTCTTTGCTTTCGGTGCTGGGGCAGCGTCAGCAGCCATTGGCGCAGCGGAAGCGGCTGGAGCAGCAGCAGGAGCTGCGGTGTGCGAAGCGGCGAACGACGAAACGGCGAAGAGGCCAGCAACCAGAGCAGCGATCAGTTTTTTCATTTTGGTATCCTAAGAAGTCATGTCGAAATGGACGATTCTGGTGAATCACGTTCGATAACGGCGCACGCCGCGCCTGGTTGACAAGTTTTCAGAAAAAAACATTTTTAGTGCCAAAAATTAGCATTAAGTCAATTCAATATCGACTTTTTGCGCCCTTTCCTCAAAATTGCGCCTTTTCCGCGGTGTTGTTATGATGCAGCGCACCTGCCGGCACCCTCGGCGACGCATCAGGATCCGGCATGTTTCCAGTCATTCGTTTTACCTTCCTTGCTGTCTCCGTCAGCGGCGTCGTCGCCTCCGCGGCGGCTGCGCCGTACCGGCCAGCGTCCGATGCGCAGGTGCTGGAAACACTGCCGTTTCGGCCGAACGATCCGGTCGCGCGTGAAATGGCGCAAATGCGATCGCAACTCCAGCGCGATCCGCGCAATCTCGACGTTGCAGTCAATCTCGCTCGCCGTTATTACGGTCTGGTCGCCGAGGAAGGCGACCCGCGCTACCTCGGCTATGCGCAGGCAGCATTGACGCCTTGGTGGGATCTGGCGGAGCCGCCACTGCCGGTTCAGGTATTGCGGGCAAGTCTGGCACAGTTCCGGCATGACTTTCCAGGTGCCTTGAGCGATTTGGGCAAGGTACTAGCGCGCGACCCGGCGCAGGGGCAGGCGCGAGCATTGCGGGCCACCATCGAAATCGTGCAGGCACAATATTCCCAGGCGCGCACGGACTGTCAGGCATTGCGTGGCGTGACGAGCGAGCTGATCGCCACCGGTTGCGAAGCGATGGTCGATGGCCTCACCGGTAGCGCCGGGCAGGCCTACGACCGGCTCGACGCCGCGTTGAAGGCGCATCCGGAGGCCACCCCCGACGAAAAACTCTGGGTGCTGCTGCGCCTGGCCGAGATGGCGCAACGGCTGGGGCGCGTGGAGGCAGCAGAACAGCGTTTCCGGGAATCGCTGGCACTGAACATTACCGACACCTTCCTGCTCGCTGCGTATGCGGATTTCCTGCTTCTGCAAAATCGGCCGCAGGAAGTGCAGGCAATGTTGAAGGACAAGATGCGCTCCGATACGCTGCTGCTGCGACTGGTCCTGGCCGAGCGCCAGCTCAAGGCGGGCAGTGCCCGTGACAGCGAAGCAACCCTGGCCGCACGCTATGCGGCCGCCCAACTGCGCGGCGACACCGTGCATCAGCAGGAAGAAGCGCAGTTCGAACTGAAGGTGCGTCAGGATCCGAAAGCCGCTCTTGCCCTCGCGCGCGAGAACTGGAAGGTCCAGCTGGAGCCACGCGATGCCCGCATCTACCTCGAGGCAGCACTCGCCTTGAAGGACCCGGCGGCAGCCGAGCCGGTGCTGCGCTGGCTCGATGCCAGCCATATCGAGGATCGCGTGCTGGCTGCGCTTGCCGGGCAACTGCGGGCGATCAAATCATGATGCCGGCGTGGTCTGCAACCCATGCCTGGCGAAAGCGGCTCTGGTGCCTCCTCGGTCTGTGCTGCCTTTTGCTGTCGAGCGCGGCGCAGGCCCACAAGCCCAGCGACAGTTATCTGATCTTTGCCGTCGACGGCCAGGATACCGGCATCGACGGCCAATGGGATATCGCCCTGCGCGACCTCGATTTCGCCATCGGCCTGGATGCCAATGGCGACGCCAAGATCACCTGGGGCGAGGTGCGCGGCAAGCGTGCCGAGATCGATGCCTATGCGATGGCCCGCCTTCGCTTGTCCTCGGCTGGCGCCGTCTGCGCGACGCAGGTGACCGATCACCTGATCGACGACCATACCGACGGCGCCTATGTCGTCCTGAAGTTTCACGCCGCCTGTCCAGGGCCGATCAAGACGCTAGAGGCAGGTTACCGGCTGTTCTTCGACATCGATCCACAGCACAAGGGGTTGTTGCGCCTGCAGTATGCAGGCGCATCCAGCACGGCCATCTTCAGCCCCGAAAAATCGGTGCAGCAATTCACGCTCAAGGCACCGAGCCGGCTGCGCCAGTTTCTCGACTATGCCCGCGAAGGCGTCTGGCACATCTGGATCGGCTTCGACCACATCCTGTTCCTGCTGGCGCTGCTGCTGCCGGCAGTCGTCGTAAGACGCGAGAATCGCTGGCAGGCGGTGTCTGAATTCCGCCCGGCTTTCTGGTCCGTGCTGAAGATCGTCACCGCTTTCACGTTGGCCCATTCGATCACGCTGACGCTGGCAACGTTGGGCGTGATCAGCCTGCCATCGCGCTGGGTCGAGTCCACCATCGCCGCCTCGGTGGTGGTGGCGGCACTGAACAATATCTTTCCGCTGTTTCGCGAGCGGCGCTGGCTGATGGCATTTCTTTTCGGTCTGATTCACGGCTTCGGTTTCGCCAGCGTGCTGACCGATCTCGGCTTGCCCAAGGATGCGCTGGTACTGGCGCTGGTTGGTTTCAACGTCGGCGTTGAAACAGGCCAGCTTGCCATCGTTGCAGCGTTTCTGCCGGTGGCGTTTCTCTTGCGGCGCTCCTGGTTCTACCGGCGCCTAGTGCTTCTCGGCGGATCTCTCGTGATCGCGATTCTCGCTGCCGTCTGGCTGGCAGAGCGAGCGCTTGATTTCAAGCTGTTGCCGTTCTAGCGCGTTGCATCGCCCGGCGCCGCATCCAGCAGCGCCGGCGGGACGGCGCACCATTCTCCTGGCAGCAGCGGGTGGTTTTCCAGCGAATAAGGTCCGATCGCCACCCGGACCAGCCGCAAGGTCGGCAAGCCGACGCAAGCCGTCATGCGCCGCACCTGGCGATTTTTCCCTTCTGACAAAATGATCGCCAGCCAACTGGTCGGCTGCGAGGCCCGCATCCGGATCGGCGGGTCGCGCGGCCACAACCAGCCCGGTTCGGCAACCTGGAATGCGCGGCAAGGCAGGGTGGTGAAGTCGCCCAGGTCGAGTGGCGCCTGCAGACGCGCGAGACTGGGCGCATCCGGCGTGCCTTCGACCTGGACAAGGTAGGTTTTCGGCGCCTTGTGTTCCGGGTGGCTGATGCGGTGCTGCAGCGCGCCTTCATCGGTCAGCAACATCAGGCCCTCGCTGTCGGCATCGAGCCGCCCGGCAGGATATACGCCGGCCAGGGTAATGAAATCGGCCAGCGTCGCTTGACCGGGTGCACCGGAAAACTGACACAGTACCTTGAATGGTTTATTGAAGAGCAACAGCGCCAAGGCATGCAATCCGAAATCTTGAAATTTTAATGTCGACCACGACCTGCCTGCGCCGGATGGACACATTTTTTTTGCCAGGACAGTGCATCAACGGCGCCCATGGCGTACAGTAAAATAGTGGTGCATAATGCGAGGCGCGCTCTTATGTCTTATAGAAGACTGCCTGCTACCTGAGCGCCGACCTGCAGGGCCCGCGACATCTGCATTTGCAGTGAGCGCCGCAGGTTGGACTGGCAACATTCCTTCCGGAGAAACTCACGATGTACCAACATATTACCGTGCCAGTCGATGGCGCCAAGATCACCGTCAACGCTGATTTTTCGTTGAATGTACCAGACAACCCGATCGTGCCGTACATCGAGGGCGATGGCACCGGTGTCGACATCACGCCGGTGATGATCAAGGTAATTGATGCGGCGGTTGCCAAGGCTTACGGCGGCAAGCGCAAGATCCACTGGATGGAAATTTTTGCCGGCGAAAAATCGACCAAGGTCTACGGGCCGGACGTCTGGCTGCCGGAAGAAACGCTCAACGTGATCAAGGATTACGTGGTGTCGATCAAAGGCCCGCTTACCACGCCGGTCGGCGGCGGCATCCGCTCGCTCAACGTCGCCCTGCGCCAGCAACTCGACCTGTATGTGTGCCTGCGCCCGGTGCGCTATTTCAAGGGTGTACCGTCGCCGGTGCGCGAGCCGGAAAAAACCGACATGGTGATCTTCCGCGAAAATTCGGAAGACATCTACGCCGGCATCGAATGGCAAGAGGGCTCCGAAGGTGCCAAGAAGCTCATGGATTTCCTGATCAATGAAATGGGCGTCAAGAAGATCCGCTTCCCGGGCAGCTCGGGCCTCGGGATCAAGCCGGTCTCGCGCGAAGGCACGCAGCGCCTGGTGCGCAAGGCGATTCAGTATGCGATCGACAATGACAAGCCATCGGTGACGATTGTCCACAAGGGCAACATCATGAAATTCACCGAAGGCGGTTTCCGCGACTGGGCCTATGAGCTTGCGCAGAGTGAATTCGGCGCCGAGCTGATCGATGGCGGCCCATGGTGCAAGTTCAAGAATCCAAAGACCGGCCGCGACATCATCATCAAGGATTCGATCGCCGATGCGTTCCTGCAGCAGATCCTGTTGCGCCCGAACGAGTACAGCGTGATCGCCACGTTGAACCTGAATGGCGACTACATTTCGGATGCGCTGGCAGCGCAGGTTGGCGGCATCGGCATCGCGCCGGGCGCCAACCTGTCGGATTCGGTGGCAATGTTCGAAGCCACCCACGGTACGGCGCCGAAATACGCGGGCAAGGATTACGTCAATCCTGGTTCGCTGATCTTGTCGGCCGAGATGATGTTGCGCCACATGGGTTGGCTGGAAGCAGCCGATCTGATCATCGAATCGATGGGCAAGTCGATCACCCAGAAAAAAGTGACCTATGACTTCGCCCGCTTGATGGAAGGCGCAACGCAGTTGTCTTGCTCTGGTTTCGGCGAAGTCATGATCGCCAACATGTGAACAACGGTGCGTATTGTTGATCGCTCCGCATTCGAGGCGGTTGCCGGTATCAGCCGTGCCAGGCATCGCGAAACCCCGACGGTAACAACCGCCGGGGTTTTTTCATTTCATGTTCCGGAGCGCGCGTGCTTTATTGAACCGGCAACAGCGTTTCCGGTCAATAATAAAAAAACCCCGCTGAAGCGAGGTTTCGGAAGTGCTGTTTGACGAGATGCGGTCAGGGCGCTTGGATATTTGAAGCTTGTTTGCCTTTTGGGCCTTGTGTGACTTCGAACTGCACTTTTTGACCTTCTTTCAAAGTCTTGAAGCCGTTCATCTGGATTGCGGAGAAATGTGCAAACAGATCTTCGCCGCCATCATCTGGTGTGATGAAACCGAAGCCTTTTGAATCGTTGAACCACTTGACTGTACCTGTTGCCATATACGTCTTTCAATTATTGTTCAATCACACGAGCCGTAAAAGCAAGAGCTTCGCGTCACGCCGCCCCCTCTTCAAACTTGCTCACTTCGTATTGTCAAGGGTGTGTAGCAAAGCTTGACAATAAAGTTCATTTTTCACGCAAAAAATACGAAAGTCAAGGATATTTAAACTGCAACATCCGTTTTATTTGACTCAAACCGGGGAAAATTCACTTGATATGGTCTGTTTCATCGTCATCTGCATCCGGTAACGAAAACGCGTAATATCAATGAAAACCGGCACCCGTGTGCTTCAGGACATGTGGCGGGCGGGGCTGATCTGACTAGAATAGACGCATGGCAACCAAGCAAGATAATGACCTCGTTCTCGTTCGGCAGGAGCAAAAGCTCAAGCCGCCGCCGATGTACCAGGTGTTTTTGATGAATGACGACTACACGCCGATGGAGTTCGTGGTGGCCGTCATTCAGGAATATTTTAATAAAGACCGCGAGACGGCGACACAAATCATGCTGAAGGTACACCGCGACGGCAAAGGCATGTGCGGTGTATACCCAAGGGATATTGCGTCGACTAAAGTGGACCTTGTTTCAGCACACGCGCGCAAAGTGGGGCATCCCCTGCAATGCGTGATGGAGGAAGTATGATTGCGCAGGAATTAGAAGTCAGTTTGCACATGGCCTTTGTCGAAGCACGCCAGGCTCGGCATGAATTCATCACGGTCGAACATCTCTTGCTGGCGCTGCTGGACAATCCGTCTGCAGCCGAAGTCTTGCGCGCCTGTGCCGTCAACATCGACGATTTGCGCAAGACGCTGGCCAATTTCATCAGCGACAATACGCCAACAGTGCCCGGTTCGAGCGAAGTCGACACGCAACCCACACTCGGCTTCCAGCGGGTAATTCAACGCGCCATCATGCATGTGCAGTCGGCATCGAATGGCAAGAAAGAAGTCAATGGCGCCAATGTACTGGTGGCGATCTTCGGCGAGAAGGATTCGCATGCCGTCTATTACCTGCACCAGCAGGGCGTGACGCGTCTGGACGTGGTAAATTTCATCTCGCATGGAGTTCGCAAGGACCAGCAGTCCGATGCGCAAAAGTCGCCTGAAGGCGCAGAGGAAGTGCAGACCGAAGGTCAACAAAAGGAAAGTCCGCTGGACCAGTTCACCCAAAATCTGAACAAGCTGGCAGGCGAGGGCAAGATCGATCCGCTGATCGGCCGCGAAGCCGAAGTCGAGCGCGTGATCCAGACATTGTGCCGCCGCCGCAAGAACAACCCGTTGTTGGTCGGTGAAGCAGGCGTGGGCAAAACGGCGATTGCGGAAGGACTGGCCTGGCGCGTGACGCAGGGTGATGTGCCGGAGATCCTGCAAAATGCAGTGGTGTATTCGCTCGACATGGGCGCGCTGCTGGCCGGCACGAAATATCGTGGTGATTTCGAGCAACGCTTGAAGGCAGTCCTCAAGCAGTTGAAGGACAATCCGAACGGCATCCTGTTCATCGACGAAATCCATACCATCATCGGCGCCGGATCGGCATCCGGTGGAACGCTGGATGCATCGAATCTGTTGAAGCCGGCACTCTCGAGCGGTCAGCTGAAGTGCATCGGTGCCACCACCTTCAATGAATACCGCGGTGTTTTCGAGAAGGATCATGCACTTGCTCGCCGGTTCCAGAAGATCGACGTCAACGAGCCGACGGTCGAGCAGACGATTCAGATCCTGCGCGGCTTGAAGTCGCGTTTCGAAGAACATCATGGCGTCAAGTATTCGGCGTCGGCATTGACTTCGGCAGCCGAACTGGCAGCGCGTTTCATCAACGACCGTCACTTGCCGGACAAGGCGATCGACGTCATCGACGAGGCCGGTGCTGCGCAACGCATCCTGCCGAAGTCGAAGCAGAAAAAAACGATCGGCAAGTCCGAGATCGAGGACATCATTTCGAAGATTGCCCGGATCCCGCCGCAGTCGGTCAACCAGGACGATCGCACCAAGCTGCAGACCATCGACCGGGATCTGAAGAACGTGGTGTTCGGCCAGGAGCCGGCGATCGAAGCATTGGCGTCGGCCATCAAGATGGCGCGTGCCGGCCTGGGCAAGACCGACAAGCCAATCGGTTCGTTCCTGTTCTCCGGTCCGACCGGGGTGGGCAAGACCGAGGTGGCGAAACAACTGGCTTTCATCCTCGGCATCGAGCTGATCCGTTTCGACATGTCGGAATACATGGAACGGCATGCCGTCAGCCGGCTGATCGGTGCGCCGCCGGGCTATGTCGGTTTCGACCAGGGTGGCCTGCTGACCGAGGCGATTACCAAGAAGCCGCATGCCGTGCTGCTGCTCGATGAGATCGAAAAAGCGCATCCGGACATCTTCAACATCCTGCTGCAGGTGATGGACCATGGCACGCTGACCGACAACAATGGCCGCAAGGCGGATTTCCGCAACGTGATCATCGTGATGACAACCAATGCCGGCGCTGAAAGCCTGCAAAAACGGTCGATCGGTTTTACCGACAAGAAGGAAGCCGGTGACGAGATGGCTGACATCAAGCGCATGTTCACGCCGGAGTTCCGTAACCGGATCGATTCCATCATCAGCTTCCGGGCACTGGATGAGGAAGTCATCCTGCGCGTGGTCGACAAGTTCCTGATGCAGTTGGAAGAGCAATTGCATGAGAAGAAGGTGGACGCAGTGTTCACTGAAGCGTTGCGCACATTCCTCGCGCGCAAGGGCTTTGATCCGCTGATGGGGGCACGGCCAATGTCGCGCCTGATTCAGGACATGATCCGCAAGGCGCTGGCTGACGAACTGCTGTTCGGCCGGCTTGTGTCCGGCGGTAAGGTAACAGTGGATCTGGACGACAAGGAGCAGGTCAAGCTTGAATTCACCGAAGGCGACGCGATGCCACCGGCGGCACCGCAGGAAACGGTTGAGGTCGAATAAGTCAGTCACCTGAACCGCATCTCCGCAGGCCGGCGTTGCCCGGCCTGATCAAAAGCCCGCCACGGATGCCGTGACGGGCTTTTTCATGTCGCGGAAATCACGTTGCCTGATCTTGATTGCGCGGTGCCTGCGCTTGAGGCTGAAACGGGGGTGTCCAGCGGTCGGTGTTCATTGGCCTGGATTGGTGATGTCCGCATGAATCCGGTTGATGCCCGCAATGACATCCTCGTTCAGGTGCAGGTCGAAGGCATCGATGTTTTCCTCGAGTTGCCCGATGCTGGTCGCGCCGATGATGGTCGAGGCGACGAACCAGCGGCTGTAGCACCAGGCCAGCGCGAGCTGGGCCGGCGTCATGCCGTTGTCGCGCGCCAGCGTGGCGTAGCGCCGCGCAGCGGTGATGACGGTCTCGCGCAGATAGCGCGGGCTCCAGGTCGGCGGAAACAATGTCAGACGGCCGCTGGCCTGCGGATCGTCCAGATATTTGCCGCTGAGCTGGCCGAAGGCAAGCGGGCTGTATGCCAGCAGACCGACCTGCTCCCGGAAACAGGTTTCGTCCAGGCCGTTTTCGACACTGCGATTTGCCAGGTGATAGGCGTTCTGGATCGAGACGATGCGCGGCAATCCAAGGCGCTCGGATTGCCGGATGAATTCACTCACGCCCCAGCAGCTCTCGTTGGATACACCGACATGACGGATTTTTCCGGCTGTTACCAACTCTCCCAAGATGGCAAGGGTTTCCTCGATGGCGACATGTGCCCGCTCGGCTTGCGGATTGAAACTTGTCTGACCAAAGATCGGAACGTTGCGGCTCGGCCAGTGAAGCTGGTACAGGTCGATGTAGTCAGTCTGCAGGCGTTGCAGGCTGGTCTCGACGGCGGCCCGGATATTGGCAGCGTCGAGATCGCCCCGGCCATCACGGATCCAGGGCATGCGCGATGGACCGGCGACCTTGGTGGCGAGGATGACCTGACTGCGCCGCCCGGATGCCTTCAGCCACGTGCCGATGTGGCGTTCGGTCGCGCCCTGGGTTTCGGCCCGTGGCATGACGGGATACATCTCCGCGGTATCGATGAAATTGATGCCTCGGTCAATCGCGTAGTCGAGCTGTGAATGCGCCTGCGCTTCCGTATTCTGTTCACCGAAGGTCATGGTGCCAAGGCAGATGGCCGAGACAGTGAGGTCGCTGGAGCCTAGCTTGTGTTTTTGCATGGTTGAGTCAGGAATCAGGAATCAGGAATCAGGAATCGAAAGCAAAGAGCCACTACCCGGCGAAAGGAGTGACCACCTCAGCTTGTCTTTCGCAATGCAGCCGCGCACTCTGTCACCAGTGCGGGACCGCGATAGATCAGGCCGGTATAGAGTTGCACCAGACTGGCGCCGACCGTCATCTTCTCGGCGGCGTCGACGCCCGACAAAATACCACCGACGCCGATGATTGGAATGGCGTCGCCCAGTTGCATCTTCAAGGCGCGGATCACGAACGTCGATGCAGCGGCGACCGGCCGGCCTGAAAGGCCGCCAGCCTCGTTTGCGTGCGGCAAACCGGCGACGGCATCACGCGCGAGCGTGGTGTTGGTGGCGATGACGCCATCGATGCAGTGCCGCAGCAACGCGTCGCCGATGGTGGAGATCTGATCAGCGTCGAGGTCGGGTGCGATCTTCAATGCAATCGGCACATAGCGCCCATGGCGGTCGGCCAGTTGTCGCTGGCGTTGCTTCAACTGCAAAAGCAGGGCGTCAAGTGCGGTGGCGCCTTGCAGCTGACGCAGGTTGCGCGTGTTCGGCGATGAAATGTTGATGGTGACGTAATCCGCATAGGGATAGACCTTGTCCAGGCAGATCAGATAATCCTCGACCGCGCTCTCGATTGGCGTAGCAGCGTTCTTGCCGATGTTCAGGCCAAGCAC
>JAYTLK010000124.1:0-2808 GCA_043729515.1 Herminiimonas sp.
CGAAGAATTTTTGCAGGGCGAAGAAGCCAGCTTCATCGTCATGTGCGACGGCAAGAACGTGCTGGCGCTTGCCACCAGCCAGGACCACAAGCGCCTGCTCGACGGCGACGAAGGCCCCAACACCGGCGGCATGGGCGCCTACTCGCCAGCGCCTGTCGTTACGGCCGAAGTGCATGCGCGCGCTATGCGCGAGATCATCTTGCCGACCATTCGCGGGATGGAAAAAGACGGCATCCCGTTCACCGGTTTTTTATACGCGGGCCTGATGATCGACGGCACCGGCCATCCGAAAACGCTGGAATTCAATTGCCGCATGGGCGACCCCGAAACGCAGCCGATCATGATGCGGCTGAAGTCCGATCTGTTCGAAGTGTTCTGGCACGCAACCGACGGCACGCTCGACCAGGTCGAACTGCAATGGGACCGCCGTGTCGCGCTCGGCGTCGTCATGGCGGCGCACGGCTACCCGCTCGAACCGCGCAAGGGTGACCGTATCGCCGGGGTGCCGGCGGAGACGCCAGACGCTGTCGTTTTCCATGCCGGTACCGCGCTCACCGGCAAGGAACTGCAGACCAGCGGTGGCCGCGTGTTGTGCGTCACCGTGCTGGCAGACAGCGTCAAGCTGGCGCAGCAGCGGGCCTATGAAGTGGCTTCGCGCATTCAATTCGATGGGGCGCAATACCGGCGCGACATCGGGTATCGCGCCCTGCATGCGCACACGCATGGACAAGTACCAGGGAATGCGCAGGGCAGGGGTCGGGGCAACTGATGGCGGCGGTGTCGGCCACGACTGCATCGACTTCGAACAGCGCAATGGCGACCGAGCCGGATGAGGTAGCCGGCTATCTGCGCGGTCTGCAGCTGCGAATCGTCTCTGCCATCGAGGCAGCCGACGGTGGCGTGTGCACCAGCGATGCCTGGCAGAAGGCACCGGGCGAATTGCTGCAAGGCAGCGGACTTACATGCATCCTTGAAGGCGGCGCCTTGTTCGAGCGCGCAGGTTGCGGCTTCTCGCGGGTGCGCGGGCCGAAGCTGCCGCCTTCGGCCACGCAGAATCGGCCGGAATTGGCAGGCGCAGCCTTCGAGGCCATGGGCGTGTCGCTGGTCTTCCATCCGCGCAATCCATACGTGCCGACGGTGCACCTGAACATCCGCATGCTGGCGGCGTTGCCTGAAGGCGGTGTGCCGGTATGTTGGTTCGGCGGCGGCATGGATTTGACCCCGTACTACGGTTTTGTTGAAGACGCGGTGCACTTTCACTCGACTTGCCGCGATGCGTTGGCGCCCTTCGGCGACGATAAATATCCGCGCTTCAAGCAGTGGTGCGACGAGTACTTTTTCTTGAAACATCGCAACGAGCAACGCGGCATCGGCGGTATCTTTTTCGACGATTTCGTCGAGCTCGGGTTCGAGCAAAGCTTTGCCATGTTGCGTTCTGTCGGCGAAGCCTTCCTGCCGGCGTATATGCCGATCGTCGAGCGCCGTCGCGCGACACCGTATGGCGAGCGCGAACGCGAATTCCAGCTTTACCGCCGTGGTCGGTACGTCGAGTTCAATCTGGTGTGGGATCGGGGCACGCACTTCGGTTTGCAGTCCGGCGGTCGTACCGAATCGATTCTTTTGTCGATGCCGCCGTTGGCGAGTTGGGCGTATCAGCGCACGCCCGAAGCCGGCACACCCGAGGCAGCGCTCTACAGCGACTTCATCGTGCGGCGCGAGTGGCTTTGAGCACGCGGAGCAACGGCGAGGGTCAGCCTAGGACTCGCATCGGCGTCTTCGGCGGCGCGTTCGATCCGCCGCACAACGCACACGTCGCGCTGGCCGCGGCAGCTCTGGCGCAGCTCGATTTGCAGGAGCTCCGCATCTTTCCGACAGGTCAGGCGTGGCACAAGGCGAGGGCGTTGACGAGTGCCGAAGACCGGCTGGCGATGACCCGTCTTGCGTTCCAGGACTTGCCCGGCGCAGTTATCGACACGCGCGAAGTGTTGCGGCCTGGCCCCACTTACACGCTCGATACATTGCGGGAACTGCGCGAGCAATCGCCCGACGTGCAATGGGTGCTGGTCATGGGCGAAGACCAGGCCCGCGCGCTGCCGACCTGGAACGGCTGGCAGGGTATACTGGCGGCTGCTATCGTTTCTGTAGCGCATCGAGCACCACAGACGGGCGATGCAGCCCGGTTCGATGCATCTGCCTTACCCGGCCTCCCTGCTGGCGCCAGGTTCGAAACACTCGAACTGCCGGCCATGGACATAAGCGCCACCGAAATTCGCGAGCGCGCTGCGCGTGGCAAAAACCTGTCAGCACTGGTTCCGCCCGCGGTTGCGCGCTATATTGATCAACATCACCTTTACCGCCCTGCCTGATGACAACTGAAGCCGCCGCCAAGAAAGACACCCAGAAACTTCAGCGAGCCATCATCGATGGCCTTGAAGACGTCAAGGCGCAGGATATTGCGGTATTCGACACGGAACATCTTTCGCCGCTTTTCGAACGCGTGATCATCGCTTCGGGCACGTCGAATCGCCAGACCAAGGCGCTGGCTTCCAGCGTGCGCGACGCGGTTCGCGAAGCTGGCTTCGGCAAGCCGCGCATCGAAGGCGAAGAGAACGGCGAATGGATCATCGTGGACTGCGGCGCGGCGGTCGCCCACATCATGCAGCCGGCCATCAGGCAGTACTACCATCTTGAAGAGATCTGGGGCGACAAACCGGTTCGCACCAAGCTCGGTTCGAGTAAACCCGCTACGCCCGCCAAGGTTGTCGAGGAGAAGAAGCCGGCGGCCAAGCAGCCGACGACGTTGCGCCG
>JAYTLK010000125.1:0-2265 GCA_043729515.1 Herminiimonas sp.
GCATCAGGGCTGGCATTTGCCAGGGCGCGTGGCATCCCCGCTGTGGTAGTCGACAGCAAGGGGTTTGCGACACGCGAAGAATTCGATACCGCGCTTCAGATTGCCATCGATGGTTTTGCGCCGGACCTGGTGGTCCTGGCGGGTTTCTTGCGAATTCTGACGGCGACACTGGTCAATCATTATGCCGGCCGCATGTTGAATATTCATCCTTCGCTGCTGCCGAGGTTTCCTGGATTGTCGACGCATCGCCAGGCATTGTCGGCCGGTGTCAGGATTCACGGCGCGACCGTCCATTTCGTCACCCCCGATCTCGATCACGGCCCGATCGTGGCCCAGGCCGCCGTGCCGGTGTTCGATACCGACACCGAAGAAACTCTTGCGCTGCGCGTGCTCGAGCAAGAACACGCGTTATATCCACGCGCCATCAGTTGGTTCATCGAAGGCCGCCTGCGCATCGAGAACGGTTGCGTGAAGGTGGCCGGCGTTTTGCCGGCAACCCCTTAAATTTGAAAGAAATGTATGAGATTGCCACCCGCGATCATTGGCAACACCGAAGAAGTCCTGCGTGAAATCCTGCGTTTTACCGGCCCGGCCGACAGCACGCTGTCGCGCTATTTCCGCGACCATCCGAAACTCGGGTCCCGTGAACGCGGTGCCATCGCCGAAGGTATTTACGGCTTGCTGCGCAATAAATCCGTCTACACCGGTTTCGCCGAATCCGGTAACGGTGCGAGCATGCGGCGCCTGACTCTGCTGGGCCTGGCCGACGCGGTCGGGCTCGACGCATTGGGTGGCCTGTCGGAAGAAGAAAGCGAATGGCTGCAAAGGGTCGCCGAAATCGACCGCAACCTGCTGCCTGCGCAGATACAGTCGAATTTGCCGCCGTGGCTGTTCGACAAGCTCATGGCACAACACGGCGAAGCCGACGCCATGGCTCTGGCGAATGCGCTGAACCAGCCAGCACCGCTCGATCTGCGCGTCAATTCGATCAAGGCCACGCGCGATGAAGTGGTCGCGCAGCTGGCGATCGCGCCGATCCTGTGCGAGCCGACACCGTATGCGCCACTCGGGCTGCGCATTCTGAAAAAGCCGGCCTTGCAGAATCTGCCGATCTTCAAGGACGGGCTGATCGAAGTCCAGGACGAAGGCAGCCAGTTGCTGGCGCAGATCGTCGGCGCCAAGCGCGGTGAAATGGTGGTCGACTTTTGCGCTGGCGCCGGAGGCAAGACGCTGGCGCTGGGCGCCTCCATGCGCAATACCGGCCGCCTCTATGCATTCGATATTTCCGAAAAGCGGTTGGCCAAGCTCAAGCCTCGCCTGGCCCGCAGCGGCCTGTCGAATGTCCATCCGGTACAGATCGCGCATGAAAACGATGCCAAGATCAAACGTCTGGCAGGCAAGATCGATCGGGTACTGGTCGATGCACCCTGCAGCGGACTCGGCACGCTGCGGCGCAATCCGGATGTCAAGTGGCGCCAGAGCCCGCAATCGCTGGTCGAACTGCACGCCAAGCAGATTGCCATCCTGTCGGGCGCCGCGCGCCTGGTCAAGGCTGGCGGACGCCTCGTGTACGCCACCTGCAGCTTGCTCAGTGAAGAAAATGAAGACGTCGTCACCGAATTCCTCGGAGCCCATCCGGAATTCACTTTGGTGCCGATGAGCGATGTCCTGACCGAGCAAAAAATCACGCTTGAAATGGGTGAGTACCTGAAAATGCTGCCGCATCTGCACCATACGGATGGCTTTTTCGCGGCGGTACTCGAACGGCAAAAGTGAGCACCGCCTTGAAGGCGACCTGGATCAGCACATCGCGTGCGGCATGCCTGGCGCTTGTGCTCGGGTCCCTGGCGCTAGCCGACACGGTGGCCGCTTACGATGCGCCGATGGCGCCGATTGCAGCGCAGGGCACGGTGCAGGCAGCATTCGCGCCATGGGACGACGTCGAGGCGTTACTGGTGCAGCTGATCGACGGCGCCCGGTCCCAGGTCCTGATGCAAGCGTATCTGATGACCAGCAAGAAAATCGCCACGGCGTTGATCCGAGCGCATTCTCGTGGCGTCGATGTGCAGGTTCTGGCGGACGAAACGCAAAGCCATGTCGAGTCGGCCAAGCTTGCGATGCTGATGGCCGGCGGCGTGCCGGTCTGGATGGAAACGAAATACCAGAATGCGCACAATAAGGTGATCGTCATCGATGCCGCCACCACTGCACCGGTGCTGGTCACCGGCAGTTTCAATTTCACCTGGACGGCGCAGCACAAGAATG
>JAYTLK010000126.1:0-6072 GCA_043729515.1 Herminiimonas sp.
CGAACATGGCGTGATCATCGAGAAATGCGGCCTGTATTCGTTTTTCATCATGTTCACCATTGGCATCACGAAGGGCCGCTGGAACACTCTTCTGACGGCTTTGCAGCAGTTCAAGGACGACTACGACAAGAACCAGCCGGTCTGGCGCATCCTGCCGGAATTTGCTGCGGCGAACCCGCGCTACGAGCGCATCGGCCTGCGTGACCTGTGCCAGAACATCCATGATTTCTACAAGGCGTACGATGTCGCCCGGCTCACCACGGAGATGTATCTCTCGGACATGCAGCCGGCCATGAAGCCATCGGACGCCTTCGCCAAGATGGCGCACCGGGAAATCGACCGGGTGCCGATCGACGAGCTCGAAGGCCGCGTGACCTCGATCCTTCTCACCCCCTATCCACCCGGCATTCCGCTGCTGATCCCGGGCGAGCGCTTCAATCGCACCATCGTCGACTATCTGAAATTCGCCCGCGATTTCAATGAAAAATTTCCCGGTTTCGAGACCGATGTTCATGGACTGGTGACGCGCGAGGTCGATGGCAAGCGCGGGTATTTCGTCGACTGCGTGCGGCTGGACGCCTGACACTTTCCACTGCTTTCTGTCGGAGAGCAAAGGTCGTTCAAAAAGCAGCGCAGGTCGATGGATCGCGGGACCTGATCGCACTATGATTGGGCCCCTCGATGCAGGTCGCCAATGGCGACCTGTCGCAGTACGCCGGTCTGCACACCATCATTCTCGCCATTGCGTGCGTCCCCGGATCGAGATCTCATTCAAATAATGGAGACCATCTTGCCCACGACCACAGCGGCGGTACCCGCACGCACATCGATTCCTGATCAACGCCAAGCCCTCTTCGACGCCGCCACCAACGGCAACGGCAACAGTCACATCAACGGCAGCGGTAATGGCGCATTGCCGCCAACGCGTACCCGATCCAGTCCTGCACTCGCCACCTCCCGCGCCGCGTTGCATGCACAGGTCGATGCGCACCGGGCTGCGGGCCTGCAGACCCGTTTGCCCAGCAATGAAACGCTCTCGCTTCTGGCGCGTTTCACGCCGCCGGCAGACGAACGGGGCCTGCACGGCAACCTGGACCAGCAGATGGCTGCGATCAGCAAGCAGTTTCAGGCAATCTTCCGGCAAGAAGTCGGCCCGGAAGTCTACCGCCAGGCAGAACCGGTGCTGGCGTTGCTGCAGGATCGCGGCGCCTCCTTCGCCGACCGGCGGCAGGCAGTGGACGCCTTCGTCGATCGCTATAAGGAAACCAATCCTGTTGCCATCACCGATCTGATCAAGATGATCGATTGCCAGCTCACGGTCTATGGCGCGGTCGAAGATCATGCCCAAATTGCCAGCGCACGGCCGCAGGTGACGCTCGACGAGAGCGTGCATCTGCTGGCCGACCAGTGTGGCAACGATCCGCATGCCATTGCGGCCCGGTTGGCCAACATGACGGTAGCGCCCGTCCTCACCGCCCATCCGACCAGCCTGCACGATCCGCAATCGGTCATGCACCTGCATGACGCCGTCACCGGCCTGCAGGACCCCGCTTCCCTGCGCCGTGCCTTCGTCGAACTCTGGGCCGACAGCGGCGCACGCCGCCAGCGGCCCAGCGTACGCACCGAGGCCGAATTGAATCTGCCGCAATTGGAGCGGATGCAGCGCGAAATCAAGCGTATTCACAAGGACATCGACCGTGCCATCTCACCCGACAACAGCACGCCGCAGATCAAGCCGCTGGTGCGATCGGAAAGCTGGATCGGCGGCGACCGTGACGGCAATGCCCTGGTCGATGCCATCACGATGAAGGACATCATGGCCTTGCAGGCGGATGCGGCACTGTCCCGCTATGCAAAAAAGCTCGGCCCGGAACGCGAGGTCAAACCCGGCAGCCTGCGCAGCCTGCTCGACCTGCACGCCCCGGGCGAAGCGGCGCGCATCGGCTCCCGGCTCGCAGCAACCAAGGCGGTACTTGGCCAGCGCAACGGCACGAATGGCGTCGATCGCCTCGATGCCTACCTGACGCCGCAAGCGCTGATCGAAGACCTCGACACATTGCGCAGCACGCTGCCCGCTGGCGCGCCACAGGAAAAACTGGCACGCTTCATCCGCGAAATCGGCGGTGCCGGTTTCCATACCGCGGCCGTGGACGTGCGGCAGAACAGCGCAGCACATGCAGTATCGGTGGCGGAGCTATTGGCCGCAGCCGGCATCGAAGCCGATTACGCAAACCTGCCGGAGGCGGACAAGCAGGCGCTGCTCTGTCGTCAACTGATGGCGGGCCCGGACAGTTCGCTGATCCGCACCGGCACGCAGTACAGTGCCCAGACCGCAAAAGAACTGGAGATCTTCCAGGCAATCCGCGACATCCACGACAGCTATGGTCAGGCGGCCATGCCGAACTACATCGTCGCCAACACGGAAACCGTGAGCGACCTGCTGGAGCCGATGCTGCTGCTCAAGCAGGTCGGCCTAGCCGGCCCGGACGGGCTGAAGTTGAAGATCATCCCGTTGATCGAGACGGTGCCTGACCTGAAGAACGGCCGCCAGATCGTCGGCGACCTGCTGGCCAATCCGCAGTACCGCGACTGGTTGCAGCGAGGCGACAATACGCAGCAGGTCATGGTCGGCTACTCGGACAGCAATCGCCTGGACGGGCCGCTCGCCTCGAACTGGGAGATCGAGAAAGCGCTGCATTATCTGCAGGAAGTGACCGAAGACCATGGCGTGAACCTGCTGGTGTTTCACGGCCGTGGCGGCACGGTGGCCCGTGGCGCCGGCGCCGATCCCCAGCAAGAGGTGGCAATGATGCCGGACGGCGCCGGCCTGCGCGGATACCGCTTCACCGACCAGGGCGAACGCATCGGTCACAAGTACGGCACCAATGAAGCCGCCGAGCATCACCTGCGCAGCACCACCGCAGCCAGCATCGCGGCAAGCATTCCGCGCCGGCCGCCGGAAGACCCGGCTTTCCATGCGGCGATGGAAGATTTGAGCAACCGCTCATCCGAAGCGTACCGCGAACTGGTCTTCCAGAATCCACGGCTGATCGATTTCTACAATGACGCCACTCCCGTGCGATACACGCCGCATCTCAATGCCGGCAGCCGGTCGGCTTCCCGGGCAGGCCCGGCCGACCAGCGCGTGAACCTCGGTCAACTGCGCGCCATTCCCTGGGTGGCAGGCTGGACGCAGCAGCGCGCCATGCTGCCTGCCTATCTCGGCCTGGGCACGGCAACCGATGCCTACTTGCGCAGCAACCCGGATCAGCACGTGGATCGGGACAAGCTTGCCCAGTTACGAACGATGTACAAGGAGTGGCCGTTCTTCACTCACTTCATCGACCGCACCGAGGGCGAACTGGCGAAAGTATCGCTGCCGATCGTGCGGCAATATGCCGGTCTGGTGAACGATCAGACCACGGCGCAGGAAATCTATGCCGAGATCGCGACCGAATTTACCCTCGCCAGCAATGCCGTCATGGCGATCAAACAGAAAAATCGGCTGCTGGAAGACCAGCCTGCACAGCGCGAGAATCTGGCCCGCCGCGCGCCCGCGCTCGATACCGCCAACGCGCTGCAGATCAAGCTGATCGACGTGCAGCGCAATACCAGCGACCCCGACCTCAAGGCGCGTCTGACCAAGGGAGTGGTCGGAACGATGCAGGCGGTGCAGAGCGGGCTGGGCCGGTTCGGCTGATGCCGGCGCCAGGGTTGAATTCGGGATAATTCGCCAGTGCTGGCGCTCGGGCTGGGACGCGTACGCGGCCTGAAGCCGGCGTCAGCGCCGGCGCGTCAGGCTTTTGGCAAGGTCACGCCGGTCTGCCCCTGATATTTTCCGCCGCGATCCTTGTAGGATGTTTCGCAGATTTCATCGCTTTCGAAAAACAGTACCTGCGCGCAGCCCTCGCCGGCATAGATTTTCGCAGGAAGCGGTGTGGTGTTGGAGAATTCCAGGGTGACGTAGCCTTCCCACTCGGGTTCGAAAGGCGTTACGTTGACGATGATGCCGCAATTTTCGACGAAGACACCGGCGTCAAGGGCAAAATTGCCTGCTTCCGGGACGGTCAGGCAATACACATCATGCAAGCCCGGTAGTTCACGGATACCGACGATCTTGTGATTACGGTGGACGCCGCGACCAAAGGTATCGTTGACAACATGCGGGAAACGCCGGAACGTCGAGCGGTCACAACCAAGCTGCCGGGCAGCGCCGCGAATCGAACCTGTCTGCTGAAGCGCTTCACGCACCCGCGCCTCCGTGATGTCCGCGCGAAGATTGATTGCACGGGCAATCTCGCGCTGGTTTTCGCAGCGGGTTCCGTCATCCTTTGCCCAGGCTTCCTGCATCCGTTTCCCCTGCGCCTGCCTGGCTTCCATCGATGCATAACGGTCGACCATTGCCTGTCTCGCCGCTTCACGCCGACTCTCGGTCCATGCCAGCATGTGCGCTTTCAGTAACCTGTCCCGCGCATCGGCGTAGGCATCTTCACGCCAGAAATTTTCGGCCCGCTTGCGGTGCACTGCGCTGTAATTCTCTTTCCATTCAGGATCGAGGCTGAGTCTGGCAAGTGCATCCTGAATTGCGGCACCGTGCAGCTCTGCATCGAAATCTTCACCGCATGACTCGGTGTTGTGATGCCGGATGTGCTCCGACGCCGGCATCCGGACGATATTCCACGGCATGTTGTTACGCCGATCGTGGTCGAGGTGATGCCGGTGCATTCCCACGCCGGCCTCGTACAAGCCGTTGCGCAGGTTCCATTCATCGGCAAGCCGGTGCGTCGCCTCGAAATGGCCACTGAGTGGCTGGTAGGTCATTTCATACCCACGCGCCAACTGCCGATACAACGGCATCAACGACTGGCCTGGCCGAAGATCCCCTGCCGGCATCGTTTGACCGTTGCGCATGATGAACTGATGATCGGGCGTTGCATTGATGATCTTGCCAGTGTCGAGAGTGATTTCGAGCAGGGAGTCTCGACCGATGTATCTGGGCGCTTCCAGCAACGACACGATCACGCGGCCATATTCCCCGATCGAGTATCCCCAGATCGGTCCGCGATCGGCTTGTTTGGCCAGTTCCTCGATCGTCGGCGCCGTGCCATCCGCCAGAGCGACACGGGTATCACCACTGAAGCAACGGGCGTACGTGCTCTTGCCAAGGCAAATCGTCAGCACACTGCGCGGAATCTTGAAATATTCCACCGTCCGCGCCAGCGCGAAACTGTTCGGCGGAATGATGCAGACCTCACCCTTGAAATCCACGAAGGATTTTTCGTCGAAGTTCTTCGGATCGACGATGGTGGAATTGATGTTCGTGAAGATCTTGAATTCGTTCGCACAACGGATGTCGTAGCCGTAGGACGAGGTGCCATAGGAAACGATTTTCTGGCCGTTGGCAGTGCGCACCTGGGCAGGTTCGAACGGCTCGATCATGCCGGTCTGCTGTGCCATGCGGCGGATCCACTTGTCGGACTTGATGCTCATCGATTTTCCTGTGTCGGTCGGCGCGCGTGGCGTATTGCCCTATTTTACCTAGCGTGGAGCCACTGCGACACCAATACACGCATGCATCAGTCCTGCGGCATCGGAACCGAGCGACTGCGCGCGCCCGGCATGTCGGTACGAACCGCCACACCGTTCTTCACGGCTGTCAGTTCGGCCAGGATTGAAATGGCAATCTCCGACGGTGTCTTGCTGCCGATGTAGAGACCGACCGGTCCGTGCAGCCGTGCGACCTGGGCTGGTGTCAGATCAAACTCCAGCAAGCGTGCACGACGCTTTTCCTGATTGCTGCGCGAGCCGATCGCGCCGACATAAAACGCCTCCGAGCGCAGTGCCTCCATCAGCGCCATGTCGTCGAGCTTCGGATCATGCGTGAGCGCGACCACCGCACTGCGGCTGTCGAGCTGCATTGCGACCACGACATCGTCCGGCATCGCCTGCACGAGTTCCACACCCTCGACCTGCCAGCCGTCCCGGTATTCTTCACGTGGATCGCAGACCGTGACCCGGTAATCCATGCCGGTGGCGATCTGTGCCAGAAACCGCGAGAGTTGTCCGGCGCCG
>JAYTLK010000127.1:0-2578 GCA_043729515.1 Herminiimonas sp.
TCAAACTACAACCCGAACGGCGGTGCCCAGGTCGGCTATTTCCCACCCGGCGGCTACAGCACAAGCGACGTGATCATCAATCTCGGCAAGCAGGTAAGCAAGCGCTTTTCGGTTCGCAGGACCGGCACGAGCGACGAATATTTTTTTCATCTGACCAACACGAACGCTGCCCCTGACGGCTGCAGCACACCGGACCCGACGCCAGAACTCGATATGGTCAGCAATGTGGTCGGCCTTAAGGCGCAGTACGGCGTGGCCGTTACCGGCAGCCAGCAGGTCACGTGCTGGACCAGTGCCGCCGTGGGTAACGTCGGCTGCGGTATTGCCGCCGGTAGCAACTGGTCCGCGCCGACGCCCGTCGATGCCAAACGCGTCAAGGCGCTGCGCGTGGCGGTCGTTGCGCGCAGCGCGCTGTCTGAAAAGCCGTCGACTGGCAGCACCTGCGACACGACCACGACCGCGCCGGCTTCCTGGAGTGGCGGGCCGACCATCGACTTGAGCGCCGTGCCGAACTGGATGTGCTACCGCTACAAGGTCTATCAGACCGAAATCCCGATCATCAACGTTATCTGGGCCAACTCGTGAGCAAGCGCTGCGCCGGCAGCCGATGGCAGCATGGCAAGCGCTGCGCCCGCGAACGCGGTGTGGTGCTGTTCGTCGCACTGATTGCCCTGGTGGCACTGACCCTGGCCGGATTGGCGATCATGCGCTCGGTCGATACCGGTGGACTGATTTCGGGCAACATGGCATTTCATCAGGCGGCGCTGCACCGTGCTGATATCGGTGTCGAGGCGGCCTTCATCGGTTTGCCCAACGTACTGGCCACCAGCAAGGACGCGAACATCGCCAACCAGTATTTTGCGGTGCGACAGCCGGTCGATGGCAACGGCGTGCCGACCACCGCTGTCTGGGCGAACGTGCCATGTCGCACCAACACCAATGCCGTAGTCGCCTGCAGCACGCAGGACTATCAGGTCCGCTACGTCATCGACCGCATGTGCGAGGTGCAAACCAGCGGCTCGACTGCCATCACGAATATCCAGAGTTACTGCTACGCCGATATCGGCAATGGCAAGGGCGGAACCCAGGGTTCGTTCGGCGCGGTTTTTACCGGTGCCGATGCGGTGTACTACCGGGTAACGGTCCAGGTCAGCGGACCACATAACGCCAGCGCGTATGTGCAGACGCTGATCAGCACGAATTAGCATCGCACGATGCGCCAGCAAAAGGGAATGCCGTGAAACCGATTTTTCTATACCGACTGCCTGTTGTCGCCTCGCTGACGGTGACGATGCTGCTTTGCTTGCTGCACCAATTGCCGGCTCTGGCGGCATCGGCTGACCTGACCGACATACCGCTGCCGGTCATCAGTTCCGTCGCACCGAACATCATGATGATGCTCGATACCTCCGGATCGATGACCAACATTGTGCCCGACACGCCCTACGATGCGGCCGTTACGTATCTCGACGCCTGCCCTGCTGCAAATGTCTTGCCGGGTGGTGCGGCGACGATCGGGACACTCAACAACAGCAATACCTTTGACATTGCAATCAAGTCCGACGGAACGGCGCGCGTCATTGTCGCTGGCACGGGTAGCGGCAGTACCGGCCGCAGCTTCGGCACCGGTTCCGGCCAGTTTTGCTTTGATCCCGCGCTACGTTATAACGCCCGACTGAACGCGGACACGAGTTCGAGCACGACAGGTAACTGCGGTGCTGGAGGCACGCCCTGCAATTACCCGGGCAGCGGTTATCTGGACGCGGTTTTCGTCGGCAATTACCTGAACTGGTATTTTTGCAACGGCGCTGCGCCGAGCTGTAACGTTGCCGCGAACTTCGGTGCGAATGCACAGCGCAAGGCCGGTACGAAGACTCGTATCGAAATCACCCGTACCGCGGCCAAGGACATCATCGACAGCCTCGACAACGTTCGCGTCGGTCTGGCGCGATACAACAGCGTATCGGGTGGTGGCGGCGGTGAACTGGTGGTCGAAGTTGGCGGCAACACGGCATCACAGAAAACTGCCCTGAAAAATGCCGTTGACACGTTTTCCGCATTCGGCAGCACGCCTCTGGCAGAAACCTTGTCAGGTATCGGCGCCTACTTTGCCCTTGTGCCATCAGGCAGCACCGCCACAAACCTGACGCTGCATCCCGGCAATCCGGTCTCCGGCATGACGCCGTCCTATCTCAACCGCAGCACTGCATCCGCGTCCAGCGTGTTTTCCGGTGACGGTGCGGCCTTGCGTAACGGCGTGGCCGGCGCACCGGTCCTGAAGGCACCGGTCCAGTACTCGTGCCAGAAGAGTTTTGCGGTACTGATGACCGATGGCCGGCCGCAAAGTGACCAGAATTTATCGGGCGTCAATGGTGTTAGTGCCTCGTCGCTGTGCGATTACCTGGGCATCGTCGGCAGTTGCCCGATCGCGGGCGCAAATGCGTTCGGTCGGAAAGTCGCTGCCACCACCACTGGTGCAGACGCCGGTTACCACGTCAACGGTACCAATCGCCAGTTGCATATTGGCGGCGTACATGAATACGAATCCCAGGGCAGTGATTATCTCGACGACGTCGCC
>JAYTLK010000128.1:0-9693 GCA_043729515.1 Herminiimonas sp.
CCGCCGCCTGCATCATTCCGGCTCATGGATGTCCAGACGCTGCATGCGATAGCGCAGTTGGCGAAAGCTCAGCCCGAGCAATTCGGCCGCCGCGGTGCGGTTGAAGCGCGTGCGCGCCAATGCACGTCGAATGATCAGCCGTTCGACATCATCGAGATACCCCGCCAGGTCGAGTGGGAGCACTGGCTCGCGCAAGCCGGAGGACATTTCTGCAGCTGTGGTTGATATGGTTGCTACGGTTGCTGCATTGGCTGCACCCGCCGGCGTTGCCGGCATCACCTGCACTTCCCGCCCGCCATTTGGCCAATCGGCGAACAAACCGGCGTCGCCTGGCAATGCACCGCCGCTTCGGACATCTGGCGCAAGGTACGCTGCTGACGAAGCCGTGCCCGACATGCCAACAAAAGTGCTGTTGCCATCCATTCCCGCATCTGCACCGAGCGCCATCGCAGGCGGCGCCAATACCGCGCCGGCCGCCGCACCGGCGCTGCCGCGCAAGGCAAGGTCACCCACCTCGATCAGCCCGTCGTTGGCAAAGGCCATGGCCCGCTCGAGGACGTTTTCCAGTTCCCGCACATTGCCGGGAAAGGCATGCGCCTGCAGGGCTTGCAGGGCCGTGTCCGAGAGCACGGTGCGCCGGCCTCCCTGCGCCAGACGCGCCAGAATGGCGTCCGACAGCAGGCCGATGTCGTCGCGTCGCTCACGCAACGGCGGCAGCTTCAGTTCGATCACGTTCAGCCGGTAGTACAGGTCCTGCCGAAAGCGCCCGCTGTCCACGCATGCCGACAGGTCCTGGTGGGTGGCGCTGATGAGGCGTACATCGACCGGCTCCTCTGCAGTGGCGCCGACCTTGCGCACCCGCCGCTCCTGAATCGCACGCAGCAGCTTGACCTGCATTGCCAGCGGCAGGTCGGCCACTTCATCGAGCAGCAACGTGCCGCCGTTGGCCGCCTGGAAAAATCCGTCGCGGTCGTCGGCCGCGCCGGTGAATGCGCCCTTGCGATAGCCGAAAAATTCTGCCTCCATCAAGGCTTCCGGAATCGCACCGCAATTGACGGCGATGAACGGCTTGTCATTGCGCCCGCTCAGCGCATGGATGTCGCGCGCCGCCAGTTCCTTGCCGCTGCCGGATTCACCATTGATGGCCACCGGCGCCATGCTGCGCGCCAGCCGCACGATCTGCGCACGCAAATCCTGTATCGCCAGCGACTGGCCGCGCAGGCGCAGCCCGGCGCCCGGCGCACCCGCCTCGACCAAAGACGGTTGCCCGCCCGCCGGCTGGCCGGATGCCTCGCCGGACAGGGCAGGCCGTGGCATGCTCGTGCTGGCGCTGACGCGCAAAGCCGACTGCACCATCGCGCGCAACTGGTCCAGCGCGACCGGCTTGGACAGATAATCGAAGGCACCCGCCTTCAACGCCACCACCGCATTGTCGGCACTGCCGAAGGCGGTGATCACTGCCACCGGCGTGTTGCGGTACTGCGCGCTGATTTCCTGCACCAGCGTGATGCCAAGGCCGTCCGGCAAGCGCATGTCAGTCAGCACCAGCGCATAATCATTGTTGGCCAGGCAGCGCCGGGCCGCGGCGAGCGACTCGGCGCTGTCGACGTCCAGACCCATGCGAACCAGCGTGATTTCCAGCAGTTCACGCAGGTCCGCTTCATCGTCGACCACCAGGATGCGCGGAGAAGCCATAGGGATCGTCTTCCAGTCAGTTCAAAGGTCAGGTCAGGCCGTCGGCAATGGCAAAGGTGATCACGAACCGACCGCTCGGGGCGATGCTGACGGCACCGATGCGGCCATCGGCATCGAAACCATCGGCGCCGCCTTCACTCTGCATGGCCACGCTGTCGGCGACAAACCCGCCGACGTCGCTGCGGTATTCATAATCGAGCACGGCGCCATTGTTCAAGCACAATTCACGCGCCAGATACAGGCCCAGCCCGGTACCCTTGCTGGACGTAGTGTAGAACGGCTCGAACAAATGGGCCCGCACTTCCGGGCTGATCGCGACGCCGTCGTCCTGTACATGCAGTTCAAGCCGGGCGGCAGAAGTCGCCACGATGTCGAGCCGGATGCTGCCGGGCCCGCCGCTGGCATAGCGCAGCGCATTCGACAGCAGATTGACCAGCACTTCCTGCAGATGCAGGGCATCGAACCAGACCCGGTGGGACCCGGCCGCGCCGACCGTGATCAGGTCGGCGCCGATCGCATGGGTCTCGAAGAATTCGGCCACGATCGATGCCAGCGTCGAGGTCAGCGGCAGCGGCGCCTCCGGCCTATGAGCCTTGCGCGACAGGCGCAGGATGTCCTCGATCATGCGGTTCAGGCGATCGACGTTTTCGCTGACGATGTTGAGCAGCCGGGTCTGGCCGGGATCGACACTTTCTTCCAGCAGCAAGGCCGCCGAATAGGCGATGGCAGAAAGCGGGTTGCGCACTTCGTGAGCAATGCTGGCGGTCAGCCGGCCCATTGATGCCAGCTTGAGTTGCTGCGCCTGATTGTCGATCTGGCTCACGTCCTGCAGGAAGATGATGGTGCGATCCTGGTAGACATCGCCGGTCGCGCCACTTCTGTTTGGGTTGCCAGACATGTTGACGTCATTGCCACCGCCCTCCCCATCCCCATGTACCCGGGCAAAACGCAACTTGAGATGGGCGGTCAGGTCGCGCTGGCCGGAACGGGAATCGACTGGCTTGATCTGCACGAAACGTGATTGCACCTCCGCCGGCTCGCCGAACGTCTCGCCGGCGCCGGCACTCCAGGCCTGGAAGGCGTCGGCAATCGGGCGCAGACTGCCATGACCCGACAGCCGCATGCGGCGCCCGCCGCGCAGGCTGGCCAGGCCAAGCATGCGATCAGCGGCCGGATTGCTGGTGACGATGACACCGTCGCCGCGCACCACCAGAATGCCGTCGCCCATGTCGGCAATCACCAGCCGGTTGATCGCCTGCTGCAATTGCAGCGCATTGCCCCGTTCGGCCGCCAGCTCTTCCTGTTTGATCAGCCGCGCGGCCAGGCGGTTGATGGCAAACGCCGCCACGAAGAATGCCGCGCCATACAATCCGGCCTGCGACATCGAGGCATCCGATCCCAGCTGCAGGATCGCGTAGGCACTTTCGGCCAGCAAAATCAGCGTCACGGCTGCGACGAAAAAAAACGCCAGCAACAGCGGCGCCAGGATCGCGCTGCCGGCCAGGGGAAACAGATACAGGATGGCCAGTCCGCTGCGCCCGCCACCCGAGACGCTGTAGAGGATCGAGACCACAACGATGTCGGCCACCACCTGCGCCGTCAATTGCAGCAGGAAACCGCGCCGATGGAACAACGCGCTGGCAGCGAAGCCGAAGGCCAGCAGCAGGTAGCCGATGCAAGCCTCCCAATACACTGCCTGCTCGATGTCGCTGGCCGGCTTGCCGCTGTTAAAGCTCAAATACAACAGCAGCAGCAGCGCGATGAAGATGCGGGTGGCGGTGAAGGTGGTGAGGGTGCGCCAGAACGTCTCGCGCGGCGACTTGACCAACGAAGTCCAGGATTGATTCATGCCGCCGGATGCAGCCGCCGATGGGCCTCGCTGCAGAATCGTGCGCCTGCAGGCGTGACGATGGCGTCCGACAGCGGCACATGCACGCCGCAATCGGCGCAGGCGACGATCGCCTCGATGCGGGCCTGCGGTTGGCTGGCCGATGCAGAGGTCGATGCTGCTGACCGGCGCTGCGATCGATCCGGCCCGCGTTGCCGCAATCGCTGACGCCGCGCATGGCCGACCCAGAGCCAGACCACGATGCCGAGCGCCAGCCAGAGGCCGATCTTCACGCCAGGCTCCGATGCAGCACCACTTCCAGCACGAAGCGGCTGCCGACATAGGCCAGAAACAGCGTGGCGAAGCCGCTCAAGGTAAAGCGCAGCGCAGTCTTGCCGCGCCAGCCACGCCAATGCCGGCCGGCCAGCAGAATGCCGAACAGGGCCCACGACAGCAGCGTGAAGATGGTCTTGTGGTCCCAGGTCAGCGGCTTGCCGAAGATCTGCTCTGAAAACAGCACACCCGAACCGACGGTCAGCGTCAGCAGGATGAAGCCGAAGCCGATCAGGCGAAACAGCAGTTTTTCCATGGTCAGCAGTGCCGGCAGCCGTTCGATCGCACCCGACAACCAGGTCTGTTCCGGCGTGGCCGTGCTGGCGTGGAGGCGCGACTCCTGGAGCGCCATCAGCACCGCATGGAAGGCAGCGACGGTGAAGGTGCTGTAGGCCAGGATGGCAATGGCGACATGCCAGGAAAAAATTGGCGACTTGTTTTGCAACGCGATCACGCTGCCTGGAAACAGCATCGGCAGCAACGCCGCGACAGCGGCCACCGGCAGCATCAGCACCCGCAGGCCGTCGAGCGCGAAGTTGCGGTTCTCGAGCCAGTAGGCAGCAACCGATACCCACAGCGTGGTCGACAGGATGACGGCAAAACCCAAGCGCAGCGTGCCGGGCGCCAGCACGTCGGAGGCAAGGGCTGCGCCGTGACATAGCCAGGCCAGGGCGGTGCCGACAGCGATCAGGCCCGCCCGCTCCGAGCGCAGGACGGCGCAGGCTGCATAGAGCAGCGCCGCCAGGGTGAACGTCATGGTTTGCATCCGGCGAGTCTACACCAACTGGGGTGCCGGCCAAGTGCAGCGCGGCACCGCAAAGCGTGCCGGATCAGTCGATCGCGGCAAGCCGCAATTCATCGTGATGATGGCGCTGCTGCTCTTCCATCACCAACAGGCCAAGCTCGCGTTTCAAGGCATTGAAATCCGGCGAAGCAGGGTCACGCAAGCGCGGCAGATCGACAGCGATGTCGCGCTTGACCGTGCCTGGCCGATACGTCATCACGACGATGCGGTCAGCCAGATAAATCGCTTCCTCGATGCTGTGGGTGACGAAGATGATCGTCTTGCGCAGTTGCGACCAGATGCGCAGCAATTCATCCTGCAGATTTCGACGGGTCAGTGCATCGAGCGCGCCGAACGGCTCGTCCATCAGCAGGATCGGCGAATCGAGCGCCAGCACGCGGGCGATCGCCACCCGCTGGCGCATGCCGCCGGACAGGTCCTTCGGAAACCGATTGCGAAAATCGGTCAGCCCGAGGGTGGCCAGCAAGGCACTCGTGCGCACGGCGATGTCGGCCTTCGGCATGCCCTTGATTTCCAGCCCGAAGCCGATGTTCTGTTCCACCGTCATCCAGGGAAAGAGCGCATATTCCTGAAACACCATGCCGCGATCCGGCCCCGGCGCGTTGACAGCCCGACCATCGACCGTGATGCTGCCGGCCGTCGGCAATGAAAAACCGGCGACGGCATTCAGCAACGTCGATTTTCCGCAGCCGGAAGGCCCGAGCAGGCAGACGAACTGGCCATTGGGAATTTCCAGGTCGATGCCTGTCAGCGCCACCACTTCGCGCTCGCCGGCGGCAAACACCTTGCTGACGCCAGCGATGCTGATCTGCGCCGCGACGCCCGTCGCGGCCTTGCCGGCATCCATGTCGGCCGTATCCATGTCAACGCTCAACTTAGTTCTCCAGGCCGCGATGCCAGCGCAGCAGATGATTGTTCAGACGGGTTACGGCGAGGTCGATCGCCAGGCCGAGCATGCCGATGCTGATCATGCCGGCGATGATCTTGTCCGACCAGAAATATTCGCGTGCTTCGAGAATCCGGAACCCCAGCCCGTTGTTAACGGCGATCATTTCCGAAACGATCACGACGATGAACGCGGTGCCAATGCCGATCCGCACCCCCGACAGAATATACGGCACCGCTGCCGGCAACATCACCCGCATGAACAGCGTGCGCTGGTTTGCACCCAGGTTGCGCGCCGCCCGCAGATAGATGCCATCGACCTGCCGCACGCCGGCGATGGTGTTGATCAACACCGGGAAAAAGGCGCCGATGGCGATCAGGAACACGGCCGGCGGATTGCCCAGCCCGAACCACAGGATCGACAATGGAATGTAGGCAATCGGCGGAATCGGCCGCAAGACCTGCACCAGGGGATTCAACCAGGCATAGACCCGCTGGCTCGATCCCATCGACAGGCCCAGCGGCAGCGCCAGCCCCGCGCCGACCACGAAACCGGTGACGACCCGGTACATGCTGCCCAGCGTATCGCGAATCAATTCACCCGAGACCAGCCACAGGAGCCAGTTACCTTCCTTGTAGGACTCGGTCGGCGCCAGATATTCGAACCACTTGCGCACCACTGCCAGCGGCGACGGCAGCACCAGCGGGTTGACCCAGCCCAGCATCGAAAACGCCTGCCAGACCAGAATTGCCACAACCGGCACGATCAGCCCGGTCGACATTTCACGCCACTTCAAGTCGCGCCACCCAGATTTCGCCATCGTGTTCCTTGTATTGTTCTTATTTGACGTTCAGGCTTTTTTTCGCAGCATCGAGCAGATCGGTCTTGACCCAGTCCTTCGCCACTGGTGGCTTGGTCATCTTGCCGGTGCCATATTTTGCCATGACGTCGGTGGTCACCTGGATGTGTTCCGGCGTGATGTCATAGGAATACGGCGAATTGCCGATCGCGTCGTTGAAATCTTCCTTGCTGATCTGGCCCTTGAAGATCGTCTGGGTGACATATTTCTCGGCTGCGCCCTTGGTTTCGATGAAGGTGCGGGTGGCCTCGACGAAGCAGCGCATGAATTTCTCGGCCAATGGTCGCTGCTCCTTGTAGAATTTTTCCGTCATGACCAGCGTGCGGATCGGCTCGCCGATCGGCGTGTCGTAGGGCTTCATCACTTCCACGCCAAAACCCTTGTTGATCGCCTGCGAGGATTGTGGCTCGGTCTGCATGATGGCGTCGAGATTCTTGCCCAGCAGCGCCTGGTTCAGGTCAGGATAGGACAGGTAGATGATCTGCACATCCTTGCCCGGCACGTCGGCCGAGGTGATGCCGTTCTGCGCCAGCTCGGCCGCCAGCAGCACTTCCTGGATGCCGCCGCGGGTCACGCCTACCTTCTTGCCCTTCAGATCCTTGACCGACTTGATCCCGGCATCGGGCCGCGCGACCAGCCGCGCGCCACCCTTGGCGAAGCCGGCCACGATGTAGATCGGCGTGCCGTTGGCGCGTCCCGAGATCGCAGCTTCCGACGCCGTGGCGCCGACATCAAGTTCACCGGCGATGATGCCCTGCATCACATCGAGTCCCTTGGCAAAGGTCTTTTCCTCGACCTTGATGCCGCATTTCGGTGCAATTTCCTTGATGTACGAGACGGCACCGAAGTGCGCCAGCTTCAGGTTGCCGAGCCGGATGACATCCTCGGCATGGACCATCGGCGCCAGGACGCTTGCCAGTACCGCAGCCATTGCAGTGAGGACAAGGCGCTTTGCCGGACGGCGCGATGCCGGCATCCACGGCGTCCCGAAGTGGAAGGCAGTGGCATGATTTTCTGGGGAAGGATGCATGGCGTCTCCGTGATGGTCGTTGTTTTCTGGTGTTGTTGTCTGGTGTTGTTGTCTGCTGTCGTCTTGAATTGCTATCCATTGCCGGTCGCCGGCTCGTTCGCCGATGCCGCCGGTTCACCGCGGCCGCCTCGGACTATACAGTCAAGCCAGTCCCTAGCCTATCAGTAACAGTGCGTAGACAGACCCGCCCGCCCTGCGAACGAGGTACGGCAGGCAGCGGCCGGCGCGGTAAAATGGCACGCATCCGTTCACTTTTCCCACCAGGATTTCATGCTCGACAATCTGACTCAACGGCTTGCCAAGGTCGTCAAGACCATGCGCGGCGAAGCCCGCCTGACCGAAGCCAATACCGCCGAGATGCTGCGCGAAGTGCGCCTGGCATTGCTGGAAGCCGACGTCGCCCTGCCCGCAGTGCGGGAATTCATCGCCCGGGTAAAGGAACGCGCACAGGGCGTCGACGTGATCGGCTCGCTCACGCCCGGCCAGGCACTGGTCGGCGTGGTGCAGAAGGAGCTGGCCGCCATCATGGGCGCCGATCTCGGCCCCGAAGCCTCGCAGTTGAATTTCGCCACCCAGCCGCCGGCCGTGATCCTGATGGCCGGCCTGCAGGGAGCCGGCAAGACCACCACCGTCGGCAAGCTCGCCAAATACCTGCGCGAGCAAAAGAAAAAGAAGGTGCTGACTGTCTCCACCGACGTCTATCGGCCGGCTGCGATCGGCCAGCTGCAGACCGTCACCGCCCAGGTCGGCGCTGATTTCTTCCCCTCGCTGCCGACCGACAAACCGGTCGACATCGCCCTGGCAGCGCTGGATCACGCCCGCCGCCACTATCACGACGTGCTGATCGTCGACACCGCCGGCCGGCTCGGCATCGACGAAGCCATGATGGCCGAGATCGCTGCCCTGCACGCAGCGGTCAAGCCGATCGAGACCCTGTTCGTGGTCGACGCCATGCTTGGCCAGGATGCGATCAACACTGCCAAGGCTTTCAACGACACCCTGCCGCTGACCGGCATCGTGCTCACCAAACTGGACGGCGACTCGCGCGGTGGCGCAGCACTCTCGGTGCGCCACATCACCGGCAAGCCGATCAAGTTCGCCGGCACCGCTGAAAAACTCGACGGCCTGGAAGCCTTCGATGCCCAGCGCATGGCCGACCGGATCCTCGGCATGGGTGACATCCTGGCCCTGGTCGAGGAAGCTCGCAAGGGCGTCGACGTCGCCGCGGCGCAGGATCTGGCGCAAAAAATCAAGGGTGGCGGCCGTTTCGACCTGAATGATTTCAAGGCCCAGATCTCGCAGATGAAGAAGATGGGCGGCATGGCCAGCCTGATGGACAAGCTGCCGGCGCAGTTCCAGCAGGCCGCCTCTGGCGCCAACATGGGCATGGCGGACCAGCAGGTGCGTCGCATGGAAGGCATCATCAATTCCATGACGGCGGCCGAGCGCAGCAAGCCCGAACTGATCAAGGCTTCCCGCAAGCGTCGCATTGCCACCGGCGCCGGTGTGCAGGTGCAGGAAGTCAACCGCATGCTGGCCCAGTTCGACCAGATGCAAAGCATGATGAAGAAGCTCAAGGGCGGCGGCTTGATGAAGATGATGCGCGGGATGAAGGGCATGATGCCGGGGATGTAATGCGTCACGGCGGCAGGCCGAGTGCTGCCGGAAGGGTCGAAAATTCGGATTTCTCCTATGAGAATCGGTCTGCAGGCTGACTGTCGGGAATGATGCATTCTATGCAAAAAACACTTGCGTCCCTGGGAAAAGCACACCACTATTGTCGGTGCGTGATATGGCGCAATTTTCCAATACTCTCTGTGAAGGAGGCGTAACGATGGCAACAGCCAAAAAAGCTGCAGCAGCCGTAAAAAAGCCCGCTGCAAAAAAACCGGCAGCGAAAGCCGCTCCGGCAAAAAAGGCCGCTCCGGCCACGAAAGCCGCTGCTGCTAAACCAGCCGCAAAGAAGGTCGCAGCCAAGGCAGCACCGGCCGCCAAGAAAGCCGCTCCTGCAAAAAAAGCACCTGCAGCAAAGAAGGTCGCAGCCAAGTCTGCCGTGCCACGCAAGCCAAACGCCGCCTTCATGAAAGCCATGACGCCATCGGCCGTTCTGTCTGCTGTGGTCGGCACCGCACCGCTGCCACGTACGGAAGTCACGAAAAAAGTCTGGGAATACATCAAGAAGTTCAAGCTGCAAAATGAGCAGAACAAGCGCATGATCGACGCAGATGAAAAATTGAAAGCTGTCTTTGGCGGCAAG
>JAYTLK010000129.1:0-3540 GCA_043729515.1 Herminiimonas sp.
GCCCGCTGACGAGCCAGCGCCGCCACTGGCCAGGCGTCGAGCGCGCGTCCGTCCAGCAGCACCTGGCCAGCCGTGGGCGCCGCCAGGCCTGCCAGCACCCGCAGCAGGCTGCTCTTGCCGGCGCCGTTGCGGCCGATCACACACCAGCATTGGCCGGCGTCGGCCTGCCAATCGAGGCGGTCGATCAGCAGGCGATTGCCGACACGCAGCTGCAATTGCATGGTCTGCAGGCATGGCGCTGCGGTGATGGCCGCGGTTGCATTGGTTGCATTGGCGGCATTGGCGGCAATGTCGGAAGGTGTCGTCATGTCAGACCTGGCGAAGGCGTTCGAATGCTCAGGCACCGCGGCGGCGGACCCGGTGCAGCTGCAACAAGAAGACCGGCACGCCGATCAAGGCAGTGATCGCGCCTACCGGCAACTGCTGCGGCGCTGCGACGCTTCGCGCCAGCGTATCGGCCAGCATGAGAAACAGACCACCCACCAGAGTTGCTGCCGGCAGCAATAACCGATGATCCGCTCCGAGTGCAAAGCGGCAGGCGTGGGGCACGATCAAGCCGACGAATCCGATGCTGCCAGCGCCGCTGACGGCGCTGGCCGTGAGTAGCGCGCAGCAGGCGAAAAGCAACTGGCGCACCGCAGCAACCCGTACCCCCAGCGCCTGGGCAGCCGCGCCATGCAGCGCCATCAGATTCATGCCACGCGCCATGCGCAGCGCCAGCACGGCGCCGAATCCCAGCAGCAGCCAGGCCGGCCAGCGCGACTGCGCGCCGCCGAGGTCACCGATGGTCCAGAACACCATGCCGCGCAATTGCTGCTCGGGCGCCAATGCCAACATCAGTGCTACCAGCGCCATGCAGCCCGAGGACAGAATCACGCCGGTCAGCAGCAACAGAGAACTGCCGCCATCGATGGCGGCGCCGCTGCGCAGGTCGCTGCGGGCCAGGCCGTAAAGCACGAGCGAGATCGTGATCGCGCCCGTGAAAGCGCCGGCGTCGGCGTTCCACAGGCTGGAGACGAACAGCATCGACGCCAGCGCGCCCACCGCCGCGCCGCCGGAGATGCCGAGGATGTAGGGGTCAGCCAGAGGATTGCGCAGCAGCGCCTGCATCATGACGCCGGCCAGTGCCAGCGAGGCGCCGGTGACGAAGGCCACGCCGGCGCGCTCGATGCGCAGCGCAACCAGCGTGGCTTCCAGGCTGGCATCACCCTGCAGCCATGCGCGCATGGCCCCCGGCAGGCTGGACAAGGGAAGGGCGACCGAACCGGTGGCGGCAGCCATCAGCAGGCCGGCCAGCGCGGCCAGAGCGAGGCCGGCGATCACCAGCATGCCCTTGCCTGGTGTTACCGGCATCGGTGGCGCCGGTCCTGGCCGGGTCTGCATCCCGCCTGCTGGCGCCTTGTGCATGTCTCATGCGACATCGGCGTCAACCCTTGCCGGCGACGGTGCGCTTTTTTTGCGTCGGAATGAATTCGTCACGCACTGCCTTGGCCAGCAAATCCGGCGGCAGCAGACCCTGATCAAGCAAGAAATTATTGAACGCAAGCCGATTAAATCCCCGGCCCAGCGCCAGCTCGGTTTCGGCCCGCAACTGCAGGATGCGCACATAGCCATAAAAATAACTGCCGGCCTGCCCGGGGGCGTTCAAGGTGTAGCGGTCAAGTTCTTGACGTACCATCGGCGCCGAGAGCATGACGTCCTCGCGCAGCACCCGGCCGGCATCCTCGCGGCTGATCAGGCCGAGGTTCAACATCGGATCGAGCATGGCGCGAGCCGCCCGCAACAGGCGCAACTGCAACGCGATCAGCTGACCGTCGGCTGGCTCATGCGGCACCATTTCGGCTTCCGCATACAAGGCCCAGCCTTCGACGTTGACGCTATTGAATGCATACAGGCTGCGCGCCTGCGAGACACCATGCTCGACCATGGCACTGAATTGAAGTTCATGACCCGGCCGGCCTTCATGCGCACTGACGGTCCAGGCTGCCCCCGGAAAATTGAAGTCGTCGTAGGCTTCGCCGGCGCCGCCGCTCGGATTTGTCACCGGCAGCACGAACTGGCCGCGTTCGCCAGTGTTGCCGATCAGCGGCGGCGGCACCATGTGCGGCGCCGGCTGTGCTGCCGATTCTGCCTCCGAGGCCAGCCGCATGATCATCGCGCGGTTGGGAACATCGACGATGCCGGCGTGCCGGATGGCCTGCTCGAGCTGCGTGTTGACGTTTTTGTAGTGTGCTTCCAGCCGGGCATTCGGAATCGTGTTTTTTTTCAGGGCCGTGATGACGGCGCGGTAGTCATTCGGATCGGCCACCGCCAGGCCGAGCTGGCGCACGACTACCGGCGCCAGGGCCTGCACCGCCGCGCGGGTCTCCATGAACTCGACTTCAGCCTGCTTCACGAGTTGCATCGGATCGATGTCGATGCCGTAGCGCTTGAGGCGAAAGGCATACAGCTGGGGCGCTAGCCGGAAGTCGGCACGTGCCAGCGGCAGTACGTCCTGTCGCTCCCAGCGCGCGTAGGCGTTCAGCTGGCTTTCCATGGCGGCCAGGGCAGGTTCGGCGCCGTCGATCTTCATGCTTGCGAACAGCTCGCGGATGCCTTTGATGTAGACCGGCACATTGACGAGCGCGTCGTCGACCCGCGCCCGCGGCGGCCCCTGCAGGCCCGGTTTGCCGATCCCTTCCTGGAAGCGGGCGCGGGCCTGCTCGGCCAGGGCTGTCGTGCCAGGCAGCAGGCCGACATAACGTTGCAGATGCTCCAAGGCCTTTGCGCGGCGCGCTGCCGGCAGCTGTTCCTGCAACAGCGCCTGCAGGCTGCCGAACATCATCTTCGGGACATCGATCCAGCGCAATTCATGGCGTGCCTCGAGTCGGGTCTCGTCGACCTCATCGTCGATCGCCCCGATCAGGATCTGCAGGTCCTGTCGCACCCGCGGATCCTTTTCCGCGGCCAGGCGTTTTGCCAGCTCGATGCGCACGGCTTGCAGGGCGACGATGCTGCGCGCATCGATGCCGGGGCCGAGGTCGATTGCCTGGCCATCATATTGCGTCAGGCCGGCTGCGGATGCGTTTTCCGGGTTGAAGCGGGCTTGTACCGCTTGCAGCAGCGCCGTGTTGCGGTTGCTGTCGGCAACCCAGGCGGTGTCGGTGCGGCCAGGAGAGTCAGGCAACAGGTGGGCGGCAGGCTCGGCCATGGCCCCGCCTGCAGCGGCGGGCAGCATTGCCAGCAGGCCAAGCAGTACGATGAAAGAAGCGAAAGGCGGCGACCGACGGACGGACATGGTGGTTTTCCAGGGACAAGGGTCAAGCGCAGACTGTGCAGGCGCTCTGAAGTATCCCGAACGGATGTGTTGCTGTCAAACCAGCATCGCTGGCGCGTTGGCATCTCATGGCGGCACCGGGTGGCTATTATCGCGTCAGCGCCGGTTTGTTCCTACGGTGACCTGGATGTCACTGCTCTGGCTCCGGCAGAGTCAGCTGCCCGGTATGGAAATCATATTCGTAGATCTCGCCGTAGCGACCCCATTCGACGGCGATCTCCAGC
>JAYTLK010000130.1:0-4201 GCA_043729515.1 Herminiimonas sp.
GTTCGGTGAAGTTCGGGAATTTCTTCAGTTCGGCGGTCAGGGCCTTGTGCGGAAACGGATACAACTGCTCGATGCGCACGATGGCGGTGTCGGCCTGTGCACGCTCCTTGCGGGCATTGACCAGGTCGTAATACACCTTGCCGGAGCAGGCGACGACCCGCTTGACCTTTTTCGCATCGATCTTGTCGTCAACTTCGCCGATCACCGTCTGAAAAGAACCACGCGCCAGTTCCGACAGGGGCGAGCCGGCGTCCTTGTTTCGCAGGAGCGACTTTGGCGTCAGGATCACCAGCGGCTTGCGGAACAGGCGGATCATCTGCCGGCGCAGCAGATGGAAAATCTGCGCGGAAGTTGTTGGCTGCACCACCTGCATGTTGTTATCGGCACAGAGCTGCAGGAAACGCTCCGGACGTGCCGAAGAATGCTCCGGCCCCTGCCCTTCGTAGCCGTGCGGCAGCATCATCACCAGACCCGAAGCGCGACCCCATTTCACTTCGCCGGAGCTGATGAACTGGTCGATCACCACTTGAGCGCCGTTGGCAAAGTCGCCGAACTGCGCTTCCCAGATGGTGAGCGTGTTCGGCTCGGCCGTGGAGTAGCCGTATTCAAAGGCCAGCACCGCTTCTTCGGACAAGACGGAATCAATGATCGCAAACGGCGCCTGCTGTTCCGATACGTTTTGCAGCGGGATGTAGGAGCCGGCATCCCAGCGTTCGCGGTTCTGGTCATGCAGCACGGCGTGGCGGTGCACAAAAGTGCCCCGCCCGGCATCCTGGCCCGTGATCCGGATTGCATAACCGGACGCCAGCAGAGATGCATATGCCAGATGCTCGCCCATGCCCCAGTCGAGATTCATTTCGCCGCGACCCATGGTGGCGCGATCACCCAGCACCTTTTCGACCAGCGGATGCACCTTGAAGCCTTCCGGCACCGTGGTGATGCGCGCGCCCAGGCGCTTCAATTCGACCAGCGGCACGGCCGTGTCGGCGGCATCGGTCCATTTGCGGTTCAGGAAGGGCAGCCAGTCGACCGCGTACTTGCTCTTGAAATTCGACAGCACCGGATCGACCGTGTGGCGGCCGGCGTCCATCGCATCGCGGAAGGCCTTGGCCATCACGTCGCCGCCGTCGGGTGGAATGGTGCCCTGCGCGGACAGCTTGTCGGCATACAGCTTGCGCGTGCCCGGATGCTGGCCGATCTTCTTGTACATCAGCGGTTGTGTCAGCGCCGGCGTGTCATGCTCGTTGTGGCCGAGCTTGCGGTAGCAGATGATGTCGACCACGATGTCCTTCTTGAACTCCATCCGGTAGTCCAGCGCGATCTGCGTGCACAGCACCACCGCTTCGGGATCGTCGCCATTGACATGCAGCACCGGCGCCTCGATCATCTTGACCACGTCCGAGCAATACAGCGTCGAGCGCGAGTCGCGCGGGTCGGAGGTCGTGAAACCGATCTGGTTGTTGATGACGATATGTACCGTGCCGCCGGTACCGTAGCCACGCGTCTGCGCCAGATTCAAGGTCTCCATCACCACACCCTGGCCGGCGAAGGCAGCGTCGCCATGGACCAGGATCGGCAGCACCTGCGAGCCATCCTTGTCGCCACGGCGCTCCATGCGGGCCTTGACCGACCCCTCGACCACCGGATTGACGATCTCCAGGTGGGAGGGGTTGAAGGCGAGCGACAGGTGGACCGGGCCGCCCGGCGTCGTGATGTCGGAAGAAAAGCCCTGGTGATACTTGACGTCGCCGGCCGGCAGGTCGTCGGCGTGCTTGCCTTCGAATTCGGAGAACAGTTCCTGCGGCGTCTTGCCAAGGATGTTGACCAGCACGTTCAAACGGCCGCGATGGGCCATGCCGATCACGATTTCCTGCACGCCGCGCTCACCGGCGCGTTGAATCGTCTCGTCCATCGAGGCAATGAAACTCTCGCTGCCTTCCAGCGAAAATCTCTTCTGACCAACGTACTTCGTGTGCAAATAGCGCTCCAGACCTTCAGCTGCGGTCAGGCGATCGAGGATGTGTCGCTTGCGCTCTGACGAAAAATTCGGCGTCGAGCGGATCGACTCGAGTTTCTCCTGCAACCAGCGCTTCTGTGCCGGATCACTGATGTACATGAACTCGGCGCCGACCGAGCGGCAATAGGTATCGCGCAGCGCCTGCAGCAGGTCGCGCAGGGTCGCGGTTTCGGTGCCGAAGTAGGTATTGCTGATGTTGAAGACGATGTCCATGTCGGCATCGGTGAAGCCGTAGGACGCCGGCTCCAGCTCGGGGATGCTCGGCCGTTCCTGGCGCTGCAGCGGGTCGAGATTGGCCCAGTTGTTTCCCAAGAAGCGATAGGCGGCGATCAGCTGCGTGACGGCGATCCGCTTGCGGCCCATTTCGGCATCGGCCGAGGCCACCACGGTACGGATCGGGCCTTGCCTGGCGCGCTCGGCGAAAGAGGCGATCACGGAGGCATGGGCGACGTCGGGTCTGGTCGAGCCATCGACTGCCGGCACATGTTGCATGGTGTCGAAATAGGCACGCCAGTTGTCGGGCACCGACCCTGGATTGTCCAGATAGGCTTCGTACAGATCTTCGACGTACGGTGCGTTCCCACCGAACAGGTAGGAGCTCTCCTGGAATTGTTGCATCATCTTGCTCACCTTTGCTCGCGTTTCGCGAGATTAGCGGGTTAATCTAACCTTCCGCGACACGGCCTGACCGGTTAGCGGATTGCACATCAAGTTGTGGGGAAGGGCTGTGGGATCGTTCGTTGGTGATAGTGACAGGAAGGAAACATCAAAACCGCGGCAGCGGCAAGGATAGCATGGCAGTCCTGCGGAAAACCACGCGCCAGGGCGGGAAGCGCGTGCCTGAAGAAGAGAGTTGCAACAGCGCCACAGCCAGCCCGTTGCCAGGCCGGCTGAAGTCAATCAGCGGCGCTCGGCAAGCGGCGACACGTCGCGTTTTGCCGCGCCCACATACAATTGGCGCGGACGGCCGATCTTTTGTTCTGGATCGGAAATCATTTCGTTCCACTGCGCGATCCAGCCGACGGTGCGGGCCATGGCGAAGATACCGGTAAACAACGACACCGGAATCCCGAGTGCCGACTGCACGATGCCGGAATAGAAATCGACGTTCGGATAGAGTTTGCGGGAAACGAAATATTCGTCTTCCAGCGCGATCTTTTCCAGTGCCATGGCAAGCTTGAACAGCGGATCGTCCTGCAGGCCCAGCTCTTCCAGGACTTCGTAGCAGGTTTCGCGCATGAGCTTGGCACGCGGATCGAAATTCTTGTAGACCCGATGACCGAAGCCCATCAGCTTGACGCCCGAATCCTTGTCCTTGACCTTGGCGATGAATTCCGGGATCTTCTCGACCGAACCGATTTCCTTCAGCATGTTCAGTGCTGCCTCATTGGCGCCGCCGTGCGCCGGCCCCCACAGGCAGGCAATGCCGGCGGCAATGCAGGCGAACGGATTGGCGCCGGACGAGCCGGCCAGGCGCACGGTCGAGGTCGAGGCGTTCTGTTCGTGATCGGCATGCAGGATCAGGATGCGGTCAAGCGCACGTACCAGCACGTCATTGACCTTGTATTCCTCGCACGGATTGGAAAACATCATGCGCATGAAGTTGGCGCTGTAAGACAGGTCGTTGCGCGGATAGACGAACGGCTGGCCCATCGTGTATTTGTGCGCCATCGCCACCAGGGTCGGCAGTTTCGCGATCAGCCGCACGGCAGATACTTCGCGATGGTGCGGATCGGTGATGTCGAGCGAGTCGTGATAGAACGACGACAAGGCGCCGACGGTGCCCACCAGCACCGCCATCGGATGCGCATCGCGGCGAAAACCACGGAAGAAAAATTGCATCTGCTCGTGCACCATCGTGTGGTTGGTGACGGTGTCGGAAAACGTCTTGTTCTGCGCAGTAGTCGGCAATTCGCCGTTCAACAGCAGGTAACAGGTCTCGAGGAAGTCGCAATTGACGGCGAGCTGCTCGATCGGATATCCGCGATACAGCAGTTCGCCCTTGTCGCCGTCGATATAGGTGATCGACGAATTGCAGGCCGCGGTCGACATGAACCCCGGATCATAGGTGAACTTGCCGGTACCACCGTACATCTTGCGGATATCGACCACGTCCGGGCCGACGGAGCCCTTGTAGATCGGAAAATCCACCGATGGCGTGCCATCGGAGAACGACAGGGTCGC
>JAYTLK010000131.1:0-1799 GCA_043729515.1 Herminiimonas sp.
CGCAAGCTGACGACACACCTGGTGCAGGCCGGCCAGCGTAGTCTGGGTTTCGCCTTCGCGCAGCGTGCGCTCGCAGCGCGCTTTTCGTACAAGTGGTGCGGCTACCTGATGCTGCTGGCAATAAAGTCGCTGCTGCCACGGAAAGTCGCATGAAGCACGCCGGCAAAGTCCTGGTCATCGGCGACGACATGCGCAGCTTTCTGGCGACCGTGCGTTCGCTTGGTCGCCAGGGCATTGACGTCCATGTCGCACCGTACGATTTTTCGTCGCCGGCGCTCGAATCGCGCTTCATCACGCAAATCCACGCCTTGCCGTTCTATCTCGACGGCGGCGCGCTCTGGCTCGACGCCATCACCAGACTGCTTGAAGAAGAACGGTTCGAACTTGTTATCCCCTGCGACGAGCGCAGCCTGCTGCCACTGCTGCGTCATGAAGCACTGCTCAGCAAGCACACCGTGCTGGCCATTCCGGATGCAACCGGGATGGACCTTTTCTTTGACAAGCACAGCACCCGCGAACTGGCGCGCTCGCTCGACATACCGGTCGCGCCCGGCCGTGTCCTGAGCGACACCGACATCGCGCAGACGGTTGTCGCTGAAGTCGGCCTGCCGCTGATCCTGAAGCATCGCAAATCCTATGCATGGCCCGAGCTGTACGTGCGTACCAAAACGGCCATCGTCGCCACCGAAGCGGCACTCGCCACCTGGCTTACCAACAACACCGCGCCATGCAACGACATCCTGTTCGAAGGCATGTGTCCCGGCTTCGGCGTCGGTGTCTCGATCCTGGCAAGTCAAGGCAAGGTCCTGCAGGCCTTCGAACATCACCGCGTGCGCGAACTCGACGGTGCCAGCTACTACCGCAAGAGTGCCGCGCTCGACTCGGCCCGCCTCGACGCCGTCGCACGACTGGTTGCAGCCGCCGCCTACACGGGCATTGCCATGTTCGAATTCAAGGTCGATGCCGACACCGGCAAGTGGGTCCTGCTGGAGGTCAACGCGCGGCCATGGGGATCGCTGCCGCTGCCGGTCTCGCTCGGCATCGATTTTCCGTACCTGCTGTACCGGCTGCTGGTCAAGGGCGAAACCGCACCGCCGCGCGCATACCGGGAAGGCGTGCATGGCCGCAACCTTGTACCCGACCTGTGGCAGGTACGCACCGTGGCGCAATCGCTGGCAGGCTCGCGCGGCAAGCTGCTGCGGTTTGTCGGCAGCTGGCTGGCCGAATTCCGGCATCTGGCCACCGGTCGCGAATTCCACGATGGTTTCGTGCGGGATGACAAGCGTCCCGGCGTGGTCGAATTCAGGAAATTCTGCGCCATTGTCGGCGACACGTTGCGCAACAAGCTGACCGGCCGGCATGCAGCGCTGACTGCCGGGCTTGCTGCACGCCTGCGCGCCGCGCTCGAAACAGGCCCGTTCCCGGTCGACATCCTGGTCATTTGCGATGGCAACATCTGCCGCAGTCCGTATGCCGAACTCAAGCTGCAACAATTGCTGGCTGCAGCGCGCGGCAAATTCACGATCCGTTCCGCCGGCATGCTGCCACGCAATCGCAGGCCATCGCCGCAGGTGGCAATCGATGCTGCCGCGCGTCGCGGCGTCTCGATGACGCAGCATCGGTCCCAATATGCCTTCGACGCCAGTGTCAACGCGGCGACGATCATCCTGATTTTTGATTGCGTCAACCAGCGCAGCATGCTGTCGCGCTACCCGGGATTGCAGGGCAAGATCTTTTTCCTCGGCGAACTGTTGCACGCCGATGGCAAGACGGTCGAAATAGCCGACCCGATCGGCAAG
>JAYTLK010000132.1:0-17544 GCA_043729515.1 Herminiimonas sp.
GACCTCAAGTTTCACGCTTAACACGGTGATCGTTTCGGCCAGAAGGTCTGCAGATTGCTGATGGCGGTCAATCTCAGCTTGTATCGCGTCTAACCCGGAAAGTGTAGCCGCCTGTAGATGCGCTTCCACTGCGTCGGCAGTTGCAGCAAATTTCCTTGCATCTGTATCGAGGATGGATCTGAAATAATTCTCAAACGCCTCTTGGATAACGTTTGCGTAGCGCCCTAGGAACGCATCTTCGTCAGACTCGTCAACCGACAAAATTGTCGGGGTCTGCTGAATAAATTTAAGAATTGTCATTTTGACTAGAAATCTTCACGCTGGACTTTTGCTAGCCAAAGCCTGTTTCACCGGTTTAAACCGACTAGCCCAGCTTCGATTGAATCTAAATAATCAGCGTACTTCTGCATCATCGCCCGGCGCTCTTCTTTAAAAGATTCACGGTCATACGCGCCGCCGTAGGCTTCGCCTGACGAATGGGATAGCTGCCGTTCGATGTTGCCGATATCGTGCTTGAGTGTCTTTAAAATGCCCTTGGCAAGCGATCTGAAGCCGTGTCCGGTCATACGGTTCTGGTAGCCCATACGGCGCAAGGCGGCGAGGATCGCGCCGTTACTGACAGGCTTGCCGTGGTCGCGCTGGTTTGGGAACAGGAACTGATTGATGCCCGTGATCGCATGTAGTTCGCGCAGTAACTCCCATCCTTGGCGCGGCAGGAAAACATCGTGATCGACCTTGCGGGGCTTGATCTTCTTCTTCCCCATTTTCATGCGCTGCCAGGGGATTACCCAGCGCTTGTTCTCAAGGTCGATTTCTGCCCATGGTGTTTCGATCAACTCGGATGTGCGCACGAACGTCAACATCATCATGCGCATCAAAATCCGGTTCGGGATAAACATGCGTGACTCGTTTTTCTTCAGGGCTTGCAAGAAAATAGGTAACTCAGCCACGGTGATCGACCCATGGTGCTCTTCGACCTTTGGCTTGAGCGCACCGCGCAGGCTAGGCAAAGGGTCAACCTCCGCCCGCCCGGTTGCGATTGCGTAGCGGAATACCTGCCCGCAAACCTGCCCTTGCCGACGTGCCATCTCCAGCGCACCGCGCTTTTCGATTTGACGCAGCATGTCGAGCACCACGGGAGCCTTGATTGTTGCGATTGGCTGCTTGCCGATCAGTGGGAAAACATCCTTTTCCAGCCGATCCAAGACGTTCTTCGCCGTGCGCGCCTGCCATGCAGCAAGCATGTTGCCGTGCCATTCACGTGCCACGGCCTAGAAAGTGTTTGCCGCTTCGGTTGCCTTGTTTAGCTTTTCAATGCGCTTGGCTTGTGCCGGGTCGATACCGGCCTTGATCTGCTCCCGCGCTGCCGTCCGTTTGGCACGTGCTTCGGCAAGCGATACTTCAGGGTACTTCCCGAAAGCCAGCAGACGCTCGGTACCCGCAAAACGGTACCCCATGCGCCGGTAACGTGCGCCGTCCGGATTTATCAGCAGGAACATGCCGCAACCGTCCGCGAGCTTGCGGGGCTTCTCGGTACCCTTGGCGTTTTTTACTTCGGTATCGGTAAGCGGGACGGCTAGTTCTGGCATCTTGCGGTTACCTAATCGGCATGGATCAGAAGTTACCCGCAAAACTACCCGCATAAATTCTGGATGTCAACGGACGCTATAAACCCTTCCGGCAACAAAAAACCCGCAGTCTCATAGGGAGAAGTGCGGGTTTCAGGATGTTTTTGGACTTCTTAAAACATGTGCTTGGCGGAAAGGGTGAGATTCGAACTCACGGTACGCCAAAGACGTACACTGGATTTCGAGTCCAGCGCATTCGACCACTCTGCCACCTTTCCTGCTCGGTCTGTTCTCGCGGTTGGCTTGCGCCGCGAAGTTTCGGATTATAGCAGAGCATTTCGGGATGCGGAACCCGATGCCTGCAAAACTTGCTTTTGCTGAAATCACGCATGCAAGCACCGTGCAGTGCCACGCGAAGCCGGGCGCTGCCTGGCTATGTCAAGCCGGCGTCAACACCTTCAGCCCACCCATGTAAGGATGCAGCACCGCCGGAATCGCGACGCTGCCATCGGCTTGCTGAAAATTTTCCAGCACTGCCACCAACGTGCGGCCGACCGCGAGACCGGAACCATTCAAGGTATGCACCAATTCCGGCTTGCCCTGGGGATTGCGAAAGCGCGCTTGCATGCGCCGCGCCTGAAACGCTTCGATGTTCGACAGCGAAGAGATTTCGCGATAGGTGTTTTGTGCCGGCAGCCATACTTCGAGATCGTAGGTCTTGGCCGCGCCGAAACCCATGTCACCGGTGCACAACAACATCACTCGATACGGCAAGCCGAGCTTCTGCAGAATAGCCTCGGCATGGCCGACCATTTCTTCCAGCGTTACATACGATGTGTCAGGGTGCACGACCTGCACCATCTCCACCTTGTCGAACTGGTGCTGCCGGATCATGCCGCGCGTGTCCCGCCCGTAGCTGCCTGCTTCGGAGCGAAAGCATGGCGTATGTGCCGTCATGCGCAGCGGCAGGCGCTCGGGCGCGAGGATTTCGTCGCGCACGATATTGGTCAAGGAAACTTCCGAGGTCGGAATCAGGTACAGCGCTTCTTCCTCACCGTCCTGCCCGCCTTTTTTCACGGCGAACAGGTCGGCCTCGAATTTCGGCAGCTGGCCGGTGCCGCGCATGCTGGCCGCGTTGACGATGTACGGCGTGTAGCACTCTTCATAACCATGCTGTTCGGTATGGGTATCCAGCATGAACTGCGCAAGCGCGCGGTGCAGACGGGCGATGCCACCCTTGAGCACCGAAAAGCGCGCGCCGGTCAGCTTGACGGCAACATCGAAATCCAGACCGAGCGGTGCGCCGATGTCGACATGGTCGCGCACCGGAAAATCGAACGCAGGCAGCTGGCCGATGCGGCGCACTTCGACATTGCCGGATTCATCGGTGCCCACCGGCGCGGATTCATGCGGCAGGTTGGGAATCGACAGCATGAAGTCGGCAAGCGCCATCTGCACCTGCTCCAGATCGGTGCCGGCTGCTTTCAACGCATCGGCGATGCCATTGACTTCAGCCATGACGGCGCTGGCATCTTCGCCCTTGCCTTTCATGATGCCAACCTGTTTGGACAGGCTGTTGCGCCGCGCCTGCAATTGCTCGCTGCGCGTCTGCAGCTGCTTGCGACGGGACTCGAGGGAAGTGAACGCCGCCACATCGAGCGTGTATTTGCGTGTGGCCAGGCGGCGGGCGACGGCGTCGATGTCTTTGCGGAAGAGTTGGATGTCAATCATGGGAGTCGCGCAGTGGAAGTGGCAGTGACAGTGGAAAGTAGGCAGCCCCGGATTGTATCAAGTGCTGCCGCTGCCGCTGCCACCCTTGCGGGCGGCGGCATCAAGGCTGCGCAAATAATCGAGTTTCTCGCTGATCTTCTGCTCCAGGCCGCGCGGCGTCGGCCGGTACCAGTTCGGCGGCGTCATGCCATCCGGCAGATAGCTTTCGCCCGCAGCATAAGCACCCGGTTCGTCATGCGCATAGCGATACAGCTTGCCGTAGCCGAGCTCCTTCATCAGGCGGGTCGGCGCGTTGCGCAAGTGTTCCGGCACGAGGCGCGACTTGTCCTTGGCGATGAAGGCGCGGGCCGCATTGTAGGCGTTGTAGACCGCGTTCGACTTGGCGGCACAGGCGAGATAGATCACCGCTTCGGCCAGGGCCAGTTCGCCTTCCGGGGAGCCAAGCCGCTCATAGGTCTCGGCGGCGTCGAGCGCCAGGCGCAGCGCACGCGGGTCGGCCAGGCCGATGTCTTCGCTGGCCATGCGCACCAACCTGCGGGCCAGATAACGGGCATCGGCGCCGCCGTCGAGCATGCGCACGAACCAGTAGAGAGATGCGTCGGGATCCGAACCACGCACCGATTTGTGCAGCGCCGAAATCTGGTCGTAGAAGGCGTCGCCGCCCTTGTCGAAGCGGCGCAGCGCGTCGCCCAGGCAGCTCGCCAGCAGCGGCGCATCAACCAGGCCGGCACCAGCGGCATGCGCGGCCCGGTGCACGATCTCCAGGTTGTTGAGCAGCTTGCGGCCGTCGCCGTCGGCGCTTGCCACCAGTGTTTCGCGGGCATCGTCGGAGAATTGCAGGCCGCCGAGTTCCTGCATGCAGGCCCGGTCCAGCAGTTGGCCCAGATCGGCTTCGTTCAGGCTGGTCAGGACATGCACCGAAGCGCGGGAAAGCAGCGCGCCGTTGACTTCGAAAGACGGGTTTTCGGTGGTGGCGCCGATGAAGGTCAGCAGGCCGCTTTCCACATGCGGCAGGAATGCATCCTGCTGGCTCTTGTTGAAGCGATGCACCTCATCGACGAAGAGGATGGTGCGCCGGCCGTAGGTGGCTTTCAGCAGTTGCGCCCGCTCGACCGCCTCGCGAATGTCCTTCACGCCCGACAGCACTGCCGACAACGCCATGAATTCGGCCTGGAAGCTGTCTGCCATCAGACGCGCGAGAGTCGTCTTGCCTACACCCGGCGGCCCCCACAGGATCATCGAATGCGGCTCGCCTGATTCGAAGGCTACCCGCAGCGGCTTGCCGGGGCCCAGCAGATGCTGCTGCCCGATGACGTCGTCGAGGCTACGAGGACGCAGTCGTTCGGCCAGAGGCGCGTCATTCATCCGGGGTCAGTTCTCAAAGACGTCCGCGCCTTTCGGCGGCACGAAGCGAAAACGGGTGCTGCCGAGCGATGGATTCTTTTCGAAATGACTGAAGCCGAGCAGCGAGACCTGGCCGAAGGAATCTCGCAATTCCATCGCTTCCGGCAAGCCGTTGCGCAAGCCGATGCCGATCCGCTCGAACGTGGTGTCCCGCGCCTTTGGCGTGGCTTCGAGCCATTCGAGGCCATCCTTCATGCCGATTTCCTTCAACGTGAAATTCTTTTCCAGGTCGTTGCTGCCGAAGAGAATCGCCGCCGGCGAGGAGCCGAGCGCGTTGCCAAGCTTGCGTACCGTGACTTGGTTCAGGTCCTTGTCGTAGATGAAGAGTTTTTCGCCGTCGGCCTGCAACAGCTGGGCGTAGGGTTTCTCATATGTCCAGATGAACTGACCGGGACGAGCGAAGACAAAGGTGCCGGTTGCAATATTCGATGCCTTCGCGACACCGCTTGCAGAGTCGGCCTTGACCAGCCGCTGGCTGAAGTCTCCGCGCGCTGACTTTGTCGAAGCGACGAAGCTCTTGAACTGGTCGAGCGCGCTGGCAGCGGCCTGGCCGCAGAGCGCGAACAGGCCGGTTGCAACCAGCGCTGTGGCCAGGCGCCGCGGGCGGCGAAACGAAATGGAAGCGAAAAATACGAGGCGTGGTGCGGGCATCGGTGAAATCCTGTCAGGGCATTGACGATGCGCCCAGTCTACCGCAAGGATGCCACCAGGCTGCACGCTGCCGCACCGTCGTAATCCGGTGATGCCGCATCAGGGCACCACCGACCTGTCAAAGTGCCGATGTACCGAAGCGCGCTTCGCCGCGTGTCATTCCACGCTGGCCCCCGCTCCGGCCGGCACCAGGATCTCCCGGTTGCCGTTGGACTGCATGGTCGACACCAGCCCGCTCTGCTCCATCTGCTCCAGCAGGCGCGCGGCGCGGTTGTAGCCAATGCGCAGGTGGCGCTGCACCAGCGAGATCGAGGCCCGTCGGTTCTTCAACACCACCGCCACCGCCTGATCGTAGAGCGCATCGGCCTCGCTGCCGCCACTGCCAGCGCCCTCGCCTGCCGGCATGCCATCGGCGCCTTCCTCGGCAATGCCACCCTCGAGGATGCCTTCGATGTAATTCGGTTCGCCCTGCGCCTTCAGGTAATCGACGACACGGTGCACTTCTTCATCGGAGACGAATGCGCCATGCACTCGCACCGGCAGGCCGGTGCCAGGTGGCATGTAGAGCATGTCGCCCATGCCCAGCAGCGCCTCGGCGCCCATCTGGTCCAGGATCGTGCGCGAGTCGATCTTGCTGCTGACCTGGAAGGCGATGCGGGTCGGGATGTTCGCCTTAATCAAACCGGTGATGACGTCCACCGATGGCCGCTGCGTCGCCAGGATCAGGTGAATGCCGGCAGCGCGGGCCTTCTGGGCGATGCGGGCGATCAGCTCTTCGACCTTCTTGCCGACCACCATCATCAGGTCGGCCAGTTCGTCGATGATGATGACGATGGTCGGCAGTTTTTCCAGCGGCTCCGGCGCATCCGGCGTCAGGCTGAACGGATTGGCGATCTTCTCTTCGCGTTTGTCGGCGTCCGTAATCTTCTGGTTGTAGCCGGCCAGGTTGCGCACGCCGAGCTTGCTCATGAGCTTGTAGCGGCGCTCCATTTCGTTGACGCCCCAGTTGAGCGCATGGCCCGCCTGGCGCATGTCGGTCACCACCGGCGCCAGCAGATGCGGAATGCCTTCGTAGATCGAGAGTTCCAGCATCTTCGGGTCGATCAGGATCAGCCGCACCTGGTTCGGATCGGATTTGTAAAGGAGCGACAGGATGGTGGCATTGATGCCGACCGACTTGCCGGAGCCGGTGGTGCCGGCCACCAGCAGATGCGGCATCTTGGCCAGGTCGGCCACCACCGGATGGCCGGCGATGTCCTTGCCGAGTGCGATCGTCAGGCTGGAGACGCCGTCGTTGTAGACCTTCGAGCCGAGAATTTCGGTCAGGCGAACGATCTGGCGTTTCGGATTCGGCAGCTCGAGACCCATGTAATTCTTGCCGGGGATGGTTTCCACGACCCGGATCGAGGTCAGCGACAGCGAACGCGCCAGGTCGCGCGCCAGTCCCACGATCTGGCTGCCTTTCACGCCGGTGGCGGGTTCGATTTCATAACGCGTGATGACCGGGCCCGGATACGCGGCCACGACCTTGACCTCGATGCCGAAGTCGGACAGCTTTTTCTCGATCAGGCGGCTGGTGAATTCGAGTGTCTCCACGCTCACCGTTTCCTGCGTTTGCGGTGCATCGTCGAGCAGCGACAGCGGCGGCAGGTTGGTATCGGGCAGATCGGTGAAGAGTACCACCTGGCGTTCTTTTTCCTGACGCTCGGATTTTTGGACGGCAACCACCTGCGGTTCGATGCGCATCGGCGGCGCCTCGACGATGCGAGCGCGCTCGTGCACCACGACCTCCTCGCGCTTGACGGCAGCGACAACGCCCACCTTGCGGTCCTGGCGAGCGACGTACACGTCCCGCAGGCGCAGCATCGCCTGTTCGATGGCGGCACCCAGGCGCTCGGCCACGTTCAGCCACGAGACATGAAAGAACAGGCTGATGCCGACACCGAACAGCAGCAGCAAAAAAAGCGTAGCGCCGGTAAAGCCGAAGGCATGCCGGGCCGAGCCGCCGATCAACTCGCCGATCACGCCGCCCGGAGCGCGCGGCAGCTGCGCCCGGAGCGAATGCATGCGCAAGAATTCAATGCCGACACTGCCTGCCAGCAGCAGCAGAAAACCGGCTCCGCGGATCAATACTTCATGCCGGTGTTCGACGTCCACCGGTTCGCTGATTGCGCCGTCAGTGCCGGCCTTGCGCCGCGTGGCGCCGGGAGTCTGCGTCTCGCCATCAGAGCCGCCATGCGACAGACGGCGATATCCGTCAGCCACGCCACGAAGGAGCAGCACGCACCACCACCAGGCCGACAAGCCGAAAACGAACAACAGCAGATCCGAGACATATGCACCAGTGCGCCCACCCCAATTGTGAACCCGCGCTACGGCCGTCGAAAATGAAAATCCCGGATCGGTCTTGTTGAAACTGGCGAGGATCAGCACCAGATACAACACCATGGACGCGACAAACAGCCAGCGCGCCTCCGACAGCAAGCGCACGACGCGATTCGGCAACGGTTGCTGCTCGGCGACGGCACTGCGGGTATAGGCTTGGGTGGTTCTTGTCATGTTTGAAACTTGTGGAAGTGGGCCCTGTGCGGAGAAGACCAAGCGAAATCAGCGTTGGCGTCGGGGTAAAGCCGTGACAAACCCGGGGTAAAAGCGACACGAAAGCGACTGAAATGCGCGCCCGAGCCGCGGGAAAACACCCGCCCTGCCACATCGGACGCATCGACTATAATCTTACCGAGTTTTTACAGTGAATACCGATTTAATCGGCGTCATGCTGTGTCATTCCGACGACCGAACTCCCTTCTCGAAAAGATATCTTTATGCCTACGTCAAAACACGCGCATGTCCTCATCCTGGGCTCCGGTCCAGCCGGCTATTCCGCTGCCGTCTACGCCGCGCGCGCAAATCTGAAACCGGTGCTGATCACGGGTGTCGAACAAGGCGGGCAATTGATGACGACCACCGACGTCGAGAACTGGCCTGGTGATCCCCTGGGCGTGCAGGGACCGGAACTGATGCAGCGCCTGCTGCAGCATGCGGAGCGCTTCGACACTGAAATCATCTTCGACCAGATCCACACCACGCATCTGTCGGAAAAGCCGATTCGCCTGGTCGGTGACTCCGGCGTCTACACCTGCGACGCGCTCATCATCGCCACCGGCGCTTCGGCGCAGTATCTCGGGCTGCCCTCCGAGGAAGCCTTTGCCGGCAAGGGCGTGTCGGCCTGCGCGACCTGCGACGGGTTTTTCTATCGCGGCCAGGAAGTGGCCGTGGTCGGCGGCGGCAACACGGCCGTCGAGGAAGCGCTGTACCTGTCCAACATCGCCACCAAGGTGACGGTGGTACACCGACGTGACAAATTCCGCGCCGAGCCGATCCTGGTGGACCGCCTCATGGCCAAGGTCGCCGAGGGCAAGATCGACGTCAAATGGAATCACACGCTGGAGGAAGTGCTCGGCGACGACAGCGGCGTGACCGGCATGCGAATCCGCGCGACCCAGTCCGGCGAGGACAGCGCGGTGCTGCTGCATGGCGTGTTCATTGCGATCGGCCACAAGCCCAACACCGGCATCTTCGAAGGCCAGCTCGACATGAAGGATGGCTATATCCGGACCCGGACCGGGCTTGAAGGCATGGCCACCGCCACCAGTATCCCTGGCGTGTTCGCCGCTGGCGACGTACAGGACCATGTCTATCGCCAGGCGATCACCAGTTCCGGCACGGGCTGCATGGCGGCGCTGGATGCGCAGCGCTACCTGGAAAGCCAGGAAGGCTGAACATTTCGTCGGTACGGTGAACGGCCCCGAAGCAAGCCATTATCTTCCCTGGCGCGAAACCGTCATCACGCATCGAGAGCGCATCATGCCTGCACCGTTCAAGGATTTCGCAGCATTGCAGGGCCTGCAGCGGGATCTGAAGGCGCGGCAGGAGGCGCGCGAAAAAGCCGCAGCACTGCAGCGCGAACGCGAGCGGGCTGCCGCTCTGGAAGCCGATATTTTCCGGCGCAGCATTGGCGCCGTCGCGCCACTGGCCACGCCGCAACGGCACATGCCCGACCTTCCCCGGCCGGAGCCGATCGCGCATCAGCACCTGGCCGACGAGCAGGCGGCCCTGGCCGAGTCCTTGTCCGATGAATTCAGTGTCGAGTCATTGCTCGATACCGACGCCGGCCTGAGCTACGCCCGGGGCGGCATCGGCCCCGACACGTTGCGCAAGCTGCGGCGTGGCCACTGGGTGATCCAGAGCCAGCTCGACCTGCACGGCCTGCGCACCGACGAAGCACGCACCGCGCTGGCGGACTATCTGCGCAACGCCTGCAAGCGTGGCGTACGCTGCGTGCGCATCATCCACGGCAAGGGGCTCGGTTCGATCAACAAGGAGCCGGTATTGAAGAACAAGGTGCGCAGCTGGCTGGTACAGAAAGAGGAAGTGCTGGCCTTCGCTCAAGCACGGGCCGCCGACGGTGGCAGCGGTGCGCTGGTGGTGCTGCTGAAGGCGCAGACCTGAAGACCGGTCTTGCCTTGCGGCGCGGTCATGGATTCGACATTCCGATGCTCAGTCGCGGAACCTGGCGTCTTTGGTGATGACCGTCATGTCGACGTATTTCGAGCCGTTGTGATTGGTCGGTGAAAAACTGACGTCGAAACCACCGGCATCGAAATTATTGTGGTTGATGGTTTCCAGCGCACGGATCAGCTTGTCGCGCGTCAGGTCATGACCGGCGCGTTTCAACCCTTCCGTGAACACCTTGGCCGCAATGAAGCCCTCCAGGCTGGAAAAATTCAGATCCTTGATGCCCGCCCTGGCCATCGTCTTCTGATATTCCGCCACCACCGGCGTGGCCGCATGCCATGGGAATGGCACTACCTGCGAGATCACCACGCCCGGACCATCCTTGCCCAGCGCATCGGCCAGCGCCTGGCTGCCAACGAAGGACACATTGTAGAACTGGCCGGTGTATCCCGCCTTTTGCATGCTGCGGATATAGGCAGCGCACGAGGAATAGGCACTGATCTGGATGATCGCATCCGGGCGCGCCGGCAGGATCTTGGCCACCGCAGCCGTCACATCGGTGCTGTTGCGCTCGACCGTGGCGGTAGCGACCATGTCGAGGTTCATCAGCTTCAGGGCCCGTTCGACGCCGGCCAGGCCGGCGCGACCATAGGCGTCGTTCTGATAAAACACGGCGATCTTCTTGATGCCGGTCTTGACCAGACGGTCGACCAGGTGCTCCGTCTCGTCGAAATAACTTGCGCGGATGGTGAAGACTTCCCGGATGAAAGGCTGGCGCAGCGATTCGGCGCCGGTGAAGGGTGCGAAGAACGGGACACGGGCCTGGGTGAAGATCGGCAGCGCGGCATTGCTGGTCGGCGTGCCGATGTAGCCGAAGAGCGCGAACACGTTGTCGGTTTCGATCAGGCGTTTGGTGTTGGCTGCGGCCAGGTCGGCTTCATACTTGTCGTCGGCCTTGATGATTTCGATGCGCCGGCCGTAGACCCCGCCCTGCGCATTGACCGCATCGAAATAAGCCTTCGCGCCAGCATGCATCTGGATACCCAATTGCGCCGCCGGTCCGGTGAAGGCAGCCGACTGGCCGATCAGGATCTTCTGATCCGAGACGCCGACTTCGGCCCGTGCGACGGTGGGAGAAAGCGTGGCCAGAATCGCGGTTAGAAGCAAGGCCAGCACCAGCGCCGTGGCGCCGGTCGTGCGGGAAAAGCGTGCGCGGAGGCGGTCGAGTGTCATGGTCGTCATTCAAGAAAAGCGGATGTGCAAAAAACATGAACGAACACGAAGACGATACCTGCACGCCGCAATTCCGCAGCAACGACCGACCGCTTCCTCAGACCGCGTCAGCGCCGGTCTCGCCGGTACGAATTCGGATCACCTGCTCGACCGTGCGCACGAAAATCTTGCCGTCGCCGATCTTGCCGGTGCGCGCAGCCTTGATGATCGCCTCGATCGCCCGGTCCGCCACTGCATCGTCGACCACCGCCTCGATTTTCACCTTCGGTAGAAAATCGACGACGTATTCAGCACCACGATACAGCTCGGTGTGGCCCTTCTGGCGCCCGAAACCCTTGACCTCGGTTACCGTCAGGCCGCTGACGCCGACATCTGCCAATCCTTCCCGGACTTCGTCGAGCTTGAAGGGCTTGATGATTGCAGTAATCTGTTTCATGAACGCTCCAAAAAGTGTAACACCAAAACCTCATTTTTAATTCTTTTAGGAAACTTTTTAGACTTGTCGCGCCGCCCTGTTGTCGGTTTGCCGCAGATGATTTCAAGCGGGGCGACGCCTCGTCGATGCAGGATGCCGAACGTCCTCGCCCGACGCTCAGAATTCGCTGAACTTCGACGTGATCGGATAGCGCCAGTCCCGTCCGAATGCGCGGTGCGTAATGCGAATGCCGACCGGCGCCTGCCGCCGCTTGTATTCGTTGATCTTGATCAGGTGCAGGATCCGTTCGACGTCTTCCCGACGGTAACCCGCGTCGAGGATATCCGCAACCGGGAAATTTTCTTCCATGTACATCTGCATGATCGCGTCCAGTACCTCGTAGGGCGGCAGGGAATCCTGATCGGTCTGCTCCGGCCGCAATTCCGCCGAGGGCGGGCGCGTCAGGATGCGCTGCGGGATGACGTCCGACTGCAGGTTGCGATAATCGCAGAGCCGGTAGACCAGTGTCTTGGCGATGTCCTTGATGACAGCGAAGCCACCGGCCATGTCGCCGTACAGCGTGCAGTAACCGACCGCCATTTCGCTCTTGTTGCCGGTGGTGAGGACGATGCTGCCATGCTTGTTCGACAGCGCCATCAGGATCGTGCCGCGAATGCGGGCCTGGATGTTTTCCTCGGTCGCATCCTCCGGCAGGCCGGCGAACTCCTGGGCCAGCGTCGTGCGAAAGGCAGCGAAGCAATCGTCGATGCGGATCTCGTCGTAGCGCACGCCGAGGCGGGCCACCATCTCCCGCGAATCAACCCAGGAGATCTCGGCCGTATAAGGCGACGGCATCATCACCGCCCGCACCTGGCGCGCGCCCAGCGCATCGACCGCGATGGCCAGCGTCAGGGCCGAATCGACGCCTCCCGACAAGCCGATCACCACACCTGGAAAACCGTTCTTGCGCACATAGTCGCGCACCCCCAGCACCAGTGCCTGATACACCTGCCCTTCCAAAGGCAAGGCGGGTGCCAGTGGCGTACGGGCGCTCGGCGTCGCGCCATCGAAAGCGACGACCTGCAGGTCCGGTGCGCAATGGGCAAGTTGTGCGCAGAGGTTGCCCTCGGCATCGAGCACGAAGGAGTTGCCGTCGAAAACCAGTTCATCCTGGCCGCCGACCAGGTTGGCGTAGACCAGCGCCATTCCCTGGCTGCTGACGTTTTCAAGCATCACCTGGCGCCGCAGATGCTGCTTGCGCATGTGAAAGGGCGACCCGTTCGGCACCAGCAAAACCTCGGCGCCGGCGGCCCGCGCCCGCGCCGGCGGTTCCGGATACCAGGTGTCTTCGCAGATGTTGATGCCGAAGCGGATGCCGCCGATGGTCAGCACCAGGACATCCTCGGCAGTCGAGAAATATCGTTTTTCGTCGAACACGGCGTCGTTCGGCAGCACGCTCTTGCGGTAGACACCGACCACGGCGCCGTCCCGCACGACCGAGGCGGCGTTGTAGCAATGCCCATCCTGCAGCAACGGATGGCACAGCACGACATGCATGCCGGGAAAAACCGCCAGAGACGCCGTCAAGGCCATGAACGCGGCATGGGTTTTTGCGTAGAATGAAGGCCGCAGCAACAGGTCTTCCGGCGGATAGCCAACCAGGGACAACTCGGGCGTGACCACGATGGCGGCGTCGGCTGCATGCGCGAGCCGGCATGCTTCGATGATTTTTGCCGCGTTGCCGGCGAGGTCGCCGACGATGCTGTTGATTTGAGCGATGGCGACGTGCACTGTCATGATGGCGGCGGCGGAAGTAGGTTTCGGTGTATCACGATGTGCCACGGTGTGACACGATGTACCAATGAGGCAGCCCCTGAATTATCGCACGCGTATCCTCTCCAGTTTGTCCGATGCCGGCGCAGCCGCATGGGATGGGCTGCTGGCCAGTCAGGCGGATGCCAATCCCTTCCTGCGCTTTGCTTTTCTGGACGCCCTGCACGCGTCGGGCTCGGCCGCTGCCGACGCTGGCTGGCAGCCGCAATTCCTGACTGTATGGCAGCAGGACACACTGGTGGCCGCCATGCCGCTCTATGCCAAGGGTCACTCCTACGGCGAATATGTGTTCGACTGGGCCTGGGCCGATGCCTACCAGCGCAACGGCCTGGAGTATTACCCGAAGCTGCTCTCGGCCATTCCCTTCACCCCCGTGACCGGCAGCCGGCTCATGGCGCGCGACGCTGCAGCCCGCGAGGCCCTGATCGCCGCCCTGACATCGATCCAGCAAAACAGCGGCCTGTCGTCGACCCACGTGCTCTATCCGCCGCAGGAGGAGGCCGAGGCACTGCAGGCGGCCGGCTTCCTGTTGCGCTCCGGCGTGCAGTTTCATTGGTTAAATGACGGCTATGCCAGCTTCGATGCATTCCTCGACACGCTCGAACGCAAGAAACGCAAGAACATCCGCGCCGAGCGGCGCAAGGTGGCCGAAGCCGGCGTCACCTTCCGGCATGTGGAAGGCGCGGATGCAACGAAAGCCGACTGGCGCTTCTTCAAGCGCTGCTATGACCATACCTACCGGGCCCATCATTCCTCGCCCTACCTGAACCTGGATTTTTTCCTGCGCATCGGCGCCACCATGCCGGAAAACATCCTGCTGGTGGTGGCAGAGCGCGACGACCGGCCGATTGCCTGCTCGCTCCTGATCCATTCGGCCAGCACGATGTACGGCCGCTACTGGGGCACGATCGAAGACGTGCCGTGCCTGCATTTCGAGACCGCCTATTATCAGCCGCTCGAATACTGCATCGCCCACGGCATCGGCTGCTTCGAGGGTGGCGCGCAGGGGGAGCACAAGATGGCGCGTGGCTTCCTGCCGCAAAAAACCTGGTCGGCCCATTGGCTGGCCCATCCCGCGTTTGCAGATGCGATCGAACGTTTTCTGGAACGGGAAAATGGCGGCATCGAGGCCTACATCGATGAGTTGAACGAGCGAAACCCGTTTCGCACCGGCGATGAACGCGGTGCAGGCAATGATTTCACCGGTCCATCCGGCGACGCCTCCGACACCGATCCAGCGTCACCGACGGTCAGCGTGCGCCGAGTGCCGCCAGTACCTGGCCCTTGAGGGTGCGTAGCATTGCCGCTTCGTCGGCAGGAACGCCTTCGGGCGCAGCGCACAACCGGTCGGCATAGAAGAATCCGAACGGCACCTTCTTCACCACCAGCGGCAGCACGATCAGGCTGCGCACCTGCGGCATCAGGCTGCGATACCAGGCCGGCAGCAGTGGCAGGATCTTCGGACTGGTCGTGTCCTCGATCATCAGGTCGACATTGTTTTCCATCGCCAGCGTGAAGAGATCGCGCCGCCCGCCGGCCGGAAACAAGAATTCCTGCTGCAACCGCGTGCGGTCGGCGCCCAGTGCGATCCGGGCGCGGAACTGGTTGGTCTTGACGTCGCGTAGACAAATGGTGGCGAAGCGAAAGCCCATTGCGCCATACAGGGTTTCCAGTGCCAGCAGAATCAGGTCGTTGGTCTTGCAGCGGCCCGAGGCCATCATTTCGGTCACGTCCTGCACGCCTGCCAGCAACAGGTCGCGGGCCTGGATCGGCTTGCCGCTCGGATGGCGGCTGTCGGCGGCGGAATCAGGCTGGGCGCTGGCCATGAGAAGCTCAAGCGGCAGTTCCAGGGCCGCATCGTCTTCCAAGCTTGCTGCGGAACTTGCAGCCGCCGCCACATCCTCGTCGCCGCCTGAAAGATCAGCATCCTGCGGCGCAAACAGCAGGTCGGCATGTTCGGTCAGCGCGCGGGTCTCGCGCGCAACCGTGGCCAGGAGTTCACCCAGGCGCCCGCCATCAAGATTGAGCGCGGCGCCAAAGCGAGACAGCAGTGCCTTGCTGGCGGCATCCTCGCCGGGTTCGGTCATTTTTGGTATCAATGCTGCCGCAGTCGTGCTGAAGGCAGCAACCTGTTGCAGCCATTCCTGCCGGCTGCGCGCTTGCTTGAGCATGCCCTGCGGCAGTGGCGCCAGGGCATTGACGATGGTGTCGGGAATACCCCATTCCTGCAGCACCGATTCGCCCAGCATGTCGAAGCTGCAGCCGAGCACCTGGGTCGACGCCTGCGCCGGCGACAGCGTGCCGCCATCGCTCAGTTCGGCAATGCGGGTATAGAGCTGATGGTCGTGGGCAGCCACCAGCAGTCGGCCCATGTTCTTGAACAGGGCGGCAACAGCGCCCTCCTCGGCGTCGCGGAACTGGCTGCGGCGCGCGATCTCGCGTCCGATCACGCTGGCGCTGAGTGCGAAACCGAGTTCGTTGCGCACGCTGACACCTTGCTTGCCCTTCATGCCATCGACCAGCAGCATGGCCAAGGCGCTGGTCTTGACGGTGTCGAAACCGAGAACGAAGATCGCGCGCGAGATGGTGGTGACGGCACCGCCGGAAGACGTGCGATAACAGACCGTGTTTGCGAGTCGCAGCACCTTCTGCGTCAGGGCGATGTCGGAGAGCAGGAAGTGGGCGAGTTCGCGCACCGAATCATCGTCAGACGACGCAAGCTGCACCACCTTCGCGACCGAGCTGCCGAGCGCCGGCAGATCGGTGTCGTCGGCCACCTTGCGCAGGAGCCGGTCACGCGCCTGGCGGGGGTTGGCGTCGGCGTCGATGTTTCCATGATGCGGTGTCGGCGTTGCAGCGGACATACCGGCGCGGTCATGCTCGATGGGACCTGCAGCAGCCATGTGGGATCCAGGTCGGTCCGGGGCTCCCTCCCAGTTTATTTATCCGGAGCACTTTTTATCATCCGTGATTCCGGCTGGCTTGTCGAATGGTTGCTTGCGTGATCGATGGTTTTCCAACGCTCGGATCGCCGTGCGTATGAAAAAAGGCACACTGGCGAAGGTGTGCCTTGTTTCAGCCGGAAGCTGCCTGGAATCAGGCGAACCTGGGAGAACGGTCGGGTGTGGCCGGCGTCGATGGCCCGCCAGCGCCTCTTACTTCGCAGTGCGCTCCAGCGTCGCATAAGCTTCGACGCCAGCCAGGATTTCCTTCTTCGCTTCTTCCGGGCCGAACCAGCCTTCGATCTTGACCCACTTGTTCGGCTCAAGATCCTTGTAATGTTCAAAAAAGTGCTGGATCTGTTGCAGGCGCAGGTCGTTCATGTCTTCCGGTTTCTGCCAATGGGTGTAAATCGGCAGTATCTTGTCGACCGGAACCGCCAGCAATTTTGCGTCGCCACCGGCTTCATCCGTCATCTTCAATACACCGATCGTACGGCAACGCACGACCACGCCCGGGAACAGCGGGAACGGCGTGATCACCAGCACGTCGACGGGGTCGCCGTCGTCGGCAATCGTGTTCGGGATGTAACCATAGTTGCATGGGTAGTGCATGGCGGTGCTCATGAAACGATCGACGAAGATCGCGCCGGATTCCTTGTCCACTTCATACTTGATCGGATCGGCATTCATCGGGATCTCGATGATGACGTTGAAATCATTGGGCACGTCGCGACCGGCGGATACTTTGTTGAGGCTCATGGGGTTCTCGGTGTGATGGAAAATAAAGAGGGAAGAACCGCGCCGACAAGGCGGTCGAGGCCAAGATTATAACGGCAATCCAGAGCCGATTTTACGACCGGGACCGTGCTAATGCGGTTGAATGAGCGCAGACTGCCGATAATGCGCCGCCGCCTCATCCCGATGGTCAAGCGCCTCGTGCAATTGCGCCAGTTCCAAATGGGCTTCCCGCCGGTTGGCGGCATCGACGGCCTGGACCAGCGCCAGGTCGAGATGGCGCTGCGCCTTGCCCCAGAGTTTCTGGCGCAGGCACAGGGCGCCAAGCGTCAGCGCGAGTTGCCCATCCAGCGGATGCGCCGCGCTCCAGATTTCACATTGCTCGATCTGCGCCAGGAGACCCGCCGGGGTGGCGTTCGCTGCGCAATGCCGGTATTCACGGATGAGCTGTTCATCCCAGCCGACCGCGAGCGCTTTCTCGATCACCGAACGCGCTTCCTCTTGCAACCCGCAAGCA
>JAYTLK010000133.1:0-3447 GCA_043729515.1 Herminiimonas sp.
CTGACGCTCGCCGCCGAGTATCCGGAGTACGCCGACTCGGCAAAACAGGTCAAGCTGGTCGAGACCAGTTCCGCCGCCTACTACGGCCAAGGCTACCAGGACGTGCAGAACCGGGTGCCGAAGATCGACGCCACCGAGTCCGAACTGGGCTGGACGCCGACGGTGTCGATGGCCGACGCGCTGCGGCACATTTTTGACGCCTACCGCGGCCAGGTGGGCGCTGCCAAAGCGCTGATGGATTGATGATTTGACCCAAGCTCCCGCCCCCCCAGCCGGTGCCGGCAAGCCGCTGCTGACGCTCAAGATCGACGTCGACACCTACCGCGGCACCCGCGAGGGTGTGCCGAACCTGGTGCGCATGCTGCTGGCGCACGGCGCCGACGCGACCTTCCTGTTTTCACTGGGGCCGGATCACACCGGCTGGGCACTGCGGCGTGCACTGCGGCCTGGGTTTTTCCAGAAAGTCTCGCGCACCTCGGTGCTCGAGCATTACGGCTTGAAGACCCTGATGTACGGCGTGCTGTTGCCGGCGCCGGACATCGGACGCGACTGCGCCGACGAAATGCGCGCGGTGCGCGATGCCGGTTTCGAATGCGGTATCCATACCTGGGACCACGTCGTGTGGCAGGACAACGTGCGGGGCCGAGGCGCTGCCTGGACCCGCGACCTGATGCAACGTGCCTTCGACCGTTTCACTGCGATTTTCGGCCATGCACCGCACACGCACGGCGCCGCCGGTTGGCAAATGAATGCGCATGCATTCCGCCAGCTCGATGCCTTCGGTTTCAAATATGCCTCGGACGGCCGGGTGCGCCTGAACGACGATGGCGCGCTGGCCGGTTCGGCGTCCGGTCCGTACCGCCTGCGCGACGGTGATGGCGCCCTGTCCTGCCTGCAGTTGCCGACCACCCTGCCGACGCTGGACGAGCTGCTCGGGCGAAGCATCGGCGGCGATGTCATCGACGCGTCAAATATCGCCGGCAAGCTGCTGGCCCTGACTGCGATACCGCGCGACCATGTATTTACCTTGCATGCCGAACTTGAAGGACAAAAACTTGCCCCAATATTTGAACAATTGCTGCGTGGATGGAAGGAACAGGGTTATACCTTCGCATCGATGCAGGGATTGCATGCACAGGTTGCCGACCAACCTCATCCGGTCCGGGACATCGGCTGGGGCGAGTTACCGGGGCGGTCAGGCGAATTGATCATCGAAAACGCCTGACAGTTTTGCAAGCATCACGTCCACGCTGATCCGCAGCACTCGCGCCGGTGCGAGGCAGGCACGCGCCTGAACCAGTCTGCGTGAAAATCGCCTGGAAGCCCGACGCAAGCCGAAGCCGACAAGGTTCGGCACAACATTGGCCTGCGGAGACCGCCTCAGGCCTGTAGTCAACAGGAGCGCCACGTGGCAGAAGAAGCACTATCGATACCGCTCGCAGCCCAGACCGACGCAACGACGCCGGCGATTGCCTTGTCGGCATTGCACATGCAGGTGCCCGACTTCCAGGCCAGCATGACCAGCGGCCGCACGTTCAGCTTGTCCGATTATCGGAACAAGACGGTGGTGCTGTATTTTTATCCCAAGGACAATACCCCTGGCTGCACTACCGAAGGCATCAATTTCCGCGACCTGTATCCGGATTTCGAGCGTGCCAACGCCGTGGTGTTCGGTATCAGCCGCGACTCGCTGCGCTCACATGAAAGCTTCAAGGCGAAGCTCGCCCTGCCGTTCGAATTGATTTCCGACCCGGATGAAACGCTGTGTCTGCTCTTCGATGTCATGAAGATAAAAAGCATGTACGGCAAAAAAGTGCGCGGCATCGAGCGCTCCACCTTTGTCATTGACGGCAACGGCAAATTGGTGAAAGAATGGCGTGGACTGAAGGTGCCGGGCCATGTGGATGACGTGCTGGCATTCGTGCAAACGATGGCGTGAATTTGCGGCCATTCATGGCAAGCGCGGTCGCAGTCCCCGGCAACATTTGGTACAAATCGGCAGCACCCGACATGAGCCGGGCAAACGCGCTACACTGAATCAACACTTGAAGCGAGGCCAGCGGATCAACCATTTACCTGTTTCGGCATTGCACCGCCATTCGTTGCTAAACTGCTATTTTGATTTCACTGGCGGAATCTGGTTGCCACACGCATTGTTTATAGCTACATCGACAGACATATCGACAGCCGCATCTTTTCGAAGCCGTTTCTGGACAGGTTTGACTGCCTTCCTAAGCGGCTTTTTCACGTCCGGCGCCTGCTGGATCGAAACATCGGTTTTCCTTCCTGCCGGCGGCGCGCCGCATCACCGCCGGTCCTACCGCAGCTCCCATCCTGACCGTGTCGCAACCGTTCGTCGCTAAGTGGTATTTCTTCAACCTTCACGATCGAGATCCTGATGCCCCTGCCAAAATTACCGACCAAACCTGCTGCATTGCTGTCGCCCCGCGAATATCCGGTGGCGGAAAAATCGAAGATCGACAAACCGCTGACGCTGCTCGAGCCGGTGCCCATGCCGCCGCAGGCCAGAATGCCTGAACCGGGCGCACCGAAAGCGAAGGCGCCCGTGCGCGCCCGTGCGCCCGACGTCATTGCCCGGGTCGACAAGCCCAGCCTGACCAAGCAAAAAGCCATCGAAACCCGCGTCAAGTCGAGCGCGAGCAGGGTTGCCGACAAGGCCGGCAAGACCAAGCTGTTCGTGCTCGACACGAACGTGCTGATGCATGACCCGACATCCCTGTTCCGCTTCGAGGAACACGACGTCTATCTGCCGATGATGACGCTGGAAGAACTCGACGATCACAAGAAAGGCATGTCGGAAGTCGCCCGCAATGCGCGCCAGGTTTCGCGCTCGCTCGATGCGCTGGTCAGCGGCACCGAAGACACGGCCATCGACCAGGGCATTCCGCTGGCGAAGCTGGGCAACAAGGATGCGCGCGGCCGGCTGTTTTTCCAGACCAGGCTGGCCAATATCGTCCTGCCGGAAGGTCTGCCCCAGGGCAAGGCCGACAACCAGATCCTGGGCGTGGTACGCGCCCTGGAAGAACAGCATCCGGGCCGCGCCATCGTGCTGGTGTCCAAGGACATCAACATGCGCATCAAGGCGCGGGCGATGGGCTTGCCGGCTGAAGAGTATTTCAATGACCACGTTCTCGAAGATACCGACCTGCTCTACTCCGGCATCATGCAATTGCCGGATGATTTCTGGAACAAACATGCCAAGGGCATGGAGTCGTGGCAGGAAAACAAGCATGGAACCGGCTATACCTACTATCGCCTCAGCGGTCCGGTGGTGCCGGCGATGCTGGTCAACCAGTTCGTCTTCATGGAACCGAAAAATGGCGAAACCGCGTTCTATGGTCATGTCACGCAGATCAACGGCAAGACCGCCGTCATTCGCACCTTGCGCGACTACGCCCATGTCAAGAACAGCGTCTGGGGCATCAC
>JAYTLK010000134.1:0-6070 GCA_043729515.1 Herminiimonas sp.
GTGCCGCGCCGCGCGATGTCAATGGCGTCGACTGGCTAATGCTCATGGCAGGCTGCCGCCTTCATTCTTCATGGTAGTGGTGGCTTGTTCCTTGTCGTCCTTGGTGTCTTCGTTGCTCTTGGCTTCTTCGAACTCGCGCGAGGTGTTCTGATCCTTGCCGGCTTCGGTCAGACCCTCCTCGGGCGCCAGCCAGAGTGCACGCTCCAGGTTGTAGCGTGCCGCCAGATGCTGCGGAGCGCGCAGCAGCGTATCGCGGTACTGCTGCTTGGCCAGCTCCAGCATGCCGGCCAGCTTGTCATTGCCACTGCCCATGCCAAGCGCCTGGCGCAAGGCAAGGTTGCCCAGGTTATAGCGCGCCTGGTTCTGCAGCGTGCCGGCGCTGTGCTGCAAAGCGCGCTGCAATTCCTTTTGCGCGCCCGCGCTGTCACCGGCGCGTGCCAGCGAAAGCCCGCGTGCCATCGTGATCCGCGCATCTTCCTGCGCCGATCCGGTCGGGCCGGGCGCCGCGATCTGCGCATTGAGCGTCATGGCCCGGTCGCGTTGCAGCCAGGCGCTACCGATCACGGCAACGCAACCAAGCGCCAGCACCGTGGCGGCGATGTGAACATGCAGCGTCTTCATTGCGAGGATGCTCCGATCAGGTGGTTCGCGCGCAGCAGCAGCAGGGCGGCGCAGGCCGCTGCGGCGAGCAGATAGCAGAGAGGCGCGCGATCGACGCTGGGCAGCCGCTGCTGGTAGGTAATGGGCAGCATCTGCTGCTGGCCCATGGCATCGATGGCGCGTTGCATCGATGCCTGGTCTTCCGCTTCGAAGGCGCGATAGGGCGTGGCCAGCGACGTGAAGAAGCGATGCATCTGTACCTCTGCATTGCTGTCGAATTCCGGACTGTCGCTCTGCGCCAGGCCCGGCTGGTTGTAGGAACGCAGATAGATCCAGTAGAGCGTGATGCGATTGCGCTTCAAGCTGGCGGCGATCAGCTTGCGCACCGGTTCGGCAATCAGCGCGCCGCCATCCGATACCAGCAGGATGATGCGGCTGCCGGTGTTGGACCGGTCGTCGAAGCGGCTCGATGCCGCCAGCAGCGCGCTGCCGACATCGGTATTGCCCAGTCCCGAGCCGACACCGCCGGCCTGGATCGCGCCCTGGATCACGTCCGGTCGCATGTTGAAGGGCATGACCTGAAACTGGTTTTCGCTGAACATCATCAGGCCGAACACATCATGGGTGCGGCCGGCGGCGAATTCGGCCAGTGCCTTGCGGGCGATCTTGCGTTTTTTCGGCTCGGCATATTTGTCGACCAGCGGCGTCTTGGCGCCGCGCTCCGGCAATGCATCATCCATGCTGGCGCTGCGGTCGAGCAGCACCAGGATTTCGGCGCCGCTGCCGATTCGCTCCACCGTCGTCTGCGGTGAAGCGATGCCGGACAATCCGAGCACGGCGGCCGCGATCGCCAGCATCGCCAGTGCTTTTTCCAGCCGCGCCCGCCACAGGCCGATGCGGTCCGGCGGCAGCCATCCGGTCCAGGCAAAGACCTGCTCGTCCTCGCGTCGGCTTTTCAGCGGCAACAGCGCCAGCACCAGCGCCAGCAGCCACCACGGCTGCGCAAAGGTCAGACCCTGCGTCAGGGCCTGCATCAGTTCCGGCAAGCCGAAGCCGGTCATGCCGCATGCCGACGTTCGAGCCGCCGCAGCCGGCGTGCCAATGCGGCGATTGCGGCGACATCGCCTTCCGGCTGGCCACCGAAAAATACCGCATGCGATTGGCGTACGAATGCTTGCACCGCTTCCCGCTCCGGCGCCAGATAGGGCGCCCGCGCAAGCACCCGGTCGAGCGTCGCCGGACGCACCACTTCGCGGGCCGTGTCGTTGAACGCATGCAGCAAGCGACGTCGTGCCGCAAGTGGGTCGGCGCCGGCAATGGTCGACCGGGCTTGCAAATCTTGCACGGCCCGGGCGAATGGCAGGTGCCGGCCTCGCCGCAGGTAACGCCAGCCCACCAGGCCCGCCCAGATCAGCAAGACGCCGATCAAGGTGCGCAGGGCCAGCCGGATGCGGCGTTCGGCCTGCGCCAGCGATACCGGCGCCGGTGGCTGGTCCGGTTGCAGCGCGGGCAGGGCGGCAATGTCGTATGGTTGCGGCGGCGTCGTCGGCCCGATCGAAAACGGCGCGTTGTCCACCGTCAGGACGGCAGAACCATTCTTCGCCCGCAGTTTCAGCAGCGGCAGGTACCAGACACTCAAGGACTGCGGCGTGTTGATCAACTGATATTCGATCGTCAGCCAATGCTGACCGCGGCGATCGACCTGTTCGTCACTGCGCCGCCGCCAGAGCGAGGCGCCGATGCGTCCGATGCGCGGCAGCTCGGCAAGTGCAAAAGGGACGGCGGCAGTGCCGAGTGCGATGCGTTGTTGCAGCACGTCGCCGACGGTATAACCAAAGGCACGGGGTTGCTCGACCAAGGCATGGACCACGGGCGCGGAAGGCTTGGCGGCAGGTTTCGGTACGGATTCAGCCGGCGCAACAGTGACCGAAGACGTCGCCGATGATGGGATGGACGGGTCGGCCGCTTGTGCCGACGCCGTCCGCGCCCACGATGATGCAATCAACAGGATACAGAGCGCCGCGCCGGCACCGCCGCGACCTGCCATCGCTACCGTTTTTCGCCACGGATCAGGTGTGTGCATCAGGTCATCGCCCATCAAGCCATGTCTCCTTCGATGAAGTAATGCGAGACGGCGGCCGCATCGAAGTCGCCGGACAAATACAGCGGGCGCAGGTTGCAGCTTGCAAACAGCGCGTCAAGGGTGGCGCGGCGCTGTGCCACGCCGTCCTGCCATTGCCGGCGCAGGCGCGGCGTCACCCAGATCGCACGCAATGCGCCGCTTTCGGCATCGCGCAGGCGCACGAAGGTGTTGGCGGCCGGTGGCGTGATTTCGGCTGCATCCCACAGCACCACTGGCACCACCCAGGCGTGCGCCAGCAGGTCGAGCGCTGCGGCGGTTTGCGCCAACGGCCAGTGGAAATCCGAGAGCAGGAACACCAGCGCCTGCCGCCCGGCCAACGGTTGCATGGCTTCGGCAATCGCGCAGCCGGGGGTGGTCGCCATTGGCGCCGATCGCACCAGGTCAGCCAGCACCGTTCCGACCTGGCGGCCGTGATGCGCCGGCCGGTAAAGCTCGGTACGGGCTGCGCCGTCGAACGCGCACAATCCGGCTGAATCGCCGGTCTGGAATGCGCTCTTGCCCATTGCCTCGACGAATGCAGCGGCCGTGTCGCGTTTGATCGGACTGCCGCACCCCATCGATGCCGACAGATCCACCACCGCATGCAAGGCAATGGCGGCGCGCTGGCGATGGGTGCGCACCAGCCATTCATCGCCGCCAGCGCGCAGGCTTGCACGCAGATCGAGCCTGCGTGGATCAGGATGATCGAACAGACGCGCATGGGCCAGGAATTCATTGCCGGAGCCACCGGCGCGTCCGGCATGCGCACCCGGACGTTGGCCACCGGCCCGGCCGCCGATCTTGTAGTGAAACACCGCTTCGCTCATTGCGGCATTCCGGCGTGGAGCCCGACGCAATTGGAAGCAAGACTCAAGACATGACCCGAGCATGACCCAACGCGTGACCCAACGCGTGACCCGACGCGTGACCCGACGCGGGACCCGACGCGCGACCCGACGCGCGACTTGATGCGAGACTCAAGGTGCTGCAATGCGCGTGGCAAGCTGGGCCACGAAGGCGTCGGCGATCTGCGCGTGCTGCAGTTCGTAGACCGGTGTAAAAAAGATCCGGTGCCCGAGCGCGGCCGGCAGCACGGCGCCGATGTCTTCCGGCGTGAGGTAGGTGCGCTCGTCGAGCCAGGCCACCACGCGGGCTGCGCGCATCAGGGCACTGATGCCGCGCGGACTGGCGCCGGCCAGGATCAGCCGGTGCATGTCGACACCGTCGATGGCGATGCCGAATTTTGCTGGCGTGTGGGTCGCCTGCCAGAGGTCGAGCGCATAGTTTTCCAGCGCCTCGCTGGCTGTCACCGTGTTCTGGATAGCCGCGGCGATGTCGTTCAATTGCTGCCACGGCAAGATGGCGGGGCTGACCTGGGCGATCAGGCGGTCTGCATCATGAAAGGCAGTGTCGAGCGCCAGCGAGCGGCGGATCGCGCGGTCGGTCGGCGTGACCATGCGCAGTTCGAACATGAAGCGGTCGCGCGCCGCCGAGGCGAGTTCAAAGGTTTCCTCGCGCTCGATGCGATTGCGGTCGGCAAAGACCGTCATGTGCGGAAAGCGGTATTCACGATTGAACGCCGACACCGAGCGCTCGGCCATGGCGCGCAACAGCAGGGATTGCACCTGTGGCCGGGCGCGGTTGATTTCGTTGAAGAAGAAGGTCGCCAGCTGCTCGCCATGGCGCAGCAGCGGACCGGGTTCGATGCGGGGCCGGCCTTCGGCATCGACGAAGGTGTGATAAATCAGGTCGCCCGGCATCAGGTCAACCGTGCCTTCCACGCGTTCGAAGGCGCCCCCCACGGCCCGTGAGAACGCCCGCAGGATGGTGGTCTTGCCGACGCCGACATCGCCTTCGAGCAGCACGTGGCCACGGGCAAACAGGGCGACATTGATCAGTCTGAGGATGGCTGCCTGGCCGATGACGGCGCGTCCGACTTCCTGTTCCACTTGCAGCGCACGATTGCGCCAATCCTGCAGCAATGCATCCATTTCGGGAACATCTTTCTTTTGGCGGGGAAGCTGGCCCGTATGCGTTTCTGTCGATGGAGTCAGTACACCATGCCCAACGGCGGTCAAGACCTTGCCGATCGGGACGGGAAACGATCTTCCGATTTCAATGCCTTGCCTGTCGCAAAGCATGCCCCATGCCAACGAATCAAAATTACCATCGGCGGTTGTAATCTAGACGCGCGTCCTGTTGATGGAAAGCGGTTGAAGCATTCCCTGCAGCAAAAAGTTTGCTGAATAGAAACCGAAGCGACTACTTTGCGTGTCGATCCGAATAAAACGTGGCGAAGCGACTGCAACGCATTCCGTTGTCATTATTTGTGCTCGTTTTGCTTTCAATAACTGATCTATATCAAAGTACAGAGGATGGTCTTTAGTAATCTTAATGCCCGCTTTAGGTATGGCTAGCCAAAGCATCATTCCCGCGCCATTACTTCCAGATTCATCAAAGGATTCCAATGAATTTGTCGACGATGATTGGCGTGCGGCGTTATCGTGATGCTTCAGTCAATTTTTGAAAGGTCAATCATGTATGCGCAATTCGATGTTCCGGGCACCGACTACACTGTCGGCCGCGCCTTTCCCCACGCCGGGCACGACGGCGCGCCGACCATTCATGCAGGCGCAGCTGCACATGCGGATTCCATCCTTGGCGCTTCGTCGGCTGCTGATGCCGCACGTGACGCGGCCTACCATCAACGCCATCTCGACAGCACGCAACTGGCTCTGGAACAATGTTATGCCGTGGCTGGCCTCGCCCTGCCCAATAGCGCTCGTCCCCGCAACCCACCGATGAGCATGCCGGCACCAGCATCCTTCATTGGCAGGAGCGAGACGCAATCGGCAGGCTACCAGGGCAGCTGCGGTTATGGTGCCGTCAAGGCGTGCGCCGTGATTGCCGCCATCATGCTGGCCACGTTCGGCATCGGTGGGTATTTGTCGTACCTTGCCGCACAATAATTCGATCCACGTTCAAGCCCACGCCCTGACCAGCGGCCCCCCCTCCGCAATCAAGAAATCCTTCAGCATCACCGCCGCCGGCGCATGGCGCTTGCTGCGCAGGTGCGTCACATGCCAATGGCGCACGACCGGCAGCCCTTCAATATCGAGCAGCACCAGGTGACCTGACGCCAGTTCATGGCGCACCGTGCGCAGGGATAGAAACGTCAGCCCCATGCCGGCCATGACGGCCTGCTTGATGGACTCGTTGCTCGGCATTTCCATCACGATCTTTGGCGTCACGCCATGCTCCAGGAACACGCGCTCCATTGCCGCACGGGTGCCAGAGCCGCGCTCGCGCACCACGAACTCGGTCTGGTTCAGAATCATCATCGGCGCC
>JAYTLK010000135.1:0-11173 GCA_043729515.1 Herminiimonas sp.
TTTTTGCGCTCGGAATCATGCCCTACATTTCGGCCTCGATCATCATGCAACTGATGTCGATCGTGTCGCCGCAACTGGAAGCGCTGAAGAAGGAAGGCGAAAGCGGTCGTCGCAAGATCACGCAATACACACGATACGGCACGCTGGTATTGGCCTTGTTTCAAGGTCTCGGTATTGCCGTGGCGCTGGAGTCGCAAGCAGGGTTGGTCATTGACCCGGGCTATGCGTTTCGCTTCACGACTGTCGTGACTTTGCTGACCGGTACGATGTTTCTGATGTGGCTTGGCGAGCAGATCACCGAGCGGGGATTGGGGAATGGAATCTCGATCATCATCTTCGCCGGTATCGCCGCAGGGTTGCCAAATGCAGTCGGCGGATTGTTCGAATTGGTGTCGACAGGGTCGATGAGTGCGTTGTCGGCCATCCTGATCGTGTTGATCGTTGCTGCAGTCACGTTTCTGGTAGTTTTCATCGAACGCGGACAGCGCAAGATCCTGGTGAATTATGCGAAGCGGCAAGTCGGTAACAAGATTTATGGCGGGCAGAGCAGTCATTTGCCGCTGAAGCTGAACATGGCGGGCGTGATTCCACCGATCTTTGCTTCGTCGATCATTTTGTTTCCGTCAACGATCGTGAGCTGGTTCACGTCGGCAGGTGACTCGGCGAATCCGTTCATCCGGTTTTTGAAGGACCTGGCAGCATCCATGGCGCCTGGTGAACCGATCCATGCCTTGTTGTACGCAGCAGCGATTGTTTTCTTTTGCTTTTTCTACACGGCACTTGTGTTCAACAGCAAGGAGACGGCGGACAACCTGAAGAAGAGCGGTGCATTCGTGCCGGGCATTCGTCCAGGCGACCAGACCGCGCGTTACATTGACCGCATTTTGACCAGGCTGACGTTGGCCGGTGCGGTGTACATCACGTTGGTTTGCCTGTTGCCGGAGTTTTTGATTGCTCGCTGGAAGGTTCCGTTTTACTTCGGTGGCACGTCGCTGCTGATCATCGTGGTCGTGACGATGGACTTCATGGCGCAGGTACAGAACTACGTGATGTCGCAGCAGTACGAATCGCTGCTGCGCAAGGCAAATTTCAAGGGCGGAGTTCCGACGCGTTAAGCGTTCAGGAGAACGGGCAGAACGAATGGCAAAAGACGACGTAATTCAGATGCAGGGTGAAATTCTGGAGAATCTCCCGAATGCCACCTTCAGGGTCAAGCTGGAAAATGGCCATGTTGTATTGGGACATATTTCCGGGAAGATGCGGATGAACTATATCCGCATCCTGCCGGGAGACAAGGTCACGGTCGAGTTGACGCCGTATGACCTGAGCCGGGCGCGCATCGTTTTTCGAACCAAGTAACGCAACAGGGTATCTACAGGATCTGGTGGGTCCATGATTGAATTCACCGGGTTGAGGCAACCGTCTAGTTTTTGAAGAAAGAGGGCAACATGAAAGTGCTCGCATCAGTCAAGCGGATCTGCCGCAATTGCAAGATCATCAAGCGCAAAGGTGTTGTGCGTGTGATCTGTATCGAACCGCGCCATAAACAGCGCCAGGGTTAATTAACGTTATTTATTGAGGAATAACGAATGGCACGTATTGCAGGGGTCAATATCCCAAATCATCAACACACGGTAATTGGCCTGACGGCAATTTACGGTGTCGGTCGTCCACGTGCGAAAGATATTTGCACCAAGTCGGGTATTGCTTCCGACAAGAAGGTCAAGGACCTGGACGACAACGAACTCGAGCGCCTGCGTGAAGAGATCGCCAAGTTCATCGTTGAAGGCGATCTGCGTCGCGAAATCTCGATGAACATCAAGCGATTGATGGACCTCGGTTGCTATCGCGGCATGCGTCATCGCAAGGGTCTGCCTTGCCGTGGCCAGCGTACCCGCACCAATGCACGGACTCGCAAGGGCCCACGCAAGGCAGCACAATCGCTGAAGAAATGATCCGCGCTGATCTCGGATCAGCAGGTCGAAGCGTCGTCGGAATCTAGGAAATCATCATGGCAAAAGCACCAAACAACGCCGCCGCAGCACGCGTGCGCAAGAAAGTCAAAAAGAACGTTGCCGAAGGGATCGCGCACATTCACGCGTCCTTCAACAACACGATCATCACGATCACTGACCGTCAGGGCAATGCATTGTCGTGGGCGACGTCGGGTGGTGCCGGTTTCAAGGGTTCACGCAAGTCGACGCCGTTTGCCGCCCAGGTGGCTGCCGAAGCCGCCGGCAAGGTTGCCGTCGAGTGCGGCGTCAAGAATCTCGAAGTGCGCATCAAGGGTCCAGGCCCGGGGCGTGAGTCGGCCGTACGCGCCCTGAACAATCTGGGTATCAAGATCACCCAGATCCAGGACGTGACACCGGTGCCGCATAACGGTTGCCGTCCGCCAAAACGTCGTCGCATTTAAGCTACTTTTTCAGCTGCTTTTTCGGTTGTCTCGTTCACCGAAAAAAGGTCGTACCAGCCCGCCAGGAAACCTGGCGGGTTTTGTTCTTAAGCCCACCGTCTGACTGAAGGCGAGTCAGACTAGCGTTCGTTGTCCTTGCCGGGACCATCATTCATCGTCGGCATCGTGGAACGTCACTCATAAAAGGAAATACAGTGGCACGTTATATCGGACCAAAAGCAAAACTGTCGCGCCGTGAAGGCACCGACCTGTTCTTGAAAAGTGCACGCCGCTCGCTCGATTCGAAGTGCAAGCTCGATTCGAAGCCTGGTCAGCATGGCCGCACCTCCGGCGCTCGTACCTCGGATTACGGTAATCAGCTGCGTGAAAAGCAGAAGGTCAAGCGCATGTACGGCATCCTGGAACGCCAGTTCCGTCGCTATTTCGCCGAAGCGGATCGTCGCAAGGGCAATACCGGCGAGACACTCCTGAAGCTGCTTGAAGCGCGTCTGGACAATGTCTGCTACCGCATGGGTTTTGGTTCGACCCGCGCCGAGAGCCGCCAACTGGTCTCGCACAAAGCGTTCACCGTCAACGGCAAGGTCGTCAACATCGCTTCCTACCAGGTCAAGACAGGTGACGTCGTCGCCGTGCGCGAAAAAGCGCAAAAGCAAGTCCGTATCGCCGAGGCGTTGTCACTGTCGGCACAGTCGGGTGTGCCATCTTGGGTATCGGTCGACGCGAAGAAAATGGAAGGCATCTTGCGCACCATGCCGGATCGTAGCGAAATTGCGAACGACGTCAACGAATCGCTGATCGTCGAGCTGTATTCCCGCTGATGACTGCGCCTGCGCCGGTCATGTCGGCGCGGGACTGGACGATGCGTCGCGTCGGGCAGCTTGCATGGAGGATCGAGAGAGCACATCGATATCTTTCCCGATGCTCCGCTGAATCACCGTTTTCGCTGCATTGACCAGGCCGTATCGCAACCGTTCTACCCTGCCATTCTTGTCGCTTGATTCAGCCTTATCGGTATAACGCACCGAGGGTATTGAAAAGGAAATTCCATGCAAAACAGTTTGTTGAAGCCACGCATCATAGAAGTCGAAGCCCTGGGCGCCGGACATGCCAAGGTCGTCATGGAGCCATTCGAGCGTGGCTACGGACATACGCTGGGCAATGCCTTGCGCCGTGTCTTGCTATCGTCGATGGTTGGCTATGCGCCGACGGAAGTGACGATTGCCGGAGTGGTGCATGAGTATTCATCCCTGGATGGCGTGCAGGAAGACGTAGTCGACATGTTGTTGAATCTGAAGGGTGTGGTATTCAAGTTGCACAACCGCGATGAAGTGACGCTTACCTTGAAAAAGGAAGGCGAAGGCGCGGTTTTGGCGTCTGACATCGACCTGCCGCATGATGTCGAACTGATCAATCCGGACCATGTGATTGCAAACCTGACCGCTGGCGGCAAGCTGGACATGCAGATCAAGGTCGAAAAAGGCCGTGGCTATGTGCCGGGTAACGTGCGCCGTCTGTCGGAAGATGCGAACAAGACCATCGGCCGCATCATCCTGGACGCATCGTTTTCGCCGGTGCGACGCGTGTCGTACGCAGTGGAATCGGCCCGTGTCGAACAGCGTACCGATCTCGACAAACTTGTCATCAACATCGAAACCAATGGCGTGATCTCGCCGGAAGAAGCGATCCGCCAGTCGGCCCGCGTCCTGGTCGATCAGCTCAATGTCTTTGCAGCATTGGAAGGTACGGAAGCCGCCGCCGAAGCGCCATCGCGCGCACCGTCGGTCGACCCGATCCTGTTGCGTCCGGTCGATGATCTGGAGCTGACAGTACGTTCGGCAAACTGCCTGAAAGCCGAAAACATCTATTACATCGGCGACCTGATCCAGCGCAGCGAAAATGAGTTGCTCAAGACGCCGAACCTGGGCCGCAAGTCGCTCAATGAAATCAAGGAAGTGCTGGCGTCGCGTGGTTTGACGCTGGGCATGAAGCTGGAAAACTGGCCGCCTGCCGGGCTGGAAAAGTAAGTTCTGGCGTTTAACCATGGCGCCTGGTTTCGGGGCCATTGGTTTTACCTGAGAGCAAAAAAATTACCTGTTGTCCGGTACCGCAAGACGCCGGGGGATCCATACACGCAGCAAGCATACCGGCCCGCGACTGACTCGTGCAGTTGATAGAAGAGCTGGATCAAAACTCAACCATAGAAGGAATCATCATGCGTCATCGTCACGGTCTTCGTAAGCTCAACCGCACCTCATCCCACCGTCTTGCCATGCTGCGCAACATGACCGTCTCACTGCTGCGTCACGAAGCCATCAAGACCACGCTGCCAAAGGCAAAGGAACTGCGTCGTGTCATCGAGCCGATCCTGACCCTCGGCAAGACAGACACCCTGGCCAACAAGCGCCTGGCATTTGATCGCCTGCGTGACCGCGAAATGGTCGTCAAGCTGTTTGCCGAACTTGGTCCGCGTTATGCCAATCGCGACGGTGGTTACCTGCGCATCCTGAAAATGGGTTTCCGCGTGGGCGACAATGCGCCGATGGCCTATGTTGAACTGTTGGATCGTCCGGAAGTCACGGAAGCAGACGACGCAGCGACGGTAGAATAAAACCTGGCGATGCCGGGGGCAGTGATGAGGAACCAGGCAATGCCTGGTTTTTTTTCGGGTTCTTCTTTGGGCTCTTCTTATTTACTGTCGCTGATCAGGCCGATTGGGCCTTCAATGCGATATTGAGAGTTTCGGGTGCTGAAAGCAGTCATGCAGAGCGCATTCCTGTTGCCAGCGGTAAAATCCATCCCGACAATTGCACACAGCGAGATCTGGCCTCATCGATGACAACCACCCGCAAGATGAAATGCGATCACATGACGATGCCTCCCGTGGCTAAGGTCTTTGTGAAAGAGGCCGGGTCGGAAGTTGTTCCGGCCGCCGCCGTCACGTCTACATTCGCGTCTACATTCACCTTCACGTCTGTTCGTACGTCTACGTCAATCGCCACACGGTGCTGGCGTCATCTCACGCACTGTCTGTTTCTGTTGCTGACATGTCTCAGCCTTCCTGCTTCAGCCGGCGAAGAATATCTCGATCCGGAAGCCGCCTTTCGTTTTTCTGCCGTGATGAAGGATGCCAGGACAGTTGCTGTCACCTATCAAATTGCCGACGGTTATTACATGTATCGCGAGCGCTTCCAGTTTGCCGCTGAAGGGGCAATGATCGGCGTACCTGTCTTCCCGAACGGAAAAATCAAATTCGACACTACTTTCCAGAAAAACCTTGAAACCTACCGGCATGCGGTGACGATCGACTTGCCGGTGCAAACAAGCGGCCGCTTCACCCTGAGCGTGACCGGGCAGGGCTGCGCCGACGCGGGACTATGCTACTCGCCGATGACGTCCAAAGTTGGCCTGTCGCCGGCTGGTGGTGGTGGTCTGACGGCTGCACTGCAAGCAACCTTGCCGGCAAGCAGCAGCGTCCGTTCGCCGGCGTTTGACATGTCGGTGCAGCGTTCCGACGCAGTGCCAGTCGAGAAATCTGCCGGCCGATCTGCAACCGATACCCGGACCACAGACCGGATCGCGGACCAAAACCCGACCGCGACTGCGGCCACTGGTGCGACAGTCAAGCGGGTCGCAACACCGGCTGCGACGACCGTTCCAGCAGCCGTCGTGGCGCAAGACGACAACAACCGCATCGCCACTGCCCTGCGTTCCGGGCAACTCTCGCTCATCGTTCCCTTGTTCTTGTTGCTCGGCCTCGGCTTGTCGTTCACGCCCTGCGTGCTGCCGATGGTGCCAATCCTGTCCTCTATCATCGTCGGGGAAGGCGCCGATGTCAGCCGGCAGCGTGGCTTTTTGCTGTCTGTCGCCTACGCGATGGGCATGGCGATCGTCTACACGGCCCTGGGGGTGGCAGCCGGCCTGCTTGGCGAAGGACTGGCGGCAATTCTGCAGAATCCCTGGGTACTGGGGGCGTTTGCCTTGCTGATGGTCGGGCTGTCGCTGTCGATGTTCGGTGTTTATGACTTGCAGGTGCCGGGCGCGCTCCAGTCGCGGCTGACGAAAGCCTCACAACGACTGCCGGCCGGCCGCATGGTCGGGGTTTTTTTGATGGGCGCATTGTCGGCCTTGATCGTCGGGCCCTGTGTGGCCGCGCCACTGGCCGGCGCCCTGGTCTACATCAGCCAGACGCGTGACGTCTTCATCGGTGGCAGCGCGTTGTTTGCGATGGCAATCGGCATGAGCGTGCCCCTGCTGCTGGTCGGACTCTCTGCGGGCACCTTGCTGCCACGGGCAGGGGTGTGGATGGATGTCGTCAAGCGTGTCTTCGGTATTCTGATGCTGGCTGTTGCGTGGTGGCTGGTGGCGCCGGTTCTTCCCGCAGCCGTCGTCATGATCGGTTGGGCTGCTCTGGGCCTCGGCGCCGGCGCCTGGCTGCTCTGGGCAGCGGCAGTCGGCTGGCCGGGCAAGGCGGTCGGCGTCGCAGTGACCGCGCTCGGGTTGCTGCAGCTGATCGGTGTTGCAAGCGGTGGCCGCGATCCGCTCGCGCCACTGGCGCATTTGCATGGAACGCCTCCGGCGGAATTGCGATTCGCCCGCATCAAGTCAGAGGCACAGCTCGATGCAATCCTGGCGAACACCGGCGGCAAGACCGTCATGCTTGATTTCTATGCCGACTGGTGTGTCTCCTGCAAGGAAATGGAGAAATTTACTTTCAGCGACGGCGCCATTCAACGCCAGCTGGCAAACACCATCCTGCTACAGGCCGATGTGACGGCCAACGACAGCAACGACCGGGCGTTATTGAAGCGCTTCGGCCTGTTTGGCCCACCGGGCATCATCCTGTTCGACCGGCAGGGAAAAGAGATACGCGACAGTCGCATCATCGGTTACCAGAATGCAAAACGTTTTGGCCAGTCATTGACACGTCTCACGCCCGCCTGAGAGGTGCAACTGCGCAAAGCGCCACATAAGCGCAATCGATTTATGTCGTTGGCAGTCGACGGGTATCGGTTTATAGTTTTCAGCGGGCAGAACCACTAGTGTTCTGATTGCAGGTTCACCGACCAGGAGAGCAGCATGGGCTTACGTTTAGGCGACATCGCACCGGATTTCACCCAGGATTCATCGATCGGGCCATTGCATTTTCATGAATGGGCGGGCGATTCATGGGTCGTTTTATTTTCGCATCCGGCCGATTTCACGCCGGTCTGCACCACTGAACTAGGCCTGACGGCAAAATTGAAGCCGGAATTCGACCGGCGCAATGTGAAAGCGATCGCGCTGTCGGTCGACGCGGCGGAAAAGCATGTGCAGTGGATCAAGGATATCGAAGACACCCAGCACACCGTGGTCGGTTTTCCGATCCTGGCTGATGCCGACAAATCGGTGGCACTGCTCTACGACATGATTCATCCAAACCAGTCGGAGACGATGACGGTGCGCTCCCTGTTCGTGATCGATCCGAAAAAGAAGATCCGGCTGATGATCACGTATCCGATGAGCACCGGGCGCAATTTCGATGAAGTCCTGCGCGTCATCGACGCCTTGCAACTGACTGACGGTTATACGGTTGCCACGCCGGGTAACTGGCGTGATGGTGACGATGTCATCATTCCTTTGTCGGTGCAGGATGAAGCGGTGCTGAAGCAGAAATATCCGAAGGGATTCACCGCCGTACGGCCCTATTTGCGCGTGACACCGCAACCGAACAAATAGCGGACTGCGCGCCGTGTCAGGACGCTGCCGGACCATGCTGCAGAGCGCGGCATCTGGCGAGCCCGGCTCCCGGCGCGCGGCGTCCGGTTCTGCCGGCCGGCTTTTTTCCGGCGCCGCCCGCTGGCAGTGTCTAACGTGTTTTCAGGTGCCGCGCGACATTGCGTGCGAAATAAGTCAGCACCCCATCGGCGCCGGCCCGCTTGAAGGCCATCATCGATTCCATCATCGCCTTGTCGTGGTCGATCCAGCCATTCTGGGAAGCGGCCATGATCATCGCGTATTCGCCGCTGACCTGGTAGGCGAAGGTCGGCATGCCGAACTTGTCCTTGACCCGCCGCACGATGTCCAGATAGGGCATGCCGGGCTTGACCATCACCATGTCGGCACCTTCGGCGATATCGAGGGCGACTTCGCGCAGGGCTTCGTCGCCATTGGCCGGATCCATCTGGTAAGTCGCCTTGTTGCTCTTGCCGAGATTGGTGGCCGACCCCACGGCATCGCGAAACGGGCCGTAGAACGCCGAGGCGTATTTTGCCGAGTAGGCCATGATCCGCGTGTGGATGAAATGATTGGCTTCGAGTGCAGCGCGGATGATGCCGATGCGCCCGTCCATCATGTCCGAGGGCGCCACGATGTCGACGCCGGCTTCGGCCTGGACCAGCGCCTGGCGTACCAACATCGCACAGGTCGCGTCATTGATGACGTAGCCGTTGGCGTCAAGCAGGCCATCCTGCCCATGGCTGGTGTAGGGATCGAGCGCAACGTCGGTGAGGATGCCGAGCTCCGGAAAGCGTGACTTGAGCGCCCGCACCGCGCGCGGCACCAGGCCATCGGGATTGGTCGCCTCGATGCCGTCCGGCGTCTTCAAGGTCGGGTGAATCACTGGAAACAATGCCATGACCGGAATGCCGAGCGCGACGCAATCTTCGGCCACCCCCAGCAGCAGATCGACCGAGACCCGTTCGACGCCCGGCATCGATGCCACCGCTTCGCACTTGCCTTCACCTTCCAGGATGAAGACCGGATAGATCAGGTCGGCAGGCGTGAGCGTGTTCTCGCGCACCATGGCGCGTGAGAAAGCATCACGTCGCATGCGGCGCATGCGCACGGCTGGAAACTGGGAAACGGTCAGGAGGGAAGCAGGGGGAATGAGTGCCATGATCATTGTCGCTAACATTTAAAAAAAGACGAAATACGTGAAACTTTTTTTCGGATTGAACCTCATATCAGCAGGTGATGAACTCACCTCCCGCTTCTCCTCCCTGAGCGGGGTCGGATTGCATTGCAAGCCGGCGTTACTGCCCTGAAGATAATCCCCTTTCTTCAGGGCTTTTTTTTACGCTGGTTTTTGGCGCGTCGTGGCCGTCGTCCTGACTGTTGTCCTGGCCGTTGTCCTGACTACTGGTGTCTGCCGCTGCTACAGGCGGCACGACCGTCGTCTCGGCCGGCGCGGTTGCGTTGGCTACGTTGGTCAAGGCCGGTGCCTCGGTGGCGACTGATGCAGTAGTGATCCCATCCGAGGAAATGACGGTAGCCGTTCTCGCTGCGTCATGCGTTGCAGGAACTGCCGCGGTCAGGCCGACCAGCGCGCAGATCCGCGCATCCGCGTCTTCGATGCCGGAGCGCTTCAATGCCGAAAACAACTGCACCGAAAACGGATAAGCCGAGCCATCCGCATTGACATAGTTCGACAGAACGGTGCGTGCCTCGCGCAGGGCATTCGCCGCATCGTTGCGGTTGAGCTTGTCGGATTTCGTCAGCATGACGTGGATCGGCTTGCCGGTCGGTGCGAACCATTCCAGCATCTGGATATCGAGGTCGGTCGTCGGCCGGCGGCAATCGATGATCAGCACCAGGGCCGCCAGTTGGGTGCGGTGCTGGACATAATCGCCCAGCAGTTTCTGCCAGTGCAGCTTGGCCGAACCCGAGACTTCGGCATAGCCGTAACCCGGCAAATCCACCAGCATGGCCCGGATTTCCTCGACGATGGTCAAGTCCTTGCGGTGCTGGCCGACCTGCGCGCCGCCGATCGAAAAATAGTTGATGTGCTGCGTGCGTCCCGGCGTCTTGGAAGCGAAAGCGAGCTTCTTTTGATTGCACAGGATGTTGATGGCAGTCGACTTGCCGGCATTCGAGCGGCCGGCGAAAGCGATCTCGGGCATGACGGTCGAAGGCAGATCACGCAGATGATTCACCGTGGTGAAGAAGCGGGCTTGCCAGAGTTGGGACATAGGGAATCAGTGGGATGCGAACGACGCAGAAAATACGGTGGACCTGGCGAAATGCCGAAAAGCTATTGTACAATACGGGGTTCCGTGCGAACGGGCCGTTGTCGGGAGCCGAATACGATAACAGCATTGGCTTCGTCACAGCAGAAATTTCATATCGAGTCTCAAGGTGTTTGAATGAACCGTGCGTTTTCAACCGTAGTGCGCTCCATCGCCACTGTCACTGCCATGACGGCGCTTGCCATGTTTTCTCTGGCGCAGGCCGCCGACGAAAAGAAAGCGGCTGCGGCTGATCCCGCCAAAGGCGAAGCGATCTACACCAACGGCGACACTGCGCGCGGCTTGCCGGCCTGCGTTTCCTGCCATGGCGCTGCCGGCGCCTCGGCGATTGCGCAGAATCCGAAACTGGCGGCGCAGCATGAAGCCTATGTCTACAAGCAGCTGTTGAACTTCAAGGGTCCGGATCGCAAGAATCCGATCATGACGACCTATGCCAACATGCTGACCGACGACGAGATGAAGAACATCGCCGCCTACCTCGACAAGCAGCCGGTAAAACCGGGCGCGGCCAAGAACAAGGACACGGTCGAGATTGGCAAGCGGATCTACCGCGCTGGCATCGCCGACAAGAACGTGCCCGCCTGCGCCTCCTGCCACGGCCCGACCGGCGCCGGTATTCCCGCCCAGTTTGCCCGCCTGGGTGGCCAGCATCAGGAATATACCAACACGCAGCTGATGAACTTCCGCACCGGTGTGCGCAAGAACAGCATACAGATGACGACGATCGCCAAGCGCCTGTCGGACGACGAAATGC
>JAYTLK010000136.1:0-12150 GCA_043729515.1 Herminiimonas sp.
TGAAAGCGAGGCTGTGCAAGGCCGAAACGCCGGATTCGCCTTCGACGAGCACCGGCCTATTCGCCTCGGTCGCGCCGATGCGCTACGATATCCCCCCGGGGGGATATCGTAGTGCGACCGAATACGCCCCGTTGGTGCGGTGCCGAACGCAATCGTCACCACCGACATGGAATGGTCTTGACGCGTCGGCAGATTTTTTGGCACGGACGATGGTCCGCACAATCAGTTAGTATCTGAAAAGAAACAACAATTCCATTTTGAAACGGGTTGCCGCGCACCGTTTGGCAACGTCCACGCAACACCCCACCATAAAAGAGTCCGTATGAAAAATCCCTTGTTGCTGTCGATCGGCGTGAGCCTGGCGAGTTTTCTGGCGCCTGTGGCAGTGCAGGCGCAATCCGTCGACCCGGTCGAGCAGGTCGATACATTGGAAAAACTTGCTGGCAAGCAGCCGACCTTCCGCCGTGCACAGGCCAAGGGCGTATGCGCCAGCGGGTATTTCGTCGGTCAACCCGAAGGCCGTGCATTGTCCAGCGCGAGTGTGTTCAGTGGCCAGAAAATTCCGGTCGTGGCGCGTTTTTCGGTCGGTGGCGGCAACCCCAAGGCGAGTGACAAGAGCAAGACGGCGCGTGGCATGGCGTTGCAATTCATGCTGCCGAACGGTGAGCAATGGATGATGGCTAATATTTCCGCCCCGGTCTATTTCGTCTCGAAGCCGGAGCAGTTCGTCCCGTTCCTGCAAGCTCGCCTCGCGGACCCGGCAACCGGCAAACCGGATCCAGCCAAGATCAAGGCATTCGGCGAGGCCAATCCAGAGACGACCTTGCAGGCAGCCTATCTTTCGAGCACCCCGGTGCCGGCCAGTTTCGGCGCCGTCAATTACTTCGGCGTCAATGCCTTCGAGTTCATCAACGACAAGAATGCGAGCCAGTTCGTGCGCTGGCACTTCGCCCCTGATGCCAATGTCGGCCTGACCGACGAACAGCTGAAAACCATGCCCGACGACTTCCTGGGCGATGAATTGCGCACCCGGGTGGCTGCGGCGCCGGTCAGCTTCAGCTACAAGCTGCAATTGGCCGATAAAGGTGATCAGCTGGTCGATCCGACCAAAGTCTGGCCGGAAGGGCGCAAGGTCGTCACCGCCGGCAAGCTCGTGATCGACAAGGTCGAGCCGGCTGCCGGTGGCGCTTGCGATCGCATCACCTTCAATCCGCTCAACCTGCCAGCCGGCATCAAGCCGTCGGCGGATCCGGTGCTGCTGGCGCGGCCGGCAGCTTACGGTGTGTCGCTTGGACGGCGGTTGAGCGAGGCTGCGAAGTAGATCTCTGGCGGCGGGTCGATGAGGGAAGCCTTAGTCAACCAGAAACATCTGCTGCAAATCGTTCAGAAAACGCCGCCCCAGCGCGGTCGGCCGGATGTTGCGATGGTCGCGCAGCAGCAGGCCCTTTGCCTCGGCCGCATTCATCGCCCGCTCCACGGTGTTCAATGGCATGCCGGTACGTTCTGCAAACTGGTTCGGCGCGAAGCCATCGGTGAGGCGCAATGCATTGAGCATGAATTCGAAACCCAGTTCAGCCCGCCCGATCTCCGCTTCCTGCTGCACCGGATTGCCCGCAAGCGCCTGCGCCATGTAGCTGCCCGGCTGCTTGTAGCGTGCCTGCCGTAAAATCCGATGTGGAAACGAGATCTTCGAATGCGCGCCGGCGCCGATGCCAAGGTAATCCCCGAATTGCCAGTAGTTCAGGTTATGGCGGGCCTGGCGCCCTGCCCGTGCATGGGCCGAGATTTCGTAATGGCCATAGCCCGCAGCCGCGGTCGTCTCTTCGAGCATGTCCTGCATGTCGGCGCTGCTGTCGTCATCCGGCAAGGCCGGCGGATACTTTGCGAAAACCGTGTTCGGTTCCAGTGTCAGGTGATAGAGCGACAGGTGCGGCGCGCCGGCGGCGATTGCCATGTCGACGTCCGCGCGCGCCTCGTCGAGCGTCTGACCCGGCAGCGCATACATCAGATCGAGATTGAAGTTGTCGAAGATGCCTTGCGCGATCTCGACCGCGCGATGTGCCTCGCCTGCATCATGAATGCGTCCCAGCGCAGCCAGGTGCGCGCCGTTGAAACTCTGGATGCCGATCGAGAGGCGGTTCACGCCGCTGTCGTGATAGGCGCGGAATCGATCCGCTTCGAAGGTGCCCGGGTTGGCCTCCATCGTGATCTCGGCCGCGCCATCGAGCGGCAGCAGGGTGCGGATGTCCGACATCAGCCGGTCCAGCCCGGCGGCCGACAACAGACTTGGCGTGCCACCGCCGATGAACACCGTGTAGATCTTGCGGCCCCAGATCAGCGGCAGCGCCGATTCCAGGTCCGCGCGAAGGGCATCGAGATACTCTGTTTCCGGCAGCGTGCCGCCAGGTTCATGCGAATTGAAATCGCAATAGGGACACTTGCGCACACACCATGGGTAATGCACATAGAGCGCCAGCGGCGGCAAGGCGGTCAGGTTCAACACGCCCGGCTGCAGATAGGCGTTGGCAGCCAGGGCCGGACCACTGCCGACCCGGGGTATCACGGGCGTTCGAACCGGTTTGATGGGAATCATTGCAGAGTCAGGTGCCTGGCAGAAGTTGGGACGCGCTGAGCAGACCTTGGTGGGAATGCACCCGGAAAGAGCATCAGGAACATGAACGGACGTGTCAAGCCGGCCTCGAAGCGTATCGAAAATACATCGCCATCCTAATGCGTGCGCAGTTTTTCCGCGAGCGCGCGCAATGCCTGTGCCCGATGCGACAACCGGTTCTTTTGTGCGGCTGGCATCTCCGCTGCGGTCAGACCCTGCGCCGGCAACAGAAAATGTGCATCGTAGCCAAAGCCGCCCGTCCCGCGCGGCGTGGCGATGACTTCGCCATGCCACACGCCATCGGCCACCATCGGCTGGGGATCGTCGGCATGCCGTACCAATACCAGGACGCAATAGTAGTAAGCCATCGACCCGGCACTGGACCCGCTGTCCTGATCGGCCAACGCCGCCAGGGTTGCGACAAGCTTTGCGTTATTGCGTTCATCGGATTTCGGCAGGCCCGCATAGCGCGCCGACAGCACGCCCGGCGTGCCGCCCAAAGCCGGCACGCAGATGCCTGAATCGTCGGCCAGCGCCGGCAGGCCGGTGGCGCGTGCGGCATGGCGCGCCTTGGTCAGCGCGTTTTCCAGGAACGTGCAGTACGGCTCCTCGGCTTCGGTCACTCCCAGCACGCCCTGCGGCACGACCTGCAGGCCAAGCGGCGCCAGCAGGCCGTCGAATTCGGCCAGCTTGCCGGCATTGTTCGACGCCAGCACCAGGCGATCGTTGCCGATCCGCGACGCTGCCCCGGACAGGCCATGCATCATCACGGTGGCATTCACGCCAACCCCAACGCGGCCTTCTGCTTGCCGATCAGCTCGCCAATTCCTTTTTGCGCCAGATCGAGCAACGCATCCATCGTCGCGCGATCGAATGCAGCACCTTCGGCCGTGCCCTGCACTTCGACGAAACTGCCAGCGTCTGTCATCACCACGTTCATGTCGGTGTCGCAGGAGGAATCTTCCGGATAATCCAGGTCCAGCACCGGCAGGCCCTGATAAACGCCCACCGAGATAGCGGCCACGAAATGCTTGATCGGCACCGCCGGCAACAGGCCCTTGTCGACCAGCGTCGAGAATGCATCGTAAGCGGCCACCATGGCGCCGGTGATCGATGCGGTGCGGGTGCCACCGTCGGCCTGGATCACGTCGCAGTCCAGATGCAGGGTGCGCTCGCCGAAGGCATCGAGATCGAAGGCAGCCCGCAGCGAGCGGCCGATCAGACGCTGGATTTCCTGCGTGCGGCCGGACTGCTTGCCGCGCGCTGCTTCTCGGTCCATGCGGGTATGGGTCGAGCGCGGCAGCATGCCGTATTCGGCAGTCATCCAGCCCTTGCCCTTGCCTTTCAAGAAGCCCGGCACCTTCTCCTCGATGCTGGCCGTACAAATGACCTGCGTGTCGCCGGATTCAATCAGGACCGAACCCTCCGCATGCCGCGTGAACTGGCGCGTGATGCGTACCGAACGCAGGCTGTCGGCGCTGCGGCCGCTCGGGCGCAGGACGGGCGGCGAGGCTGATGGTGCTGCAGCGGCAGACGGAGCGGCGGATGCAGCGAACGACGCCACTGGCGTTTTCGGATCAGCACCCATGACGGTCAATCCTTGGACGTGATGCGGCCCGATTTCTCGATGGCGAGCCGAATTTCTTCGATGGTGTTTTCAATGGTGCTTTCGTTGAAGGCATCCGCGGCGTGATCGGCATCATCGGCCGGATCGACATCGGCATGGCGCGGCGCCTGGATCGTGGTGGTGACGCTTCCCACTGGAAGGGTCTGGGTCGAGATTGTATGCGATCCTTCGGTGGTGTCGCTGCTCTCCCACATCATCGCCAGGCCGGTCACGTTGTCGCCGTTCTTGCCGCCGATGCCGACTGCCGCGCCCACCATGTCCGGCACGGCCCGTACGATCGTGTTGGTGTGCAGGCGGTGCGCCAGCACATGGTCCGGCATCACGCCCCACAGGCCGTCTGAGCACAGCAGAATGATGTCGCCGGCCTGCATGCTGGCCCGGCGCGAGACTTCGACGATCGGCGGATTCGGCGCGCCCAGACAATTGAAGAGCTTGTTTCGATCAGGATGGGTGTCGCGCTCGGACGCATCGGCTTTTCCTTGCGCAATCAATGTCTCGATGCGCGAATGATCCCGCGTGCGCGCCAGGATCTGCCCGCCGCGCATCCAGTACAGCCGCGAATCGCCGCAATGCGCCCAAATGGCGTTGTTATGCTGGATCAGGCAGGCGACGATGGTGGTGCGCGGCGTCTCGGGCAAGTCGTGTGTAGCGCGGTAGCGCAGGATTTCCCGGTGCGCGGCAAAGAAACTGTCTTCCAGAAAGCGCTCCGGCTTCTTGACATACGGTGTCGCATTGCGCTGGAACAGCGAGCCGATGGTCTGCATTGCAATCGTCGCCGCCATCTCGCCCTGGATGTGGCCACCCATGCCGTCGGCCAGCAACAACAACAGCGCATCGCGCGTGAAGCTGTAGCCCATGCGGTCCTGGTTGTTCTTGCGGCCACCGATGTGGCTTTCTTGATAGACTGAGAAGCGCATGGTCAGAGGGTATTGCTATCCTGGATGGTGGTGGCGGCAGCGCCTGTGAGCGGCTTGTTGAAACCGGCGACCAGGCCGCGCAGCTTGCGCCCGGCCTGGTCCAGGAAGCCTGGTGGCGGCTTGACCACGACTTCTTCGCGCAGCGCCTTCTGCAGCGCGAACACGCTTTGCGGCCGCGCCAGCGGATCGATCATGAGGCTCCAGCGGATCACTTGAATCAGCTCCGGAGAATAGATCGCTTCCAGCCGGGAAAGATGCGCGTCCATGCGGTCATCGGCCTGGCGCTGATCGGCCGGTTGCGGCGGCGCGCCGACCATGCAGGCGAACATCGAGGCGCCGATGCTGTAAATGTCGGTCCAGGGGCCGAGCGCGCCGTTCTTCAAATACAGTTCGGGCGCCGCAAAGCCCGGCGTGTACATCGGATACAGCTTCGGCAGATCGGCCTTCAAGGTCTGCCGGGCAGCACCGAAGTCGAGCAGGATCGGCGTGCCATCGACCCGCAGATAGATGTTGGCCGGCTTCAGATCCAGGTGCAGCAGCTTGTTGGTATGGACTTCCCGCAAGCCATGCATGACCTGGCCGAACATCTTGCGGATGAAGCGCTCCGACACCAGCGGCTTTTCGCCCTTGTCACGCCGGCGCAGAATGTGTTCCTGCAACGAGCGACCGGATTCGTAGGCCATGACCATGTACACCGTTTCATTGGCGCGGAAAAAATTCAGCACCCGCACCACGTTCGGATGCGCGATGCGCGCCAGCGCCCGTCCCTCTTCAAAAAAACACTTCAGGCCAATGCGGAATGTCGGCAGATTTTCCGGCGAGATGCCGGGGGCGAGTTCACCCGGCGCGCGCAGCGCCAGGGCGCTCGGCAGATACTCCTTGATCGCCACCGCATTGCCATCTTCGTCATAGGCCAGGTAGACGATACTGAACCCGCCGGAAGCAATCTTCTTTACAATGCGGTAACCGGAAATTTCCAGTCCGTCTGGCAATGGTGCGTTGTTTTGCGTGGTCATGACTACCTGCTGAATGGTTCGTTTGATTGTGTGGACAATTAAAGTGTTTGTAAAGCAAAAAACAGGGATGGAATTTTGACAATTTCGAGCATGACAGGCTATGCAGTCGTGACCCGCGAGACCGCCGGCGGCACGCTCACGATCGAACTCAAGAGTGTCAATTCCCGTTTCCTTGATCTGCAGTTCCGCATGAACGACGATCTGCGCGCAATCGAACAATCCCTGCGCGAAGCGATCATGTCCGGTGTCACGCGTGGCAAGGTCGAATGCCGGGTCAGCTTCGGCAGGAGGGCCACCGGCACCAGCGCGCAAGCCGTCAATGGCGCGGTGCTGGAGACGGTGGCTGCATTGCAGCAGCAGCTGCGCCAGCGTTTCGCCGATGCTGCTCCCCTGTCGGTGGGTGAGTTGCTGCGCTGGCCTGGCGTGATCGAAGAAGCCGAACTTGGCGCCGAGAACCTGCAGACTGAAGTCACGGCCGCCATGCGTGATGCGCTGCGCGCCTTTCTCGACAGCCGCGCGCGCGAAGGCGGCGCCTTGCAGACGATGCTCGAATCACGCATCACCGATCTCGACAAACTGGTGCTGCAGATCACGCCGCTGGTGCCACAGATCGTCGCGCATTTCCAACAAAAAGCCACCGACCGCATGCAAACGGCGCTGGGCATCGTCTTCGACACTGCCGCCGAAGCCACTGCGACCGTCTCGCGGGACGACATCCTTGACCGCATCCGGCAGGAAGTCACGCTGTATGGCATCCGGATCGATGTTGCGGAAGAACTGACACGGCTAGGCGCACACCTGGCTGAAACCCGGCTGGTTTTGAAAAAAGGCGGCCAGGTCGGCAAGCGGCTCGACTTCATGATGCAGGAACTGAACCGCGAAGCCAATACGATCGGCTCCAAGGCGTCGGCCAAGGAATTGGCGGATGCGGCGATGGCGATGAAACTCCTGATCGAACAGATGCGTGAACAGGTGCAGAACCTGGAATGACGCGACGTGCGGCAAATGCGTGGTGCATTCGGCGTAGCGGTCGTGCCGAGGCGAGCGCGTCCGGCCTGATTTCCAACGAGGTAGGCAATGAGTGAGATCGAAAAAGTCGCGGGCAGTCTGTTCATGGTCGTGGCGCCCTCGGGTGCCGGCAAGTCGACGCTGGTCAATGCCTTGCTGGAACAGGAGCCAGGCATCCGGCTGTCGATCTCCACCACGACCCGCGCGCCGCGGCCGAAAGAGCAGCATGGTCGAGAATATTTTTTTACCACGCGGGAAGATTTCCTGGCGCGGCGCGGCGCGGGTGAGTTCCTGGAATCCGCCGAGGTCCACGGCAACTACTACGGCACTTCGCGACTGAAGATCGCCGAGCAGATTGCGGTCGGCGCCGACATGTTGCTGGAAATCGACTGGCAAGGCGCGCAGCAGGTGCGCAAGCAGTTTCCGGAAGCCATTGGCGTATTCATCCTGCCGCCCTCGATCGATGCCCTCGAAGAGCGCCTGAAGAAGCGCGGGCAGGACGACGAGCATGTCATCACGCGTCGGATTCTGGCCGCCGGCGGCGAGATTGCACATGCGTCCGAGTTTGAATATGTTATTATTAATCAAGACTTTGCGAGCGCTTTGGCAGAACTTTGTGCGATCGTCAAGGCTGCTCGTTGCCGCTTCACGCAACAGGCCGCACGCAATGTTTCCCTCTTCGCACAACTCGGCATTCATACCGCTCTTCGCTGACCACGTCGGCACGCACATCATTTCTGGAGTTCACATGGCACGCATCACGATCGAAGATTGTCTGAAACATATTCCAAATCGTTTCCAGCTGTCGCTGGCAGCGACCTATCGCGCACGCCAGTTATTGCAAGGCCATACGCCGAAGGTCGACGCCAAGGACAAGCCGACGGTCATCGCCCTGCGCGAAATCGCCGCCGGCAAGGTTGGCATCGAGATGCTGAAAAAAGTGCCGAGCTGAATCGACGGCGCAATGCGCTCTGCAACAGCAGGTCGCGCGGCGCCGCCAAGCATAGGGACGTTGGCGCAATGAACCTGACCCCGATCGACACACCCCCGGCTGCGCCCGTACCACGCGCGGCCGGCGTACGTGTGGCACCGGCCAAGCAGGGCCGGCAAGGATCGCCAGCGGCTGATGCGGCGCCGGCATTGGCGCCCGGCGTGGCCTCGGTCAGCCAACTCAGCGCCAAACTGGCCGAATACCTGACGCCTTCCGAGCTTCGCAAGGTCAAGGAAGCGTATCGCTTCTCCGACGAGATGCATCTGGGCCAGATGCGCATGTCGGGCGAGCCTTACATTTCCCATCCGATCGCCGTTGCCGAGATTTGCGCCGACTGGAAACTCGACGCGCAAGCGATCATGGCCGCGCTGCTGCATGATGTCATGGAAGACCAGGACGTCAAGAAGGACGAGCTGATCGAACGCTTCGGCGCACCGGTCGCCGCGCTGGTGGATGGCCTGTCGAAACTGGAAAAGATCGAGTTCCAGAGCCAGATCGAAGCGCAGGCGGAAAACTTCCGAAAAATGCTGCTGGCGATGGCGCGCGACGTGCGGGTCATCCTCATCAAGCTCGCCGACCGGCTGCACAACATGCGCACCCTGGGTTCGATGGCCCCGGAAAAGAAACGCCGCATCGCCCGCGAAACGATGGAAGTCTATGTGCCGATCGCGCATCGCCTGGGCCTCAACAACATCTACCGCGAATTGCAGGACCTGTCGTTTTCGCATCTGTATCCGCTGCGTTACCGGACGCTCTCCAAGGCAGTCAAGGCAGCGCGTGGCAACCGGCGTGAGGTGGTCAGCAAGATTCTCGATTCCGTGAAATCGACTTTGGCCGCGACCGGCATCCATGCCCAGGTCCACGGCCGCGAAAAGACCCTCTACGGCATCTATCGCAAGATGCGCAGCAAGCACCTGTCGTTTTCCCAGGTGCTCGACGTCTATGGATTCCGGGTCGTGGTCGACGGTTTCGCCAACTGTTACGTGGCGCTGGGCACCCTGCATGCGCTGTACAAGCCGATGCCAGGCAAGTTCAAGGATTACATCGCGATCTCGAAACTGAACGGCTATCAGTCGCTGCACACGACGCTGATCGGCCCGTATGGCACGCCGGTGGAATTCCAGATCCGCACGCAGGAAATGCACCGCGTGGCGGAATCGGGCGTGGCCGCGCACTGGCTGTATAAAAACGACGACGGCGGCCTGAGCGAACTGCAGCATCGTACCCATGCCTGGCTGCAGTCACTGCTGGACATCCAGAAACAGACCGGCGACTCGGCCGAGTTTCTCGAACACGTCAAGGTCGATCTGTTTCCGGATTCGGTCTACGTCTTCACGCCGAAATCGAAGATCATCGCCCTGCCGCGAGGCGCCACCGCGCTCGACTTTGCCTACTCGATCCATACCGACATCGGCGACCAGACCACCGCGGTCAAGATCAATCACGAGCCGGTTGCCTTGCGCACCGAACTGCGCAATGGCGACATCGTCGAGATCGTCACCTCGTCCCATTCCCGGCCGAGCCCGAACTGGCTCACCTTCGTGCGCACCGGCAAGGCCCGCTCGGCAATCCGGCATCACCTGCGTACCATCAACCTGGGCGAGTCGATCGCGCTTGGCCAGCACCTGCTGACCCAGGCAATGACTGCGCTGAACGTCGATCCGGAACTGCCGCCGGCGCTGGCCGAACGCCTGCTCAACGAATCAAGCGCGAAATCGCTCGACGAACTGTATGCCGACATCGGTGTCGGCAAGCGCATGGCGGCGCTGGTGGCGCGCCACATTCTCGGGCTGGTCGAAGGCGACCTGCCGCCCGGGTCCCAGGTCAGCGCCAGCGAGGCGGTGGCTGGCCATCGTCTCGAGCCGGTGGTGATCTACGGCAGCGAAGGCGTGTCGGTACATCTGTCGCCATGTTGCCAGCCGATTCCAGGCGACGGCATCATGGGGCAACTCAAGCGCGATCAGGGGCTGGTCGTTCACACCACCGATTGCGACCATGGCAAACGCCAGCGCGCCAAGGAGCCGGACCGCTGGATCGAAGTGGTCTGGGGCGCTGATCTCAACCGGCGCTTCGACTGCCGCATCTTCATCCTCGTCAAGAACGAACGCGGCGTTCTGGCGCGGGTCGCCGCCGAGATCGGCGAGTCGGACGCCAACATCATCCATGTCGGCATGGACCAGGATCAGGACCAGCTGATGACGCAGCTGCGCTTTACGGTGCAGGTCGAGGATCGGGTGCATCTTGCGCGGCTGATGCGCAATATCCGTCGCATCGGCGGCGTCACCCGGATCCTGCGCGACCGCAACTGAGTCGGGTTTCCGGCTATCCGATTCCCCGGTTCCCCGATTTCCATTTCAGGCTGGCGTCGCGCCGAGCATCCTGGTCCGACTCTTCAGTGCTTGATCTCACGGTGAAGCCGCCGCAAGCCTGCCCACACCAGCAGCACCACCAGCGGCACCACGGCGCCGGTGGCGATGTCGATATTGATCGGCAGCCCCGCCGATTTCACCGCCTTGGCGACATAGCTGCACAAGCCGACCAGGTAGTATGAAATCGCCACCACCGACAGCCCTTCGACCGCCTGCTGCAACTGCAGTTGCTGGGCGGCGCGCTTGTTCATCGACTGCAGGATGCGGCGGTTCTGCCGCTCCTGCACGATGCCCACGCGTGTGCGCAGCAAATCGTTGGTGTGCGCAATGCGTTCGGCCAGTGCCTCCTGGCGGCGCGCGGCGGCAGCGCAGGTGCTCATGGCAGGCGCCAGCCGGCGTTCCATGAATTCGCGCAGCGTCGGTATGCCATCGATGCGCCCTTCCCGCAATTCATCGATGCGTGCCTCGACCAGCCGGAAATAGGCCTGCGACGCGGAAAACCGGTAGCTGTTGTCGACCGATAGCTTTTCGATGCGCGCGGCAAGGCCGGTGATGCTGCGCAGGAGCGCCTGTTCGTCATCGGCTTCATGCTCGGGCACGCCGCCGGCAACCTGATCGTCGCTCTCCACCATGGTGGCCGTCAGAAGCGCCAGTTCGGCCTCGATCGCATTCATCCAGGGCGCGGCGGCCTGTGCATGCGGCAAGCCCAGCAGCGCCATCATCCGATAGGTCTCGATTTCCAGCACCCGTTGAACCAGCCGTCCGACCTGCTGCTGGCGGAGATCGAAATCACGCACCACGAAGCGGCTGAAGCCATCCGACTGGATCAGGAAGTCACTCCATACCTCCGCTCCCTGCAGGACGATGCTGGCTGCCAGCGAGCGGCCCTCGAACACACTGCGCAGCTCGTCGCTTGCGGCATCGCTCGCCCGGGCCGCTTTATCCAGGATCACGTGAGCGGCCACGATCACCTTGCCGTCGAGCGCCTGCAGCCACTGCTGCGGTATGTGCAGCAACGGCAGTCGGCGAAACGCCTCTGCCAACGGTGCGCCGGCATCATGCTGCTGGGCAAAGGTGTAGGTCGCGAATTCGGTATGGCATTCCCACTTCAGGCGGAAGCGTCCGAAGTCATGATAAAAATATTTCGCATCCGCCGCCGGTCCGGCCACGCCGAAAAACCTGCACAGAGCGCACAAGGTGTCCTGGTGCCAGCCGACGCCCTGCTCGGCGCCCGGCGAAGCCTCGCCGGAATTCAGCCGTGCATATACCGCCAGATGCGTGACCGTCTCCGGCGCCTCCATCTGCAGGAACGGACGGGAATGTGCTTCGGCCGCCAGCGGCACGCGCAGCGGATGATTGAGTTGAGAAAAAGCGATGGGCATCATGCAGTCATTGCGGTTACAGGAAAATTTTTATCCGGCACGGATGCCGGCAACGCGTCACGCCGTCGGCGCCGGATACACCACCGACAGGATCTCCAGCTCTTCCATGCCGGCTGGCGTGGCCAGGCTCACGATGTCCCCCTCGCGCGCTTTCGTCAGCGCCCGCGCCACCGGGGAGATCCAGCTGATCTTGCCATGCAGCGGATCGAGTTCGTCGATGCCGAGAATC
>JAYTLK010000137.1:0-10216 GCA_043729515.1 Herminiimonas sp.
AGTTTTTGCATCAGGTCCACTGCTGCGAGCGGACCCATGCCGCCCAGGATGCCAATCAGCGGCGGCGCCTCCGACGACGAGGCTTCCGGGCCTGCCTCGCACTCGATGTCAGACAGCGGCATCGGTGGCGAACACATCGCGATAGCCGAACAGTCCGACCGACCCGCCCGTGTGCACGAACACCACGTTCTCGTGCCTGGCGAAGGCGCCCTTGCGGATCAGGTCGATCAGGCCGGCCATGCCCTTGCCGGAATACACCGGGTCGAGCAGGATACCTTCGCACCGGGCCACCAGACGCACGGCCTCGATCATGCCGGCAGTCGGCTGGCCATAACCGGCACCGACGTAATCGCAGTTCGCTTCGACCGCCGTGCGCAGCAGCGGCGTCTTCACGTCCATCAGATCAAGCGTTTGCCGTGCCAGCTGGAACACGTTGTCTTCCTGCTTTTCCTTCGGCGCCCGCACGCCGATGCCAAGCACGCGGATGCCACTGTTCATGCCCTCGAAACCCGCCACCAGGCCAGCCTGGGTTCCGGCGCTGCCGGTGGCATGCACGACCCGGTCGATCGGCAGCGACAACTCGTTTGCCTGCATCACCAGTTCCTGGGCGCAGACCACATAACCGAGCGCGCCGACCGGATTGGAGCCGCCGCCGGGAATCAGATACGGCACCTCGCCCTGCGCCGCCAGGCGTTCGCCGACCGCCACCAGTTCCTGATTCATGTCCGGCCCGGCGGCACGGGTTTCGAGCACGCAGTCGAACAGCTGGTCGAACAGCACGTTGCCACTGGTGTAGTACTCGGGGCTGGCGCCGGTCACCCGGGTCTCCAGCAGCGCGGTGCAGCGCAGGCCGAACTTGCGGGCCGCGGCCGCCGTCTGGCGGACGTGGTTCGATTGCGTCGCGCCCTGTGTGACCAGGTGGGTGGCGCCACGGGCGAGTGCTTCGCCTACCAGGAACTCGAGCTTGCGGGTCTTGTTGCCGCCCGAAGCAAGACCGGTGTTGTCGTCGCGCTTGATGAACAGGTTCGGGCCGCCGAGCAGGCGTGACAGGTTCGGCATCGCTTCGAGCGCCGTCGGTGCATGGGTCAGCTTGACGCGGGGAAAACGGGCGAGATGCATGGAAAATCCTTGGTGTTGAAAAGTGGAATCGTGGTGCTGGCCAGATGACCGGGTCAATCCGTCGTTTGCATCAGCGGCGCCGATGCGCCCGGTGCCGCGCGCAGGGAAAGCAGCGCTGTCAGCAGCACCACTGCAGCTGGCAGCAGCAGCGTGAGGGCAGTCCGTGGCAGCAGCCAGGCCGCAGCCAACGCACCGAAACCGTAGCAGACCCAAGAGGCTGCCAGGAGCGTCGGCGCAGCGATGGCCGGCCCGGTTCGATGCGGCTGACGGCGCGGCACCAGCGTGTCGGCCGCCGATTCGGCTAGGCGCGACAGGGTGCCGGTGACGACGACGGTATTGATCGAGACATTGCCGAAGCGGGTCATTCCGGTCGATTGCACGCCCATTGCGGCGGCGATCAGCCAGATCGCGCTGGCGGCATGCGGGTCCAGAAGCGTCGCTCCGGCCAGCATTGCCGCCTCGCTGACCAGCGCCAGCCAGGAGCGCCCGTGGGCGGCGCGCAACAGGGCCCTCCCCAGCAACGCGCCGGCGAAAAAGGTTGCCAGCGTCAGTGCTCGTTCGGCGGCAGTGTGCCAGTTTCCCTCTGCAACCGAGAGCCCGGCCAGCACGGTATTGCCGGTCATGTTGGCAGCGAACACGCCGGACTGCACGTAGCCGATCGCGTCGGCGATGCCCGAGGCAATGCACAGCAGCATTGCCTGCAGCCAGCCGCGGCGATCAACCGCGCCTAGTCGAAGCGACATGGCGGCAAGGGCATCTGGCGCCGGCGTCAAGGTTGACCCGTGAAGTGTTTTTTCAGGCCATGCCAGCAGGCTGCATAATTTTGCTGGAGCGTCGGCGCTGCCAGTGCCTGTGCGCTCGGATGCAGGACGTGGCGGCTTTCGAACATGAAGGCCAGGGTGGCCTCGAGCCGGGTCGGCGCCAACGCCGCGCCGCTGGCGCGCTCGAAGGTAGTCGCATCGGGTCCATGCCCGCTCATGCAGTTGTGCAGACTCGCGCCGCCTGGCGCGAAACCATCTGCCTTGGCGTCATACACGCCATGCACCAGTCCCATGAATTCACTCATGATGTTGCGATGAAACCAAGGTGGACGGAAAGTATGTTCGGCCACCATCCAGCGCGGCGGAAAGACCACGAAATCCACATTGGCCACACCGGGCGACTCCGACGGCGAGGTCAGGACGGTGAAGATCGACGGATCGGGATGATCGAAGCTGACGGTATTGATCGCGTTGAAGTTGGCGAGGTCGTATTTGCAAGGCGCAAGGTTGCCATGCCAGGCCACCACGTCCAGCGGCGAATGGCCGATCGGTGCCGTCCACAGGCGACCATTGAATTTCGCCACCAGGGTGAAATCGCCTTCCCGGTCCTCGAAGGCGGCCGGCGGCGTCAGGAAGTCGCGTGCATTGGCCAGGCCATTGGCGCCGATCGGACCAAGTTCCGGCAGGCGCAGCGCCGCGCCATAGTTTTCGCAGACATACCCGCGCACCGGCCCGTCGTCCAGCACCACGCGAAAGCGCAGTCCGCGCGGCAGCAGCGCGATTTCACCGGGTGCGACATCGAGCACCCCCAGTTCGGTATGCAGGTGCAGGCGTCCCTGCTGCGGAACGATCAGCAATTCACCATCGGCATCGTAGAAAAAGCGGTCGGTCATCGAGCGATTGGCGGCATACAGGTGGATGCCGATGCCGGTCTGCTGCCCGACGTCGCCATTGGCGGCCATCGTCTGCAGACCGTCGATGAAGTCGGTCGGCATGTTTTCTGCCGGCAGCTGCAGCGGATCCCATCGCAATTGATCGGGTGGCGTGGCCATCTCTGCCAATGGCGCCGAGAGCAGGCGCGGCTGCGCCAGCGGCGTGAAAGCGCCGTGCATGGCCGAGGGACGGATGCGATACAGCCACGAGCGCCGGTTCAGGTGGCGCGGCGCGGTGAAGGCCGTTCCAGAAAATTGCTCGGCATACAAACCATAAGGCGCGCGCTGCGGTGAATTCTGGCCGACCGGCAGTGCGCCTGGCAGGGCTTCGCTGGCGAAGCCGTTGCCGAAGCCGGTTTGCCATTGGCCGGATGGGCGCCTCGTGGCCGCATCCGCCGTCCACATGGCAGGCAAGCCGACGGCAGCGGCGATGGCGGGCGTGATCGGAAACGGATTCGATGGCGGCATGCAAGCTCCTGGATCAGTTTCCTGCATTGTACCGGCCCGCGCCCGGGAAACGGCATCGACGCGCGGCCTCAGGCCGGTGCCGCCACCTTCAGCATGGCCAGGTAACCAGGCTGGATTTCCATGCGATCGGTGACGCCGTCGCGCGCCAGCAGCCGGTGTGCGCGCGGCAGGTTCCAGCATGGTATCTGGGTGAACAGGTGATGCTCACTGTGAAAGTTGACCCAATAGGGCGCAATCGTCATGCGCTCGATCAGGCCGGCATGGGTGGTCCGGGCATGGCGCAGCGGGTCACTGGAATTTTCTGCGACCAGGGCATGCTCGGCGATGTTGCGCAGCCGGCTCACCAGCGGTAACCACGTCGCCATCGGCAACAGCCACAAGGCGCACCAGAGCCAGCCGTAACCGGCCAGGCTGAACAGCATCAGCCCCACCAGGTTGCTGGCATAGAACACGCGCTGGCGCCGCAGGTCGGCCATCAGCACCGACCGGCGCGCGGTGCCTGGCGGTGGCGACTGCAACTCCGCAGCCAGCATGCCGAAGCGCTGCTTGAAGAACGTCTGCCCGCTCAGGTCACGCAGGATCTTGCGCCGCAGGGAGCGACGCGTGATGGGAAACGGTGCCGACAGGACCAGATCCGGATCTCCGCTCTGCTGCACGAAGCGGTGATGTTTCAGGTGATACGGCCGATACACGTGCAATTCACTGCCGCAGAACCAGGCAGCAACCCGGTCATTGACGCGTCGGTCGGCATGCAACAAGCCGTGGGCCGCGTCATGCATCAGGATGAACAGGCCGAGCTGGCGGTTTCCGACAAGAATCACGCCCAGCGGAATCGTCCAGGGCCAGCGCGCGCCCGCTGCCATCACCACGCCGATCGTCAGCCAGCAATGCAGCACCAGCCACAGGCCACGCCAGCCGGAACGCGCCGACAGTGCACGCCAGTCGGCACCATTAAAATAATCGTCGGGGCGAACCCGAGGTGCAGCATGCATGTGGTTTTGCCAGTACAAAGTCAGATTTCTCTGATCTTACTGCGAATGTTGGCATTGACGATGCGGCGGTCAGGAAACACGCCCGCCAAGGTTGATACGCGCACGACCGGCCGCCCCGCAATCGCGGCATTGCAGTCTGCAAAAATCAAGGAAATCCCTGTCGATGGCACCCTATGGCTCCGCCTTGTTCAATGCCCGTTTTGGTCAATGCCGACATCCCACGCAGGTCCGGAACAGCGCTCCTCAGCGCGCGCCCGGCGCACCTTTCAGACCGGCTCGCGCAGTGGCGATGATTCCAGGACAAGGGGAATCCTGATTATTGCTGGGTGCCAGAAGTGCCAGCAAGGAAGCAAACGGATTGACGGCACCGAGCGCCAGCGCGGCCGCGCCACGCAGCGCCAACGGCGTTTTCATGACGCCCACATCCGGCTTCTTGAACGTGCCATGGACATACAGCGGCGAGCGCAGCGAGAACACCCGGAAGCCCTTCGTGTGCGGATAGACGTTCAGATTCATGCGCTCGCTGCCGAGATTGACGTCACCGTCGACATTGATCAATGCATCGGCCGTGTCGAATGCGAAGACCTTGGCATTGAGCACGCCATCCTTGGCGACGAAATCGGCGGCCGCACAATTGATCTTGACCGTGGTGTCGCCAAAGAGCTTGTTGGCGACGATGTTGGCCACATTCAGTCCGGCTTCCTCCAGCAGCGTGCTGCTGATGGCACCATCGTTGATCAACAGCTTGACCTCGCCGTTGGCGGTGGCGGCCAGGGCAGCGGTCGAGTTGCCGCGCCCGGATAATTTTGCGTCGCCATTGATTTCGCCAAAACTCGTGTCCATTGGCTTAAACGTTGGAAACAATCGCTTCAGCTGCAGATGGCGGGCAGCGATGTCGATGCGCCCGTCGAGTGGCGTACTGTGGCCATCGAGACGGATGATGCCGCTCATGGAGCCGCCGGCGACGCCGAATTTCAGCGGATCGAAGCTCAGCACGCCATCCTGCATCAGGATATGGGTCGACATGTCCGAGATCGGCAGGGCTTCGCTGCGCAGGATGCTGGCGCCGGTGAAACGCACGTCGACATCCATTTCTTTCCAGCGGTCGGTCTTGAATGTGGCGTTCGGCAGGACCTTGTCGGTGCTGATCACGGCGACGGGCTTGCCTTTGACGGCCGCCGCCAGACCTTTTGGCGCAGCCGTTTTCGAGACTGGTGCGCCGCCGATCGCAGGGCCCAGGTCAGCCAGCGCCAGGCGTTTCGAATGCACGGTGCCGACCAGGCGCTTGCGGGGTAATGCTGAAGTAAATTCCAAGGTGCCACTGAGGTCCGAACGGCCGACCTGCCCGGCGAAATCAGCATACTTGAACCGGCTGCCGGCGCGATCAAGGTTGCCGGTCAGATGGCCACTGGTGCGAAACCGCGGCGTATCCGGCAGATTCACGCCGAACAGGTCATACAGGTCGCTCATGCTGGGCGCAGCCAGCGTCAATTGCATGTCGATCGCCGCCAGCTTTGCCAGGTCGGTCACGGTGCCGACGGCAATCAGGTGATTGTCGCCCAGTCGCACATCGGCCTGGATCGGAAACGGCGTCTGCTTGTCCAACAACGAAATCACTCCCCCGATCTTGCCGCCGCCGGAGAGCTTGGCGCCACGATAGGTGCCGTCCAGGCCGACCTTGAACCCGTATTTTCCATCGTCATTTCCGCCGACATCTGCAGTCGCGATCGATTTTGTATCGGCCGATCCGGCGTCGGCCGTCTTCTTGCCCATTGCCTTGGTATTCGCCGCCTTGGCGTTGGCAGGCGGGGTGTCCGCCGGTGTCGCTTTCCCCTCCTCAGCTACGATCGCATCCGGCGCTTTCGGGGCTTTCGGCGCACCTGCCTTCTGCTGTGCCAGCAACTGCCCCAGCGCAATCGGCTTGCCGATGGTAGCAATGGTTGCCCGCATGTCGATCTTGGTCGGCAGGTCGGTGACATCGATCACACCGTCGGCGAAGGTCAGCTCCTGCAACTCGAGGTCCCACTTCGACGGTTCGTTTTGCTTGCGCTTGAAGGTCCAGTTATTCTTGCCATCGAGGGTGCGTTCGATGTCGATCACCGGATTGGTCAGGCCGATGTGCGGCACGATGATCTTGTGGGCCAGCAAGGGCAGCAACTCGACCTCGAACGACAGCACGTCGGCGCTGGCGAACTGCGGCCGCTTTGCCCATTCCGGATTGCCGATCCGGACATTCCGGGCAGTGAGGGTCGGCCATGGGACCAGGCGCCGCAAGCCGCTCTCGCCGTCCGGACGCCGCCACTGCACGGTGAGGTGGCCGTCGATGACGAAGCTGCGACCGGTCGCCGCCGAAACTTTTTCATTGATCCAGGGCCGGGCCCGGTCCCAGTCGAAGTTCTTGATGAACAGCACGATGGCTAAAATCAGAACGATCAGCAGCCCCACCACGCCAGCTGCGATCTTGCCAAAAGTCTTCATGCAATCCTGCCTTCGTTATCCGGATTGGCAAAGGATACCGCACGGCACTGCAAGCCACTGTGCGCTGCCGCGCGTTCTGCCAGCAGCGGATTGATGTTGTGTGCGCCAACCCGCATCGACCGGGCGAGCCCGCTGGTAGCATCGCACCTCCGCAGGAATTTTCATGACGCTCCTCATTACCGAATCGCGCCGCTTGTTGCGGCTGTCACTGCGCTTCATCCTTCCGCTGGCCGTGGCGATCGCCCTGTTTGCCTACGCCGTCGTGCCGCTGGTGGACAACCTGACCCTGCGCTGGTTCGTCAAGGATCTGGACATCCGCTCGCAGTCGCTTGCCAGCGCGATGCAGGATCCGCTGCTCGACTACGTGCGCAATGGTTCGCGCGACAAGGTGCTGCAACTCTTCGACCGGGCAATGCGTGACGAGCGTTTGTATGCCGTCGGGTTTTGCGACAGCTTCGGCCGCTTGTTGTACCGGACCGTGACCTATCCGATGGCGCTGGGTTGTCGCGAGCCGGTGGCAGTCGGTGTTGCCTTGCCATCGCTGGTCACCTTGCCACAAGGCGCATTGCACGTGGCCGAGAGCGGTCTCGACGCCGATGGCCGGTCCCTCGGTCGCCTGATCCTGGTGCACGACATGCGCTTCATCGCACGCCGCAGCACCGAAACCCGCAAATACATCATCGGCCTGTTTGCTTTGCTCGGGATCGTCATCTCGCTGATCACGGTGATCGTGGCGCAACTGAGCTGGCATGGCTGGATCAATGCCGTCAAAGGCATGCTGCGCCGTGAACAGGGCGTGCCCGACGGCACGTCACCCCCCAGCGAATCGAGCCAGGCCGACATCGAGCCGCTGGTGGGGGATCTGCATGCGATGCTGCGTGAGCTCAACATGGAGCGCCGGGTGATGGGCGACTCGCCACAGCTCTGGACACCGGCCAAGTTGCGTGCGCTGCTGCATGATGAACTGGCCGGCGACGAAGTGCTCGTCGTGTCGAACCGTGAACCTTATCTGCATGTGCGCACTGCAGACGGCATCGCGGTGCATCGCCCGGCCAGCGGCCTGGTGACCGCGGTCGAGCCGGTGATGCGCGCCTGCTCAGGCACCTGGATCGCCCATGGCAGCGGCTCGGCCGACCGCGATACGGTGGACCGCCAGGACCGCGTTGCCGTACCACCCGACGATCCGAGCTACACCCTGCGCCGGCTGTGGCTGACCGAGGAAGAAGAAGCCGGTTACTACTACGGTTTCGCCAACGAAGGTTTGTGGCCGTTGTGCCATATCGCCCATGTGCGCCCGGTGTTTCGCACCGCCGATTGGGACCATTACAAACGCATCAACCGGCGTTTTGCCGATGCCGTGGTGGCCGAAGCCCGCACCGACGACCCGGTGGTGATGATCCAGGATTACCACTTTGCGCTGGTGCCGCGCATGGTGCGCGAGGCACTGCCAAAGGCGACCATCATCACCTTCTGGCACATCCCGTGGCCGAATCCGGAATCGTTCGGGATCTGCCCCTGGCGCGAGGAAATCCTGGAAGGTCTGCTTGGCAGCACGATCCTGGGGTTTCACACGCCGTTTCATTGCAAGAATTTTCTCGAGACTGTCGACCGCAATCTCGAAACCCGCATCGAATACGAAGCCTCGACGATTTCCTATGGCGGTGAGCTGACCCAGGTCGAGTCTTATCCGATTTCGATTGCCTGGCCGGAGAAGGCAGGCGCAGATGAGCATGCGGGCAAGGCGGGCGCGGGCAGCCTCGACGATACGTCTTCGGTAGCAGCCTGCCGGCGCGATATCCGGCAGGAATGCGGCCTGGCGCCGCAGCAGATGATGGCCATCGGAGTCGACCGGCTCGACTACACCAAAGGCATCATCGAGCGGCTCGAAGCCGTCGAACGGATGCTGGAACTGCATCCGGACATGATCGGTCGTTTCACGTTGGTGCAGATTGCCGCGCCGAGCCGCTCCTCGCTGGAGGAATACCGGTTGCTGGAAACCCGGGTCCGTGGTCTGACCGATCGCATCAACAGCCGCTTCGCATCGGACGGCAACCTGCCGGTGCTGCTGAAGATCGAGCAGCATGGCGCGAAGGAAGTCGAGCGCTATTATCGGGCAGCCGATGTCTGCGTCGTCACCAGTTTGCACGATGGCATGAACCTGGTCGCCAAGGAATTCGTGGCCGCGCGCGATGATGAACTGGGTGTCCTGATCCTGAGTCAGTTCACCGGCGCGGCGCGGGAGCTGCATGAGGCCCTGATCGTCAACCCCTACCACGTCGAACAGAGTGCCAGCGCGTTGTACCGGGCGCTGACCATGCCGCAGCCCGAGCAACGCGTCCGGATGCGCAGCATGCGCGCCCTGGTACGCGACAACAACGTCTTCCGCTGGGCCGGTCACATGCTGCTCGACGCCGCCCGGCTGCGACGCCGGCAGCGGGTCATGACCAAGATCCATTCCCACAGCCGACGGTATCAGCGGCGCAACGCAGCATGAACCGTCCCATCGATCCGCACGATGCGGCGCCGGAGAGCGGAGAGCGGATCCGTCATTGCGGCATCACATCGGCCGCGCCGCTGTTCTCGGCGCCGGGCCTGGCCGATCTGCAGAGCACCATGCGGCCCGGCGTGCTGTGCGTATTCGATTTCGATGGCACGCTGGCCCCGATCGTGGCCGAACCCGATCGTGCCGCCCTGCCGGTTGCCATACGCGATCGGCTGCTGCGGCTGCAAATGCTGACACCGGTGGCGATCCTGACCGGGCGCTCCATCGGCGACATCGGCCAGCGCCTGGCCTTCGCTCCGGATTACCTGGTCGGCAATCATGGCCTGGAAGGTTTGCCGGACTCGGCAGCGCGGCGCGAGGAGTTCGCGGATCTTTGCGCTGGCTGGCGGCAAGCCATCGATGCGGCCCTGGCAGATGGGCGCCGCTTTGATCCGGCAATCGGCATTGAAGACAAGGCAATTTCATTGTCGCTGCATTACCGGCAAGTCAAGGATGCCGTTGCCAGCGCCGCAGCATTGCGGTTGCTGTTGGCCACGCTGTCGCCGCCACCGCGCATCATTGCTGGCAAATGCGTATTCAACCTGTTGCCGCAGGATGCGGGCGACAAGGGGACGGCCTTCATCGAATTGATGCGGCTGGCGAAGGCAAAGAAGGCCCTGTACGTCGGCGACGACGTCACCGACGAAGATGTATTCACGCTGCGGCGGGGTGAAGTGCTGTCGATTCGCATCGGCGAGTCCGACGGCTCGGCAGCACCGTATTTCTTGCGGCGCTATCATGACGTCGCGCTGCTGCTCGACACCATGATCATCGACTTGCAGGTGGCGGCAACATCGACGAGGAGCGCGCAATGGGGGACGTGAAAAAGGCGGTACGCATGCCTGGTGATGAACATGTCGGCGGAGATCACGGCATCGGCATCGTCATTGGCACGCTCGACATCGGTGGCACCAAGGTCGCCGC
>JAYTLK010000138.1:0-2997 GCA_043729515.1 Herminiimonas sp.
CCGCCAGCAACTTCATCGCACACCGGACGATCCTTGGGAGAACCGAGCAGGATTACCCTGGCGTCGGGATGGCGCGCAAGGATCATCCGGGAAAGTTCGGAAAAGTGGGCAGACGGCCAGCGCTTGGCGCTGCCGAATTCCGCGCCCGGGGCAAACGCCACCAGTGGCCCGCTACCTTCGAGACCATATTTCGCCACCGCATCGGCACGCGATGCTTCATCGACCTGCAAGCTTGGGCGGGGTAGTTGCGCCGGTGTCGGCACGGATAGGGTCGGCGCGTTTGCGAGCGCTGCATAGAACGACACCATCGGCCGTGGCGCATCTTTCGCATCGTGATGGATCATATTGAGCAAGAGGTAGCGCCTCTCGCCCAGATAGCCGACCCGTCGCGGTATGCGCGCCAGCCAGGGAATGAGCGCGAATTTCAGCGTGTTCGGCAGGACGTAGGCGCTGGCATATCCTCTGGCGCGCAACTGCGCGGCAAATGAGCGACGCTCGGCCCACTGCAATGCGCCGTGCCGAAACGGCGTCTCCAGAACCGTGTCGACTTCGGCCATGGCGCGCCACACCGGCGCCACCGCAGGCAGCGCCATGACATCGATCGGACTGTCCGGCTGCTGGGTCTTGAGCAACTGCAGCAGCGGATGCGCCATGACGGCGTCACCGATCCAGTTCGGTGAAATGATCAGGATGCGGCTCGGCGCGCCGGTCGACTTCATTTGCTACGCGGCAGACGGCCCATCAGGAAAAATTCTTCATTCGGCCGCATCGAAATCGCATTCGCCATCCGGTTCGACAAACCGAAGAAAGCAGTGATCGCCGTGATGTCCCAGGCGTCCTCGGCATCGAAGCCATGCAGCGCCAGGGTGGCATAGTCGGCGTCCCCGATCTGGTCCGAATCGCGGCACACCTTGACTGCGAAATCGAGCATTGCGCGCTGGCGCGGCGTGATGTCGGCCTTCAAATGATTGACCGCGACCTGGTCTGCCACCAGTGGATTTTTTGCATAGATGCGCAGGATCGCGCCGTGCGCCACCACGCAATACAGGCAATCGTTTTTGGCGCTGGTAGCGGTGACGATCATTTCCCGGTCGGCCTTGGTCAGGCTGCCGGTTTCCTTCAACATCAGGGCATCGTGATAGGCGAAGAAGGCGCGGAATTCGGCGGGCCGATGGGCAAGCGTCAGGAACACGTTGGGCACGAAACCGGCCTTTTCCTGCACTTGCAGGATCAGCGCGCGGATGTCCTCGGGCAGATCGGCCAGGGCCGGCACCGGATAGCGTGAAATCGGACGTGTGGCATTTGCAGAAGAAGGTACGGATGCGGATGTCATTCAACTAGCTCCTTGGCAAATTGCAGCTGATGCAGATTGGCGTACACGCCGCCCTTGGCCAGCAGTGCGGCATGGTTGCCGATTTCGACGATCTCGCCGGCCACCAGCACCACGATCCGGCTGGCGCGCTCGATGGTGGAGAGACGATGCGCGATGACCAGCGTGGTGCGGCCTTGCATCAGTTTGTCGAGCGCGGCTTGCACCGCGCGTTCCGATTCGGAGTCCAGTGCCGAAGTCGCTTCGTCGAGGATCAGGATCGGCGCATCCTTGTAGATGGCGCGGGCAATCGCCAGGCGCTGGCGCTGGCCACCCGACAGGCGCGAACCGTTGTCACCGATCGACGTATCCAGCCCCTGCGGCAGCTGCGCGATCATCGGTTCAAGATACGCGGCACGCGCCGCCGCGATCACCCGCTCACGGTTCGGGTTGGCGTCGCCATATGCGATGTTGGCAGCCACCGTATCGTCGAACAGCACCACGTTCTGGCTGACCATCGCCATCTGCGCACGCAGGCTGGGCAACGCGATCGATTCGATCGGCTGGCCGTCGAGGCGGATTTCGCCACGGCTGACGGAAAAGAAATTCGGCACGAGATTGACCAGCGTCGACTTGCCGCCACCGGACATGCCGATGAAGGCGATCGTCTCGCCGGGCTCGATCGTCAGGTCGATGCGCGAGAGCGCCGGCGGTTCCTGCCCCGGATAGGCAAAGCCGACATCGATGAATTCGAGCCGTCCCGCAGCGCGCCCTGCCAGCGTCACGCCACCGGTGCGCTCGGGCGTCGCGTCGATCAGGGCGAATACCGCTTCGGCAGCAGCGAGCCCCCGCTGCAGCGGTCCGTTGACTTCGGCCAGATGCTTCAAGGGCGTGATCAGCATCAGCATGGCAGTGATGAAGGAGACGAAGCCACCGATGGTGGTCTGGTTCTGGTTGGTCTGGATCAGGGCGATCACGATCACGATCGACAGCGCGCAGGCTGCCAGCACCTGCGTGATCGGCACTGTTGCGGCAAAGGTGCTGCTCATCTTCATGGAATAGCGGCGCAGGCGCTCGGCGCGTTCGTCGAAACGGTCGCGCTCGTACTGCTGGCCGCCGAAGACCTTGATGACCTGCTGGGCGCGGGTGGTCTCCTCGATCACCTGGGTCAGCTCGCCATTGATCTGCAGGTAGGCCTTGGTAAGCGAACGCAGCCGGCGGCCGGTCATGCGCACGATCACGGCGATCAGCGGCAGAAGGACGATAGCGACCAGGGTCAGTTGCCAGTTCAGGTAGAACAGGTAGCCGAGCAAACCGATGACGGTCAGCGAATCGCGAATCATCGAGGTCAGCACATTGCGGATCATGTCGATGATCTGCTGCACTTCGAACATCATCGAGTTGATCACGCGTCCGACCGGATTGTCGGCATAGAAGCCGATGGCCACGTCCAGTATCCGGTTGAACATCAACTGCCGCAGGCGATTGAGCAGGCGCGTGGTGGCCCACTGCATCATGTAAGTCGTCATGAACGTCGAGAAGCCACGGAAGACGAAGATGCCGATGACCGCCCCCGGCACCAGCCACAGACTGAAGGTCAGCTTGCCGGTAAAGCCCTTGTCGAGCAGTGCCTTCATGAGCGCCGCCAGCGTCGGCTCGGTGGCTGCCGTCATCAGCATGCCCAGCAT
>JAYTLK010000139.1:0-11486 GCA_043729515.1 Herminiimonas sp.
GAATGCCACGCGCCTTGTCGGCATGAAATGCCCACACGCCGGCATAGCAGTCCGCCTGCAATTCAACCCGCACCGACAGGGCGTTGGCCTGCGTGCTGGAAGCCTGGCGCCGGGCAGCATCCACCTTGGCCATGGTGCCGACCTGGTTCTGCACGTGATGTCCCACTTCATGTGCGATCACGTAGGCCTGGGCGAAATCGCTGGCGACATGAAACCGCTCCTGCATCAATTTGTAGAACGCCAGATCGATGTACACCTTTTGGTCACCCGGGCAGTAGAACGGGCCACTGGCCGTTTGTCCGGCGCCGCATGCGGTGGGGATGCTGCCGGTGAAGATGACCAGTTTCGGTTTGACGTAGCTGGCATTGCGCGCGGCAAAAAGCTGCGTCCAGGTGTCTTCCGTGTCCGCCAGGACGGTCGATACCAATCGGGTCGTGCGGTCGGTGGCTGGCGCATGCGGCGCTGGTGCCTGCTGCGCCGTGGGCGCGCCGCCGCCGTTGAGAAGACTGAGCACCGTTCCCGGGCTGATTCCGAAAAAATAAGACGCCACCAGTGCAATGACGATCGAGCCGACGCCGATCGTTCCGCCGCCCAGACCAAACCCGCCACCGCCGCCGCCACCGCCACTGCCCCGCACGTCCTCTACATTGTCGCTTTCGCGATTGCCTTCCCATTTCATGCTGTCACCCTGTGGTTATCCGATGATCTGTCGCTGTGGCACCGGCTTGCCGGGACCTCCCGCATGCTGGCTCGATTCAGCATGGATGTCGCGAAGTGTAGCCGAATGCGCAGCGGCGCTTGGCTTCCTGGCGCACATTGCCGCAGCGCCAGTTCGATCTGGCTCCAGGCAATGTCGCCAGCACGGACGCTGCCGGTTCAGGCGTCGACCACCTGGATGCGGATGTCGCCGAGGCGCACCGTTTGTCCCGCGCGGATCTTGCAGGTTTTCCGTGATTCCGGTTTGCCGTCGACGCTGACGGCGCCAGATGCCACCAGTGCCTTGCCGGCTCCACCACTGTCGCAGATGCCAACCAGTTTCAACAGCTGGTTGAGTTCGACGTAATCGTCATTGAGCGTGAATCGATGCTGTTGCATGGAATGTTTTCAGGTTGTTTCAAGGTAAGGGCAGGTTCTTGATATCGATGACGACTTCGGCGCCCGGTGCGGCGAAGCCGAACACGCGGGAATAAAAATACCATTCCGCCTGCAAGGCATGCTGAATGTTTTCTGCGCGGCGAAAGCCGTGCTGTTCGCCTTCGAAGGTGATGTATGCCACTGGCAGGCCCTTTGCATCGAGGGCATCGAACATGCCTTGCGACTGGTTGGGCGGCACCACCTTGTCGTCCAGGCCCTGGAACAGGATCAGCGGTACGGACAGGCGGTCGACGAAATGGATCGGCGAGCGGCTGCGGTACAGCGGTTCCGCCTCCGGGTACGGGCCGACCAGGTGATCGAGGTAACGTGATTCGAACTTGTGGCAATCCCTTGCCAGGGCGGCGAGATCGCTGACCCCGTAATAACTGGCGCCAGCCCGAAAAAATGCATGGAAGGTGAGGGCGGCCAAGGTCGTGTATCCGCCGGCGCTGCTGCCACGAATTGCGACCTGGGCGGCATCGGCTTCTCCGGCGGCGATCAGGAAACCGGCAGCGGCAATCGCATCGTCAACATCAACCACGCCCCACTGACCGTTGAGCCGTTCGCGGTAGGCGCGGCCATGGCCGGTGCTGCCGCCGTAGTTGACGTCGACAACGGCGAAGCCACGGCTGGTCCAGAACTGGATCGACAGGTTCAGCGTGGCTGTGGCAGTGGAGGTCGGCCCGCCATGGCTGATGACCAGCAGTGGCGGCAGACTATCCGGCATCGGTGCGAAATCCTGGTTATGCGGCGCGTAATGGAATGCATGCGCGGTCTGGCCGTTCGTGGTCGGGAATTCGATTGCCTTGGGAGGCGACAGATAGCCGGAATCAATGTCGATGCCGACCGAGCGGCGCAGGATGCGCCACTTGCCATTGGCCAAATCGAGTCGGACAATGCTGTTCGGCATATCGGGCGCGCCGCCGATGAACACGGCGAAACCGGCACCAACCTTGAGGTCGCTGATGGTTCGAAACGGCAGCGCAATCGGTGACAGCTGCAGGGTAGCCGAATCGAGCCGTGCAAGATGCCAGCTGCCGTTCCGGACGTAACTGCAGATCAGATCGCCGGCGGCATCGAAACCGTAGGTGTTGACACCAAAATTCCATTGCGCCCGGCCGAATTCGGCTGCCATCGGTTGCATGGCCTCAATCACCGGGCTGCCGGTAGTGTTGACATCGGCGATGCCGGATGCAATCGCCTGCGCGTGCGTCCGGTACAGATTCCACCAGCCACTGCGGTCGGAGACGAAATGCAGCTGGCCGGCGGGCGACCAGGCGGGTTGGAATACCGACTCGGTGCGACCGCCCGCCACCAGCACGGGCGTCGCCAAACTACCGTCGTCCTGTATGGTTGCCACCCACAGGCAAGTGCCGTCCCATGGCATGTCGGGATGATTCCACGACAGCCATGCCAGGCGCGTGCCGTCGGGACTCAAGCGCGGTGTGGCGTAGAAATCGCCGCCGGAAGCCAGTGTGTGACAGCTGCCGTCCAGCAGGTCGATGGCGACCAGGGTATTGCGCGCCTCGCGGGTACCGGCCGCATGGTCCTCGCATACCGCGATCAGCCGGTTGCGGCGAATGTCCATGACTGCGTCGGCGTAGCGCTGCGCACTTGCAGGCGAGAGCGCCTCAGGTTCAGCATTCGACGCAGTGGCGTCTTGCGCTGCCAGGCGATAGAGCCGTTGGTCGCTGAACTGGGAAAACAGGACGCTGCCATCCGAGACGCAATAGGCGCCTCCGCCATATTCATGGACCCGGGTGCGCACGTTCCAGGGCGCCTGCAGCAGATCGCGGGTTTCGCCGGCGCGATGCCGGACCAGGACACAGCGTCCACCTTCGCGTGGCCTGCCTTCGATCCAGTAAATGTCGCTGCCGTCGATCTGCGGCTGGTCCAGGCTGACGCTGTCGGCCACGATGGTCTGTGGCGTGATCGGGGAAATCCAGGCGCCGTAGCAGGCGATGTTTTTTTCGGCGCGATGATCGTTCATGGGGGCAGTGTGCGTCCTGGAAGTGAATTGCCGGCGTGTCGGCGATTTCTCGGGTGTCGGTGCGCCTGGTGAGCCAGAACGATGGAATCGGGCAATGCTGCTGCCGGCAATGTCGCGGCCGGACGCCGTGGTTCACACACGTTCCGGCGCGATCGTCTCGGCGTAATCGTACAGGGCGCCGAGCACCTGCTCGCCGCGTTCGTCGATGTCTTCCGACAGGCGATCGATCTCGTCGAACAGCATCTCCACGGTGCGGGCGCCGCCGGCGCCATCGAACAGGCGCCCGGCGCGATGCTGCTCCCAGCGATCACGCCCGGCCGCGTCGAGCGTGTCCGGGAAATTGCGGGCCTGGAAGCGAAACACCAGTTCTTCCAGCCGCATGTCGTCGAAATGCGGACGCGCGGCGGCAAGCCGCTCTGGCGTCAGTGCGCGCAGTTGCTGCAAGGTGCGGCGGTCGGCATTGCCAAGAAAGCCACCATACAGATCTTCGTCGACATCGGCCGGCGCCGGGGGCGGGCGGGCAAAAACCTGCTGCCAGAGACCGGCGTCGAGCGGCAGCGTTTCAGCCACCTCGGCATGCCGCATTGCCTGCGCGATGTCGATGTTCCAGCGTTGTGCCATCTCGGCCGACAGAATTTTCAGGTTGCGGATGACCACCGGCGACTTGTTGACATGAATCGTCTTGATCGGAAGGCGTTCGACGCCCGCCGGCATGTCGTCGGTACGGGTAAACATGCGCAGACGAATCGTTTCCACATCCAGGGTTGCCAGCAGTGCCGGATCCTGCGCCAGATCCCAGACGATCAGTTCATTGCGATTGGTCGGATGCACGGCCAGCGGCCAGACCAGGGCGATGCAGCCGCGTTCTGCCGGCACCATGCCGGTGACATGCAGGAAGGGCTGGCGTTGCGGCCAGCCGATCTCGTCGTTGACGCGATCCTTGCGGTGCAGGGCAACGCAGAAGTCGAACAGTTTCGGTTGCCGCTCGCGGATCAGGCGCGCCAGGGCGATGGTCGCCCGCACGTCCGACAACGCATCGTGGGCGCTGTCGTGCGCCAGGCCGTTGGCTGCGGCCAGGTCTTCGAGCTTGAAGCTTGGCCGGCCGTCGGGATGGCGCGGCCAGACGATGCCGTCCGGCCGCAGGGCATAGGCAGTGCGGACCATGTCGAGGATGTCCCACCGTCCGCAGTCGTTCTGCCACTCGCGGCCGTAAGGGTCGATCAAATTGCGCCAGAACAGAAATCGCGTGACTTCGTCATCAAAGCGAATCGTGTTGTAGCCGACACCGATCGTGCCCGGTTCGGCAAACGCTTTTTCGATGGCGTCGGCGAAGGCGACTTCCGGTACGCCGCGCTCCAGGCACACCTGTGGCGTGATGCCGGTGATCAGGCAGGACTGCGGGTCCGGCAGGTAATCGGTCGCTGGCTTGCAGTAGAGCATGAGCGGTTCGCCCACCTCGTCGAGCGCGGCATTGGTGCGGATGGCGGCGAACTGCGCCGGCCGGTCGCGGCGTGGTCGCACGCCGAAGGTTTCATAGTCGTGCCAGAGAAAAGTATGCGATGCCATGGAAAAGAAAAAGGCGAATCAATCGAAGAGCGCCTGGCTGACGGCGTCGAACTGCATTTCGGTCTCGCGGAAGATGCGGGCATATTCATGTTCTTCCATGCCCAGGCCGTCCCAGGCCACCTGCGACACCGGCGCGACCAGATCATCTTCAAGCCCACCCAGGTCGAGTGCCTGAACGATCGAGTTTGCCACATGCACGACCGAGGCAATTGACGCATGCCCAAATGCCTCCGGGTCGTGATGACCGGCAATCGCCTTGCGAATCGTCTCGGAAAAATTCCATTGCGCCGCCAACACGGTGCCAACGGCGACATGATCGGTGCCAAGGACGGCGCGTTCCGCGTCGAGCAGGTGGCAATCGGCAGCGGCACGGGCGGCGATGACGGCGGCGTACTGCTGCGGAAAGCGGCTCACCAGCACCAACCGGCCGATGTCGTGCAGCAGGCCGGCCGTGAACGCATAGTCCTGGTTCAAGTGCAGGTGCATCGCCAGCACCTTGCAGCAGACGGCAGTGGCGTTGGAGTGCCGCCAGAAGGCGCGGGAATCGAAGCCGGTGCAGGCGCTGTCCGGGAATTGCTCGGCCAGGGCAGTTGCGATGATGAGATGGCGCACGCTGCGCACGCCGAGCAGGGAAATCGCCTGCTGGATGGTGGTGACCTTGGACTGGCTGCCGAAGAACGAAGAGTTCGCGAAACGCAGCGTCTTGGCGGTCAGTGCCTGATCATGCGAGACCTTGCGTGCCAGCGTGCCGATGTCGATGTCGTCGTCATCGACCGCATTCAACAGGTCCATGACGACGGTCGACAGGGTAGGCAGGTTCTGCAGATGCCTGATGACTTCGGCGGGATCGATTTTCTGCGATCCGGGCAGCGGCGGTAGTGCGCTCATTGATTGCCTTCCGCGCGAAATCGCAGCATGTAGTCCTGCAGGATGCCGGTGGCATCGTGTCCTGGCACAGGCGGGGCGCCGTTGTCGCCGCCATCCTGCGCGCTGAATTTGCCTGACGGTCGGAACAGCCGTTCGACCCGCGCCATGCGGCGGGCGCGTTCTGCCTGCTCATCGTCGGGTTGCACGCCATCGGCCGCTATCGCGACCGAATCAATCTGGTGCCGCTGTAGCGATTCGAGCAGCGATGCAGTGAGGACGGTGCCGGTCGGCAGCAAGACATTGCCTTTGGTATCGAGCACGGAATCGGACAAGGTCATGCCTGGTTCGGCGGCGGCAAGGGCAATCAGCAAATGACGATGTGACATGGAAATTCCGTTTCAAGCGATGACGGGCAATGCAAGAATCTCGGTTCTGATCAGGCGACGAGTGCCAATTATGGCAGCTTGCGGCGCGGCTGTATTGGCAGCGCGGCAAGCGACTGCTACGCTGCGCACCATGCCCCGTCATCATCATCATGTCTATGTGGTCGAATTGTCACCCGACGTGATCTACGAAACGCGTTTCAAGAAAGCGAATCCGGAGCATGTGCGTGGCAAGCCGTGCGTCTATGTCGGCATGACCGGTCTGAACCCCGACCTGCGCTTCGACAAGCACAAGGCCGGCATCCAGGCCAACCGCTATGTCTTCGAATTCGGCCTGCGGCTGCTGCCGGCGCTCTACGCAATGTACAACCCGATGCCGTATCACGCCGCCTGCGAAATGGAAGTCGAACTGGCGATCGGCTTGCGGGAACTGGGCTACGGCGTCTGGCAAGCTTGATTATTTGGCCCAGGTATCTTTCAGGCCGACGATTCGGTTGAATACCGGCTTGCCTGGTACGGAATCGATCCTGTCGGCGACGAAGTAACCATGCCGCTCGAACTGGAAACGCTGTTCCGGCAATGCTTCCGCCAGGCCCGGCTCAAGGTAGGCCGTGACCACTTCCTTCGCCTTCGGATTCAGGGCCAGATGAAAATCCCGCCCGCCGGCATCCGGTTGCGGTTCCGAAAACAGCCGGTCGAACAGGCGGACCTCGGCCTGCACGGCGGCATCGGCGCTGACCCAGTGGATGTTGCCCTTGACCTTGTAATTCGCCGAGCCTTCGGTGCCGGATTTGCTGTCGGCAAAATAAGTGCAATGCACCGCGGTCACGCGGCCATCGGCATCCTTGTCGCAACCGGTGCATTCGATCACGAAGCCATAGCGCAGCCGGACCTTGTTGCCTGGGAACAGACGAAAGTAACCCTTGCTCGGCACTTCCATGAAATCGTCTTCCTCGATCCAGAGCGTGCCGGTGATCGGGAAGCTGCGCACGCCGCGCTCCGGATGATGCGGATGAACCGGGGCGCTGCACCCGATGCTCTCGCCTTCCGGAAAATTATCGATGATCAGTTTCAGGGGCCGCAGCACCGCCACGCCACGCGGCGCCTTGTCGTCGAGGTCGTCGCGCAGGGCGCCCTCGAGCATGCCGTAATCGGTCCAGCCATCCGACTTGGTGGTGCCGGTGCGCTCGCAGAACAACTGCAGCGCCTCGGGCGTGAAGCCACGGCGGCGGATGCCGACGATGGTTGGCATGCGCGGATCGTCCCAGCCGTCGACGATGCCTTCGTCGACCAGCTGGCGCAGCTTGCGCTTGCTGGTCACGACATAAGTGACGTTGAGCCGCGCGAATTCATACTGGTGTGGCAGCGGCAGGGCAAAGAAACCGCCGTCGGCCAGGCGTTCCAGGACCCAGTCGTAGAATGGCCGATGATCCTGGAACTCCAGGGTGCAGATCGAATGCGAGACCTGCTCGATGGCGTCCTCGATCGGATGCGCATAGTCGTACATCGGGTAGACGCACCAGGCGTTGCCGGTGCGGTGATGACGGGCGTGCCGGATGCGGTAGATGGCCGGGTCGCGCAGGTTCATGTTGGGCGAGGCCATGTCGATCCTGGCGCGCACGACATGGGTGCCATCCGCGAATTCGCCGGCTTTCATGCGGGCAAACAGGTCGAGCGACTCGGCAGGCGGGCGGTCGCGGTAGGGCGAGTTGCGGCCTGGTTCGCCGAAGTTGCCGCGGTTGGCCGCCATGTCCTCGGCGCTCTGGCTATCGACATAGGCGTGACCGGCTTCGATCAGATACGTCGCCATGGCGTACAGCCGGTCGAAATAATCGCTGGCGTAATACAGGTGCGACTGGCCAGCCGTGTCATGCCAGTCAAAGCCGAGCCATTTGACCGAATCGATGATGGTATCGACGTATTCCTGGTCTTCCTTGGTCGGATTGGTGTCGTCGAAGCGCAGGTGCGCGCGGCCGGCGTAATCCCGCGCCAGGCCAAAATTGAGACAGATCGATTTCGCATGACCGATATGCAGATAGCCGTTCGGCTCGGGTGGAAAACGGGTGACGATCGGCGGCAGCGGCCGGCCGGCCGGATCGCGGCGGTCGGCGTAACGGCCGGTAGCCAGATCGTCCTCGATGATCGAACGCAGGAAGTTCGACGAAGGCAGTGCCGATGCCGGCATGCCCGACCCGGATGCAGGCGCCGATGCGGAGGCCGGAGCGCCGACGCTGTTGGCGCTGTTGATGCTGGTGGCCGCTCGCGGCGGTTTTGGCGTGGAGCTCATGATGGCGAGGACGGCAAATGTGGAGGTCCGGGCATTCTACCGTAGCCCTTGCGCCGCCGATTTCGATTTGCGCAGCAACCGTCGTCTTGCGTGGCCAGATTATGTTCGCCAGCCAGAATGACTGCCTGGCAACCGCCGCTTCAGGCGGCCGCCAGCAGCGGCATGTCGTTGGTGCGAAAGACGTTGACCAGTTTCGACAAGCCATCGGCCTGTTCCTGCAGACTGCCGGCGGCGGCTGCCGATTGCTCGACCAGGGCGGCATTTTGCTGCGTGACTTCATCCATCTGCGTGATGGCCTGGTTGATCTGGTCGATGCCGGCGGTTTGCTCCTGCGTGGCTGTAGCGATCTGGCGCATGATGCCGGTTACCTGATCGACGCTGGCCAGGATGTCCTGCATGGTGGCGCCAGCCTGTTCGACCAGGGCACTGCCGATGGCGACCTGATCGACCGAATCGGTGATCAGGGTCTTGATTTCACGCGCGGCGCCAGCCGAGCGTTGCGCGAGGTTGCGTACTTCGGCTGCGACCACCGCGAATCCCCGACCCTGCTCGCCGGCGCGGGCCGCTTCGACTGCAGCGTTCAGGGCCAGAATGTTGGTCTGGAAGGCGATCGAATCAATGACGCCGATGATGTCGGCAATTTTCCTGGCAGAGGCATTGATCGAACCCATGGTATCGACCACCTTGGCCACGACCGCGCCGCCTTTCTGCGCCACCTGTGAGGCCGACGCCGCCAGGTCGTTGGCTTCCAGCGCGCTGTTGGCATTCTGGCGGATGGTGCAGGTCAGCTGCGCCATCGAGGCGGCAGTATGCTGCAATGAAATCGCCTGTTGTTCGGTGCGCTGCGACAGATCGAGGTTGCCGGTGGCGATCTGATGCGAGCCGGTGCTGACGCCATCGACCGCCTGCTTGATTTCGTCGGTGGTGCGGATCATCATGTCCTGCATGCTCTTGATCGCACCCAGCAGGCTGCCGCCGCGCCGGTCATCGAGGGCGATCTCGGAGCGCAGGTCGCCACCGGCCATCAATTGCGTCATGCTGGTCGCATACTCCGGCTCGCCGCCGATGCTGCGCACCACGCCGCGAATGATCAGGACCGCCGCAGTGACACCGGCGCCGACCGAAGCGATTAAAATTCCCAGCATCAGCAACAGGTCGCCGCGGATCTGCCGCTTGGCCAGGGCTTCATCGGCCTCGGTGCGGCGGGTCGTGATCTGCACAGCCTGATCGATCAGCTTGCGATGCAGTTCGTAGTCGGTTTTCATCTGCGCCAGGGCGGCTGCCGTGGCCGGTGCATCGGCCTTCCTGACCGCCGGCGCCAGCGCGTCGAAAGCGGTGGCATAGAAGCGCAGGACCGGCGCATGGGCTTGCTTGAGGAAGACGTCGTCGAGCTCGGTCTCGAGGTTTTCCTTCAGCCAGAAAGCATGCCGGGTGTCGTAGTCGGTCTTCAGGGTCGTCAGGCGGGTGACGAGGGCGTCTTGCTCCGGTTTGTCGCTCGCGGCCGCCAGCTGCAGGCTCACCAGATAGGATTCCAGGATGTATTCGGGCGGTGGCAGGATGTCGGCGATCAGATCCTTGCCCTGCACGATGCGCTGATACAGCGGGCCGTTGACCTTCAGGTCGTCAATGGTCTTGAAGGACCAGGCGCCGAAGATGATGAAACCCGCCACGAACAGCGAAATCATGATGGCGAATCGGTGCGACAACTTGAACTGGCTCAATTTCATTGCAGGCCTCTCGACGAACGGATACGGGAACCTCGCCACCGGTGGCCGGCAAAGAGCCATTACGGCTGACGACCAACCTGCCAAGCGGGGCGAATCACCGTGGCGCAGAACCGGCGACTGCAGGTTATCGGCTACTGTCGATATTTATACGAGGCTAATTTCCTGTAGGCAATGTCAATCGGCTGCGCATGTAGGAAGTTGAAAAATTTCGATCACTGGTCGACTACACGATGCCGCGCTTTCGCAGCGCGTCGATGGCTGCCGGGTCCAGCCCGATCAGCTCGCGCAGGATGGCATCGGCGTGTTCTCCCAACAGTGGCGGCGCGCGCTCGTAGCGCACCGGCGTGGCCGACAGCTTCATCGGACTGCCGACGACATCGACCGACCCCGCCTGCGGGTGTGGCAAGCGCACCTGCATGCCGCGCGCGCGCACTTGCGGATCAGCAAAAACATCCGGCAGGGCATTGATCGGTCCGCACGGCACGCCGACCGATTCCAGGGTGGCGATCCAGGTTTCGCGCGTCTGCCGTTGCACCATGTCGGCCAGCAGCGGCACCAGCAGCTCGCGGTGTTGCACCCGTTCGGGGTTGGTCGCGAAACGCGGATCGTCGGCCAGTTCCGGACAGCCGCCGGCATCGACGAACTTGCGGAATTGCCCGTCATTGCCGACGGCGACGATGATGTGGCCATCGGCCGTGGCGAAGGTTTGATAGGGGACGATGTTCGGATGTGCATTGCCCCAGCGGGTCGGCGCATTGCCGCTGGCCAGGTAATTGGTGCCCATGTTGGCCAGCATCGCCACCTGCACGTCCAGCAGCGCCAGGTCGATGTATTGGCCGACACCGGTTCGGTCGCGGTGTGTCAATGCTGCCATCACCGCCACGGTGGCATACATGCCGGTCATCAGGTCGGCGATCGCCACGCCGGCCTTTTGCGGGCCGCCGCCGGGCAGGGCATCGCGCTCGCCGGTGATCGACATGAAGCCTCCCAGGCCCTGCACGATGAAATCATAACCGGCCCGTGGCGCATAGGGCCCGTCCTGGCCGAAGCCGGTAACGGAGCAGTACACCAGGTCAGGCTTCAACGCCGCGAGGCTGGGGTAATCGAGGCCATATTTCGCCAGTTGTCCGACCTTGTAGTTTTCCAGGACGACGTCGGACTGCAAGACCAGTGCGCGCACGATGTCCTGGCCTTCCGGGCTGGCGATGTCGAGCGTGAGCGAACGCTTGCCGCGGTTGGCCGCGAGATAGTAGGCAGCCTCTGCGGTGTCGTGGCCATTGGCGTCACGCAGGTAGGGCGGGCCCCACGAGCGGGTGTCGTCGCCAGTGCCGGGTCGCTCTACCTTGATGACGTCGGCGCCCAGGTCGGCCAGGTTCTGGGCGCACCAGGGGCCGGCCAGCACGCGGGTCAGGTCGAGCACCCGGATGTGGCCGAGGGCTTGCGGCAGATGGGTAGCGGTCATTGGCACTTTCTAAAAGGACGGGGCGCACCGCGAAGTTCAGGTCAGGGCGCAGGCGGCATGCATGTTATAA